>NZ_CP095481.1:4717968-5032500 GCF_023023025.1 Amycolatopsis sp. WQ 127309
CAGCCGAGCAGGGCCAAGCCGCCGCGGCGGGCGAACGCGTGGCCGCCGCGCAGGCCCGCGTCCAGGGCCCAGGCGCCGCACGCGGTGAGCGCGATGCCGTCGACCGTGTGCCAGGCCATCAGCGGGAACGCGTTGAGGTTGATGAGCGAGGCCGCCGCGACCATCGCCGTCATGCCCGGCCCCCAGGCCAGCACCCGGCGGCGGGTGACCAGCGCGGCGAACCCGATGGTCGCCACGATGATCTCGACCATGGACAGGAAGCTCGAGCCGAAGAACAACGGCATCGGCAGCGCGAAGTCGGCGACGTGCAGCACCGCCGAACCGAGCGGGCGCGCGGAGATGATCTCGGCGTGCGGCACTTCGCCGTGCAGCACCCGCCACGCCTGGGCGAGGATGAAGCCCTGGTCGGACGGGTGGAAGCCGAAGCGGCCGACGCGCAGTTCGGTGGCCAGCGCGAGCAGCACGACCCAGGCGGCGTGCACGCCCCAGCGCAGCAGCGGCCGGGAGCGCGCCGCGGGAGCGGGCTCCGGGGAGGCAGTGGCGCGCACCGGACTCGCCACGTCCACGCCGCCCGCCTTCCGCTCCCGATCACACCCGGGAAGCGATGGTAGCGGCCGGGCCGTCCGCGGATACCGGCCGGACCACCCGCCCCCACCTGCTCGTGAGTGTTCAGGGCGGTTGGAACCGCCCTGAACACTCACAAGACGTCACCCGGTCGTGGTTCGGGCGGTGCCGATCGCGGCGGTCTGATCCGCGAAGGCGGTGCGTTCCCCAGTACTGCGTTCCGGCATTTCGAACTCCCCAGTTCACGTCCGTCCGGATGAACGGAGCACGCGCGAGGGTAGAAGTACCGTCGCCGTAGTGCCAGGGTTTTGCCGGAATTCGCACCGATCACGCACGACGGCGCCAGATCACGCGGGTGATCGCCGCCGCGACGGCCGCCGGCGCGGGCCGGCCCGGCAGCCCGCGGGCCTCCGGCGCCGACTCCCGCGTCGCCCGGTGGGCGAGGTGCGCGGCGAAGCGGGAGAGCCGCGGCGCGACGAGCGTCGCCAGCTCGGCGGCCCGCCCTTCGGGGAGGCTGAGGATCGCGGGCCGCTCTTCGAGGGCCTTGACGACGAGCGCGGCCGCGCGTTCCGGGCTGCTCGACGGGATCCCGCGGTAGCCGGTCGGCGCGATCATCGGCGTCCGCACCAGCGGCATCCGGACGGAGGTGAAGGTGACGCCGTCCGAGAGCGTCTCGCGCCCGGCGGTCAGGCCGAACTGCTCCAGGGCCGCTTTCGAGGCCAGGTAGGCGGAGAAGCGCGGGGTGTCGGTCTGCAGGCCCATGGTGGTGACGTTGACGACGTGGCCGAAGTGCCGCCGCGCCATCGACGGCAGCAGCCCGAGGATGAGCCGCACGGGGCCGAAGTAGTTGATCGCCATCGTGCGCTCGTAGTCGTGGAACCGTTCCGTGGACAGCGAAACCGAGCGCCGGATCGATCGGCCGGCGTTGTTGACCAGCATGTCGACGGCGCCGTGGTCGCTCAGCACGTCCTTGACCAGCGCGTCGACCGCGTCGCCGTCGGTGAGGTCGCACGGGTAGGCCGCCGCGATGCCGCCCGCGGCCGTGATCTCGCTGCGGACGTCCTCCAGTTCGTCGGCACGCCGGGCCACGAGGAGCACCTTCGCGCCCTTGCGGGCCACGGCGAGCGCCGACGCGCGGCCGATGCCGGACGACGAGCCGGTGATCAGCACCGTCCGTCCGGCCAGGCCGTGGGTGCGGCGGGCGCGGTCGGGGTCGAGGTGCGCCCGCCAGAAGCGGTAGAGCGGCGCGGCGTAGTCGCGCAGCTCCGGGAGCTGGATGCCGCTGCCGAACAGCGCCGTCGTCGTGCGCGCGGTGTCGAAGACGACCTCGGTGCTCAGGTGCGGCAGGACTTCGAGCGGGACGTCCAGCTCGTCGAGGACGGCGGCCCGCGTCGCGCGCCCGCCGGGCACGCGGTCGACCCCGGCGGCGGCCGCGTGCGCGAGCCGGGTGCCCGCCCGCCGCAGCACGTTCGACGGCTTCGCGGGCAGCACGGCCCGGATCGCCGGCCCGCCCGCGACGCGCGCGAAGGCGTTGTAGACGGAGTTCAGCGACTGCGGGCGCGCGGCGGCGAGGTGGTAGGTCGCCCCGGCCGGCGCGTCCCGGTGCATCAGGTGTTCCATCGCCTCGACGACGTAGTCGACCGGCACCAGGTTGGTCGCGCCGAGGTCGGGCGCGGCCAGCGGGAGACGCCGGGGCAGCGCCGCCAGCCGCGAGATCGCGGGCAGGAAGTAGTACGGGCCGTCGATCTTGTCCATCTCGCCGGTGCGCGAGTCGCCGACGACGGCCGAGGGCCGGTAGACGCGGTAGGGCAGCGGCTGCTCGCGGACGAGCTTCTCGGCCTGGAACTTCGTCGCGTGGTACGGCGACCCGAAGTGCTGGCCGAGGTCGAAGTCGGCCTCGGTGAAGCGCCCGGCGTGATCGCCCGCGACGGCGATCGAGGACACGTGGTGCACGAGCCCCGCCCCGGCCGTCGCGGCGAAGGCGAGCAGGTGCCGGGTGCCCTCGACGTTGGCGCGCCGGTTGGTCTCCTCGTCCGCGGTGAAGTCGTAGACCGCCGCGAGGTGGACGACGTGGTCCAGGTGCGGCAGCCCGTCGGCGTCGACGCCCAGTCGCGGCTCGGTCAGGTCGCCGACCGCGGGATGCAGCTTGCCGGCGTTCGCCCAGCCCTCCGCGAGCACCGACAGCCGCTCCCGCGAGGTCTCCCGCACGAGCGCGTACACCGCGGACGTCTCCGGTCGCCGCAGCAGCCGGGCGACCAGGCGTTTCCCGAGGAAACCCGTCGCGCCCGTCACGAAGTAGGTGGTCATGGCCGGCCCCTCGCACTCGACGTCGTCGGGCCGACTCTAACCTACTGGAAAGTAGGAACGGTAGTTGTCAGGTTTCCACCTTGTCGTCCGCCGTCGCCACGATGGCGTCACGCAGGGCGGCCCGCAGCCGTCCCACGTCCAGCGGCCCGAGCACCGCCGCCTCGCCCGGTGGCGCGACGAGCACCACCTTGTCGTTGCTGACGAACACCGTCACGTCCCTGCGCCTGCCGGCCAGATCCCGGCAGGTGACCGACCACTCGCCCCGACTCATGGTCGCCGCCTCCGATTCCCTCGACGTTCTGCTTCGTGCGGGGGTGGGAGACCCGCGCCACGGCGCCATGACGCCGGTTCACCCGATCCGCCTACTCGCGAGTTTTCCCTTGCGGAACGAGGGGTTCCGGCGTACCGGGATGTGGTGCGGCGGGTTCCGGAGTAGGTTCGCGCCAGGATTTGCTGTCGCCGGTGGAGGTCAGGATGTCGGAGCCGCGGAAGATCGTCGTCGTCGGAGCGGGCCTGGGCGGTGCGTCCGCCGCGGCCGCGTTGCGCGAACGCGGTTACCCCGGCGAAGTCCTGCTGATGGGGTCCGATCCGCACCGGCCGTACGAGCTGCCGCCGCTGTCGAAGGGCGTCCTGCTCGGCACCACCGACGAACCCGATTGGGTGCACGAAGAGAAGTACTACGCGGAGAAGGACATCCGGTTCACCCCCGGTGTCACCGCGACTCGCGTCGAGCTGGGCGCGCGGCTGGTCCTGGACGACGCGGGCGGCGAGCACCGCTACGACCGCCTCGTGCTGGCCACCGGCTCGCGCCCGAAGGCCCTCCCGGTCCCCGGCGGCGACCTGCCGGGTCTCTACACGCTGCGCAGCCTCGACGACGCGCTCAAGCTGCGGTCCGCGTTCGCCGAGGCGGAGCGCGTGGTCGTGATCGGCGCCGGCTGGATCGGCTCGGAAGCCGCCGCGGCCGCCCGCTCGCACGACGCGGACGTCACGGTGGTGGACCCGGTCGCGGTCCCGCTCTCGACGGTCATCGGCGAGACGATCGGCGGGGTGTTCCGGGACCTGCACACGGAAAACGGCGTCCACTGGCGCCTGGGCGAGCAGGTCGCGGAGATCACGGGCGGCCCGGACGGCGTCCGCGGCGTCAAGCTGGGCAACGGCGACGAGCTGCCGGCGGACGTGGTCCTGGTGGCGGTCGGCGCGGCCCCGCGGGTCGAGCTGGCCCACGCGGCGGGCCTGGAGCTGTCCGACGACGGCGGCGTCGCGGTGGACGCGGGCCTGCGCACCGCGGCCCCGGACGTCTACGCGGTCGGCGACATCGCGGCCCACTTCCACCCGCGCTACGGCCGCCGCATCCGCGTGGAGCACTGGCAGAACGCGAAGGACCAGGGCACGCACGTGGCGCAGAACCTGCTGGGGGAGAACGAGCCCTACCTGGCGTCGCCGTACTTCTTCACCGACCAGTACGACCTGGGCTGCGAGTACCGCGGCCTGGCGGATCCGGCGGCGGACGAGCTGGTGGTGCGGGGCGACCTCGCGTCGCGGGAGTTCACGGCGTTCTGGCTCCGCGATGGCGAAGTGGCGGCGGCGATGAACGTGAACATGTGGGACGACGGCGACGCCCTGAGCGCGCTGGTCGACGGCCGCACGAAGGTGACGGCGGAGCAGCTCGAGACGGGCGATCTGGCGGACCTCGGCTGAGGGTCAAGCCCGCTCAGATGAACAACACTCCCGCTTGGCTGACCATCGCTGTCGCCGGCATGACAGCGGTGGTCGCCCTCCTGACGGCGTCGATCACCACGTGGTTGACGACGAGAAGCGCGAACAAGAGATCCGCGACCGAGCTGGAGCAGCAACGGGAGCGGTTCGCCCAGGAACTCGAGCATCAGCGTGAGCTGGAACGTCGGAAGCTCCTGTTCGGGTTGAGGTCGGAGCTCTACCTGAAGATCACCCAGGTGTTCGCGGACGCCGTGACCGCGCTTTCCGTCTCTCGTTCCGGTCAGTCCGATGGCAACGCGGAGACCGCTCTCGAGCTGGCCGGCGCGCTGCGCAGGTTGCAGGACCTGGTCACCTCGTGCGCCATCGTCGCTTCCGAGGACGTCACGTCGGCCGCTCGCAGCTTCGGTGGCCGGCTCCGGGCGACGCGGGACTGGCTCGCCCGGCCGGACATGAAGCTGCGGGGACGGAACTTCGACGACGTGTGGGACCCCGCCGTGGACGCGTTCGAGCTGCTCACGAACGCCATGCGCGTCGACCTGGGATCGATCGACGACAGCTCGAAAGAGGTGGGCAACCGGCTCAAGACACCGGATCCGGCCTGACCACCGGCCGGGTGAGCGTCAGGAACGCCACCAGCGCCAGCAGCGCGAACCCGGCGATGGTCGCCGCCATCGGGACGGCCGTTCCCGGGCCGCCCAAGCCCACCAGCGGTGTGGCCACTCCGCCGACCACGAACTGCAGCACGCCCAGCAACGCCGACGCCGCGCCCGCCGAGCGGGCGTGTTCGGCCAGGGCCAGGGAACTCGCGTTCGGCATCACCAGGCCGATGCTCGACACCAGCAGGAACAACGACACCAGCAGCGCGGCCAGCGGCAGGTGCGCCAGCGCCGACACCAGCACCAGGACGCCGCCGAGTGCGCCGAGGAGGAGACCGGCGAGCAGCAGCGTGCGCTCGGGAACCCGGCCCACCAGCCGGCCGTTGAGCTGGCCCGCCAGCACGATGCCGACGCCGTTGGCGCCGAAGACCACGCTGTAGGCCTGTGGGCTCAACCCGTACACCCCCTGCAGCGCGAACGACGACCCCGAGATGTAGGCGAACATCGACGCGAACAGCAGGCCGGACGCCAGCGCGTAGCCCGCGAACGTCCGGTCCACCGCCAGCCGCCCGTACGTCTTCATCACCCGGCCGAGACGCGCCGGTGAGCGCCGGGAAACCGGCAGCGGCTCGGGGAGCGCGAAAGCCACCACGGCCAGCAACACGGCGCCGAACACCGTCAGCACGACGAACACCCCGCGCCACGACGTCCAGTTCAGCAGCTGGCCGCCGATCAGCGGGGCGAGGATCGGGGCCAGGCCGCTGACCAGCATCAGCGTCGAGAAGAACTTCGTCATCGCGGTGCCGGAGTACAGGTCGCGCACGGCGGCGCGGGCGA
The DNA here is from genome assembly GCF_023023025.1 of Amycolatopsis sp. WQ 127309. NCBI lineage: Bacteria > Bacillati > Actinomycetota > Actinomycetes > Pseudonocardiales > Pseudonocardiaceae > Amycolatopsis > Amycolatopsis sp. WQ 127309. Next base: position 4,723,989 of record NZ_CP095481.1, read on the forward strand.
TCACGATGCCCGCGGCGGCGCCGAGGGACTGGATGCCCCGGGCGGCGACGAGCAGCCACGCGTCCGGGCTGACCGCGCACAGCACCGAGCCCACGACGTACAGGACCAGCCCCACGAGGAGCGGCCCGCGCCGGCCGAGCGCGTCCGACAGCGGCCCGAGCACCAGCTGGCCGACCGCGAGGCCGACGATGAACGCGCTGAGCGTCAGCTGCACCGTGGTGTCCGCGGCGTGCAGGTCGCCCGCCATCTGCGGCAGCGCCGGCAGGTACATGTCGATGGACAGGGGCCCGAACGCCGAGAGCCCGCCCAGGATCAGGACGAACTTCAGCTGCGCGCGCCGGGTGGGCGCGGCAGGTTCCGCCGTGTCGGTCATGCGCCTCCTCGAGTTACCCAAAGGAGCAGCGACGCGGTCATCGGGCCTATTCCGCCTGTGACTGGTGACACCCCGTGCTCGTCCGGGCCCCCACCGCCACTGATCCGACCATTTTCGCGCCGATTGTGCGACGGCTCTGGATCGGAGGCCTCGTCTGCGATATACATCGGATGTCTGGTCGGGCTGGTGAAGGGAAACATCCGTGCAGCTGGTACGCCTCGGAGAGCCGGGAAGCGAGCGTCCGTACGTCCGCGCCGACGACGGTACGACCTACGGGCTGAGCGGGCTGACCGCCGACGTCGACGGCGGGTTCCTCGCCACCGGCGGCCTCGCCCGGGTGGCCGCCGCGCTCGCCGCCGGGGAGCTGCCGGCGGAAGACGTCACGGGCCTGCGCGTCGGCTCGCCGATCGCCCAGCCGGGCAAGGTCGTCTGCATCGGGATGAACTACCGCCGCCACGCCGAGGAGACCGGCGCGACGCCGCCGACCGAGCCCGTCGTGTTCATGAAGGCGCCGGACGTCGTGGTCGGCCCCGGCGACGACGTCCTCATCCCGCGCAGGTCGGTCAGCACCGACTGGGAGGTCGAGCTCGGCGTCGTCATCGGCACGACCGCCCGCTACCTCGACAGCGTCGAGGAGGCCCTGGACCACGTCGCCGGGTACGTCGTCTCGAACGACGTTTCCGAGCGTGCGCTGCAGTTCAGCACCGCCCAGTGGGACAAGGGCAAGTCCTGCGAGAACTTCAACCCGCTCGGCCCGGCACTCGTGCCCGCGGCGCAGGTGCCCGATCCGCAGGACCTCGGCCTGCGGCTGTGGGTCAACGGCGAGAAGAAGCAGGACTCGTCGACCAAGGACATGATCTTCTCCGTGGCCGAGATCATCCACCACCTGAGCCAGGTGATGGTGCTGCGCCCCGGCGACCTGATCAACACCGGCACGCCCGAAGGCGTCGCGCTCGGCCAGCCCGACCCGAAGCCGTACCTGCGCGACGGCGACGTGATCGAGCTGGAGATCGACGGCCTCGGCCGGCAGCGCCAGACCGCGAGGCAGGCCTGACCATGGCGAAGATCATCGGCATGGAGGTCCTCGACGTCCGGTTCCCGACGTCGCGGGAGCTCGACGGCTCCGACGCGATGAACCCCGACCCGGACTACTCCGCGGCCTACGTCGTGCTGCACACCGACGGCGGCCCGGACGGCTACGGCCTCGCGTTCACCATCGGCCGCGGCAACGACGTCCAGGCCGCCGCGATCCGCGCGCTCGCGCCGCACGTCGTCGGCCGCGACGTCCCGGCGGACGCGGCCGCGCTCGGCGACCTGTCGCGCACGCTCGTCGGCGACTCGCAGTTCCGCTGGCTGGGCCCGGAAAAGGGCGTCGCGCACATGGCGGTCGGCGCGGTCGTCAACGCCGCGTGGGACCTCGCCGCGCGCCGCGCCGGCCTCCCGGTCTGGAAGTTCGCGGCCCGGATGACGCCCGAAGAGCTGGTGTCGCTCGTCGACTTCCGGTACCTGAGTGACGCGCTCACCGAGGCCGAAGCCCTCGACATCCTGCGTGCCGCCGAGCCCGGCCGGGCCGAGCGGGTCGCGCAGCTGGAAGCCACCGGCTACCGCGCCTACAGCACGTCTCCCGGCTGGCTCGGGTACGCCGACGCGAAGCTGGTCCGGCTGTCCGAACAGGCCGTCGCGGACGGCTTCGACATGATCAAGCTCAAGGTCGGCGGCAACCTCGACGACGACGTCCGGCGGATGAAACTCGCCCGCGAGACGGTCGGCGACGACATCCGCATCGCCGTCGACGCCAACCAGCGCTGGGACGTCTCCGCCGCGATCACCTGGATGACCGCGCTGGCGCCGTACGACCCGTACTGGATCGAAGAACCGACGTCCCCGGACGACATCCTCGGCCACGCCGCCATCGCGAAAGCGCTTGCGCCGATCCGCGTCGCCACCGGCGAGCACGTCCAGAACCGCGTGATGTTCAAGCAGCTCCTGCAGGCGAACGCGATCTCCGTGCTCCAACTGGACGCCGCCCGCGTCGGCGGGTTCAACGAGAACCTGGCGATCCTGTTGCTGGCCGCCAAGTTCGGTGTCCCGGTGTGCCCGCACGCCGGCGGCGTCGGGCTCTGCGAGCTCGTGCGGCACCTGTCGCTGTTCGACTTCGTCGCGGTGTCGGCGTCGGACACCGACCGCACCATCGAGTGGGTCGACCACCTGCACGAGCACTTCACCGACCCGGCCGTCGTGCAGCGCGGCCGGTACCTCGCCCCGACCGCCCCCGGGTTCTCCGCGCGCATGCACGACGCCACGCTGCGCCGGTTCCGCTTCCCGGACGGTCCCGAGTGGACGGAGACCGCAAGTGAGTGAATTCGAGGGCCTGGTGGCCGCCGTCACCGGAGGCGCCTCGGGGATCGGCCTGGCGACGGCGACCCTGCTGGCCGAACGCGGCGCCCAGGTGGCGGTGCTCGACCTCAAACCGGGCGACGACGGCTTCCGCTGTGACGTCTCCTCGGACGACGAGGTGCGCACCGCGATCGACGCCGTCGTGGAACGCTTCGGGCGGCTCGACATCCTCGTCAACAACGCCGGCATCGGCGCGCAGGGCGACGTCACCGCCAACGGCGACGACGAGTGGCACCGCGTGTTCGACGTCAACGTCGTCGGCATGGTCCGGCTCGCCCGGGCCGCGTTGCCGCACCTCAGGAACTCGCCGTCCGCGGCGATCGTCAACACCTGCTCCATCGCGGCCTGGGCCGGCCTGCCCAGCCGCGCGCTCTACTCGGCCAGCAAGGGTGCGGTGCTCTCGCTGACCCTGGCCATGGCGACCGACCACCTGCCCGACCGGATCCGCGTCAACTGCGTGTGCCCGGGCACGGCGGACACCCCCTGGGTGGGCCGGCTGCTCGACTCCGCCGGCGACCCGGCGGCCGAACGCGCGGCGCTCGCCGCGCGCCAGCCGATGGGCCGGCTGGTCACCGCCGACGAGGTCGCGAACGCGATCGTCTACCTCGCCAGCCCGCTGTCCGCTTCGACCACCGGCACCGCGCTCGCGGTCGACGGTGGCATGTACGGCCTGCGCCCGCGCGGCCCCGTTCAGCAGTAACAGACTTTTTCGCTGTCATCAAGGAGGATGCGGTGCACAACAGGGTGATCCAGGTGGCCGCCACGGCCGCCGTCTGCGGCCTGGTGCTGGCCGCCTGCGGGTCCACTAAGGACAATGCGGCCGCGCCGAGCGCGGGCGGGGGCGACACCGGCGGCAAGGTCGGCGCGACCCTGCCGCTGCTGACCTCGCCGTTCTGGCAGGCCTACAACAACTACGTGCCGCAGATGGCGAAGACCGAGGGCGTCGACGTCCTCCCGACGGTCAACGCCGACAGCGACCCGGCGAAGCTGATCACCGACATCGGCACGTTCCTCAACCAGGGCGTCAAGGGCCTGGTCGTGACGCCGCTGGACTCCGCGGCGATCGTCGCCGGGCTCAAGCAGGCGGAGAACAAGGGCGTGCCGGTGGTCGCGGTCGACGTCGCCCCCGAGAGCGGCAAGGTCGCGATGGTGGTGCGGGCCGACAACAAGGCCTACGGCACCAAGGCGTGCGACGCGATCGGCGAGAAGGTCAAGTCCGGCAAGGTCGTGCAGATCCAGGGTGACCTCGCCTCGGTCAACGGCCGCGACCGCTCGGAGGCCTTCAAGGCCTGCATGGCGCAGAAGTACCCGGGCATCCAGGTGCTGGACATCCCGGCCGAGTGGAAGGCCGACAAGGCGTCCTCCGGCCTCGACAGCATGCTGACGGCGAACCCGGACATCAAGGGCGTCTACATGCAGGCCGGCGGTGTCTACCTGGCCCCGACCGAGCAGGCGCTCAAGCGCAAGAACCTGTTCTTCCCGGTCGGCGACCCGAAGCACATCGTGCTCGTGTCCAACGACGGCATCCCGCAGGAGCTGGCCGCGATCCGGGCCGGCGAGCTGGACGCCACGGTGTCCCAGCCCGCCGACGCGTACGCGAAGTACGGCCTGTACTGGCTGAAGAAGGCCATGGCCGGCGAGACGTTCAAGCCGGGCCCGACCGACCACGACAGCACCATCGTCGAGATCAGCCCCGGCATCCTCGAGGACCAGCTGCCCGCGCCCGTCATCACCAAGGCCAACGTGGACGACAAGGCCCTGTGGGGGAACAACCTGTGATCGCGCCGCCCGCCACCGCGGTGGTCAGCGCCCGCGGCGTCGGGAAGCGCTACGGCCCGACCGTGGCGCTGCACGACGTCAGCCTCGACGTGCACCCGGGCGAGTCGCACGCGCTCGTCGGGCGCAACGGGGCCGGCAAGTCGACGCTCGTCTCCATCCTGACCGGCCTGTCCGCCACGGACACCGGGCACGTCGAGTTCGGCGGCGAGCCGGCCCCGCCCCTGACCAAGCAGGACGACTGGAAGGCGCGCGTGGCGTGCGTCTACCAGCACGCGATGGTCGTCCCGCAGCTCACGGTGGCCGAGAACCTGTTCCTGAACCGGCAGGCGGGCGGCGGGTTCGCCATCGGCTGGAAGAAGCTGCGGCGGCAGGCCACCGAGCTGCTCGGGTCGTGGGACGTGCACGTCGACGTCGACACCCCGGCCGGCGAGCTGTCGGTCGAGGACCGGCAGTTCGTCGAGATCGCCCGCGCGCTGTCGTACGGCGCCCGGTTCATCGTGCTCGACGAACCGACCGCGCAGCTGGACAAACAGGCCATCGAGCGGCTCTTCGAGCGGATGCGCCAGATGCAGGCGAACGGCGTGACGTTCCTGTTCATCTCGCACCACCTGCACGAGGTCTACGAGGTGTGCCAGGCGGTCACGGTGCTGCGCGACGCGAAGCACGTGCTGACCGCGCCGGTCGCCGAGGTCGGCCGGGCCGAGCTGGTCGACGCGATGACCGGCGAACCGGGCGGCCTGTCCGTCCGCGACGCCGCCACGCGGGACGCCCTGGAGGCGGACGCGCCGGAGATCCTGCAGGTCGACGGCCTGTCCGGCGACGGCTTCTCGGACGTCTCGTTCCGGCTCCGCCAGGGCGAGGTCGTCGGGCTCGCGGGCAGCAACGCCAGCGGGAAGCACCAGGTCGCCGAGACGATCTACGGCCTGCGGCGCCCGGCCGCGGGCACGGTCCGAGTCGAGGGCAAGCCGTTGCGGCCGGGGGACATCCCGGCGGCGCTCAAGGCCGGGATCGGCTGCGTGCCGCGCGACCGGCACCACGAAGGCCTGGTGCTGGAGCACCCGATCATGGACAACGCCACACTGTCCATTTTGGACAAGATGGGCCGCGGCGGGATCGCGTCGCCGAAGACGCGGTTCACGAAGGCGTCCCAGGCGCTGGCGGACTACGGCATCGTCGCCGCGAGCGCCGAGCAGCCGGTGTCGGACCTGTCCGGCGGCAACCAGCAGAAAGTCGTCCTCGCCCGGGCGCTGGCCAGTGACCCGCGGGTCGTCGTGCTGATCAACCCGACGGCCGGGGTGGACGTGAAGTCGAAGGAGGCGCTGCTCGCGGTCGTCGACCGGGTGCGCGCCGAAGGCAAGGCGGTGCTGATCGTCAGCGACGAGCTGGACGACCTGCGCCTGAGCGACCGGGTCCTGGTGCTGCGCGCCGGGGCCGTGGTCGCCGAGCACCAGGCCGGGTGGTCCGACGGCGACCTCGTGGCCGACATCGAAGGAGTCGAGCTTTCGTGACCGACGTGATGACCGATCCCCAGCCGGAGCTGCCCGCGCCGCCCCGGCGTCGCAAGGCCCTCTGGCTGCGGGAACTCGCGCTGCTGCCCGCGCTCGTCGTGGTGTTCGTCATCGGTGGCCTGGTCGACGACACGTTCGTCGGCTGGAGCAACATCGTCAGCATCCTGACCGCGTCGGCCGCGCTGTCGCTGGTCGTGCTGGGCGAGTCGCTGGTGCTGATCACCGGGAAGTTCGACCTGTCGCTGGAATCCACCATGGGCCTGGCGCCCGCGCTCGGCGCGATGGTGGTGATCCCGGCGGCGTCGGCCGGCTTCGGCGTCGAACTGCCCACCGCGATCGGCCTGCTGGTGATCCCGCTGTGCGGCGCGCTCGTCGGGTTCGTCAACGGCTTCCTGATCGTGAAGCTGAAACTGAACGCCTTCATCGTCACCCTCGCCATGCTCACCGTGCTGCGGGGTGTGCAGGTCGGCTCGACCAAGGGCAAGACGCTGTTCAACCTGCCGGACTCGTTCACGAACCTGGCGACCACGACGTTCGCCGGGCTGCCGATGTCGGTGTGGCTGGCGGCGGTGCTGTTCGCGGTCGCCGGCTGGGTGCTGCGCTACCACCGCGTCGGCCGCGCGCTGTACGCGATCGGCGGCAACCGCGAAGCCGCGCGGGCGGCCGGGGTGCGCGTCGACCGGATCGCGTGGGCGGTGTTCGTCGTCGCCGGCATCCTCGCGGCGATCGGCGGGCTCGCGTACACGGGGTACGTCGGCGCGCTGGGCGCGAACCAGGGCTCGGGGCTGATCCTGCAGGTCTTCGCGGCCGCGGTGATCGGCGGCGTCTCCCTCGACGGCGGCAAGGGCACGCTCGTCGGCGCGCTGACCGGCGTCCTGCTGCTGTCGTCGGTGTCGAGCCTGCTCAACTACGCGCACGTCACGGCGGAGTGGCAGGGCGCCATCTACGGCGCCATCATCCTGGTCGCGCTGATCATCGCCCGGTACGCCGGCGGCAAACCCCAAACCTGAGCCGCCCTGTGTGATCATCCGACGTTCAAAGCCGTGAAGGCCTCCTTACCGGCCTTAAAGGCCGTGAAGGAGGCCTTCACGGCTCACCGGAGGTGCGTGTGCGGCTAGGAAGCTTCCGCGGCGGGCAGGTCGGGCACCGTCGGGTCGTCGGCCGTGCCCAGTGCGTTGCGCAGCCACTGCTCCACGCCCGCGACGTGCACGGTCGCCCACGAGCGCGCCAGTTCCGGCTCGCGGGCCGCGATCGCCTCGTAGATCGCCGAGTGCTGTTCCCGGGTCTTCGCGACCGCGCCCTCCTGGGTGAGGCCGCGCCAGATCCGGGCCCGCGCGGTCGGTCCGGAGAGGCTGTCGAGCAGCGAGCAGAGCACGGGGTTGCCGGAGCCGTCGGCGATCTTGCGGTGGAACTGGAGGTCGTTGGCGACGAGCGCCTCGACGGTCGGCGAGTCGGCCAGCTCACCGAGCAGGGTGCCCAGCTCCGCGATGTCGTCGTCGCTCATGTGCAGCGCGGCCAGCGCGGTCGCGGCCGGCTCGAGGATCCGCCGCACGGCGAGGAAGTCGAGCACGGTGTCGTCGCGGTGGAAGTCGACCACGAACGTCATCGCGTCGAGCAGCAGGTTCGGCTCGAGGCTGGTGACGTACGTGCCGTCGCCCTGGCGCACGTCGAGCACCCGGATCAGGCACAACGCCTTCACGGCCTCCCGCAGGGAGCTGCGCGAAAGCCCGAGCCGCTGGGCCAGCTCGGCCTCCTTCGGCAGCCGGTCGCCGGGCGCCAGCTCGCCGGAGATGATCATGTCCTTGATCTTGTCGATCGCGACATCGGTGACGGGCATCGTGTCCGCCCTTCCCTGCAACAGACCTCGGATGTTTGGGTGTTACTCCCCAGCGTGCCATGTCCCGGCGAAGGAGTGGTCATGACCCACGGTCCCGCACCACAAAGAGTGGCTCTCCACACGAAGCTGAAACCCGGCAAGGAGGCCGAGTACGAGTCCGTCCACGCCGTGATCCCGCCCGAGCTGGACGTCGCGCTGCGGGCGGCCGGCGTCCGCACCTGGCGGATCTGGCGTAACGGCCTCGACCTTTTCCACGTCCTCGAAGTCGACGACTACGCGGCGATGCGCGCGGCGTTGCGGGAGCACCCCGCGAACGTCCCGTGGCAGGCCAGGATGGCCGAGCTGCTGGCCGTGGAGGACGACTACTCCGGCGACGACACCGGCATCGGGCTGGTCTGGGAACTGCCGGTGAAGGAGTGACCGCGTGAACCTCTCCCTGTCCCCGCTCGGGCTCGGCTGCGCGCAGCTGGGCAACCTGTACCACGCGATCACCGACGAGACGGCGGCCGCGACCGTGCGGCGCGCGTGGGACGAGGGCGTCCGCTACTTCGACACCGCGCCCCACTACGGCCTCGGGTTGTCCGAAGCCCGCCTCGGCGCGGCCCTGCGCGAGTTCCCGCGCGAGGAGTACGTGCTGTCCACGAAGGTCGGCCGCGTGCTGGAGCCGAACCCGGGCGGCGCGGGAGAGAAGGACGACGAGGGCTTCGCCGTCCCGGCCGCCTACAAGCGCCGGTGGGACTTCAGCCGCGACGGCGTCCTGCGGTCGTTCGAGGACAGTCTCACCCGGCTGGGCCTCGACCGCGTCGACGTCGTCTACGTCCATGACCCGGACGACCACTTCGAGGAGGCCCTGCGCGGTGCCTTCCCGGCGTTGCGCGAGCTGCGGGACCAGGGCGTGATCGGCGCGTTCGGCGCCGGGATGAACCAGGCGCCGATGCTCGGGGAGTTCGTCCGCCGGACCGACCTGGACGTCGTGCTGGTGGCCGGGCGCTACACGCTGCTCGACCAGGCCGCGCTGGACGAGCTGCTGCCGCTGTGCGCCGAGCGCGGCGTCACGGTGGTGGCCGGCGGGGTGTTCAACGCCGGCATCCTGGCCACCGCGGAACCCGGCCGGGTCTACGACTACGCCGAGGCGCCCGCCGAGCTCGTCGAGCGAGCGCAGCTGATCGCGAAGATCTGCGCGCGGCACGGCGTCGAGCTGCCGGAGGCCGCGCTGGCCCTGCCGATCGCCCATCCCGCGGTGGCGTCGGTCGTCGTCGGCGCGCATGATCCGGAGCAGGTGAGCGTGAACGCGCGGCGCGCCCGGGCCGTCGTGCCGCCGGAGCTGTGGGCCGAACTGGTCGACGCGGGACTGCTGCGCGCCGACGCCGTCATCGCCGAAGGGGTCTCATGATCGACGCGCACCACCACCTCTGGGACCCGTCGCGGCGGGCGTACCCGTGGCTGGCGGGGGGCGCGATGGACCCGATCCGCCGGCCCTACACGGCAGACGACCTGCGCGCGGTGACCAAGGCGGCCGGGGTGCACGCGACCGTGCTGGTCCAGACGGTGTCAGCGGAAGAAGAGACTGAGGAGTTCCTCGCGACGGCCGTGGCGGAACCGGTGGTCGCGGGCGTCGTCGGCTGGGTCGACCTGCGCGCCCCGGACGTCACGGACCGGCTGGCCGCGTTGCGGTCGCGGGGGCCGCTGGTGGGGATCCGGCACCAGGTGGAGGACGAGCCGGACGACGACTGGCTGCTGCGCCCGGAGATCGTGGCGGGGCTGAGCGCGGTCGGGGACGCCGGCCTGGTCTACGACCTGCTGGTGCGGCCCGCGCAGCTCGCGGCGGCGAGCGAGGTCGCGCTGCGGCTGCCGGGGTTGCGGCTGGTCCTGGACCACGCGGCGAAGCCGCCGATCGCGGCGGGGGAGTGGGAGCCGTGGGCCGGCGCGATCGCCGCGCTCGCCGAGCGCGAGAACGTCGTGTGCAAGCTCTCCGGCCTGGTCACGGCGGCGGACTGGTCGGGCTGGGAGGTGGCGCACCTGCGCCGCTACGTCGACCACGTGCTGGACGCGTTCGGTCCGGAACGGCTGCTGTTCGGCTCGGACTGGCCGGTCTGCGAACTGGCGGCGTCCTACGAAGTCGTCCTGGACGCGGCGGTCTCGCTGACCGGGTCCCTGTCGGACGCGGAACGCCTTGGCGTCTTCGAGCACAATGCGCGAGACGTCTACGGCCTCTGACACATGGATGCGGGCGCGGGACCTCCCCCAGGGGGTACAGGAGGTCCCACGCCCGCGGCGTGAAGGTCTGGTCCTAGAACTCGTCGTCGCTGATCATGCCGCGCAGCCGGGCGAGCGCGCGGTGCTGCGTCACGCGCACGTTGCCCGCCGAGATGCCGAGCGCTTCGGCGGTCTCCTGCGCCGAAAGGCCGACGGCGATGCGCAGCGCGAGGATCTCCTGCTGCACCCGGGGCAGCGTGGCGAGCAGCCGGCCGAGCCGGGCGCCGAGGTCGAGCGACAGGGCGCGGTTCTCCGGCTCGTTGCCGATCAGCGGCCGCTCCGGGAGCTCGGGAACGGGCTCGGAGCGGTCGCGGGCCACGGCGCGGTAGGCGTCGGCGACCTTGTTCGCCGCGATGGCGTGCACGAGGTAGAGGAAGGAACCGCCGCGGTCCTGGTAGTCCGGCAGCGCCTTCAGCACCGCGAGGCACACTTCCTGGGCGACGTCGTCCGCCGAGAGGTACGAGAGGTCACGGCCGCCCATCCGGGCGCGGCAGTACCGCACGACCACCGGCTCGATCATCTTGAGCAGGGTGTGGATGGCGGCGGGATTGCCCTCGCCCGCGTCTTTGACGAGCGGGTCGAGGTCCTCCTTGGTCAGTCGCCCACCAGGTCGGGGCAATGATTCCGGAGTGCGATAATCGCGAACCTCCGTGGCGGATTCCCCGGTGGTCCTGGACGGTGCAGTCATGGTCGTCTCCCCGGCCGACCCTCGACCGTCGCTGCCGGGGGTTCAACTCTCCGTAACGGTGTGATCGCAGGTACTCCCGGAGATCCGGTCCCACCTGCGCTCCGTGCGACGCTGGGTAATCGTAAGCACCTCCTGGCCCATCAGTCCAGATTTCAACCACCAATACCCCGTTCGCAGGAGCGACCGTGATGCAACCGCGACCAGACGCCTCACATTGCGATTAATCGCTTTCAGGATGTGCCGACTTCACCCGTCAGTGGAGCGCGATCACGGACGTGGCAGTCAAGGTCACGGCGAGCGACGTCACGGCGGGCAGCAGCCGGGGCATGGCCACCGGTTCGGCGGCACGCAACGCCCGTTCGCGGGCCGCGCCGACCCCCGCGAGCAGGGCGGACGTCGCCGCGGAGAGCAGAACGGGCAGGAGTGCGAGGCCCCAGTGGCGCAGTGCGGCCGAGTGGAGCAGCAGAAGGGTGCAGGCGGCGGAGGCCAGGGCGGTTCGCCGCCAGGCCAGCCCGGTCCGCTCCGCCTGCGCACCGGCGGGGGTGGTCACGGTGCCACCGGTGCGGTGAGACCGGAGTAGTCGCGAACGGCCGATAATCCGACTGCCAATAAGCCGGCGGCCGGGACGGGTCCGGGGGCGCCGGGCCGGCCCGGGACGCCGGTTTCGGGGCACCACGGACGGTGACCGAACGGTGTGGCGGCCGTCACGACAGCGCCAGCAGGACGGCCGCGGTGAGGATGAGGAGGAACAGGCCCGCCGTCAGCACCACGATCATCAGGCTGCGCGGTAGCGGCTCACCGGCCCGCATCGCGATCTGCACGCGCCGCCAGCGCGGGTACGCCGCCGCGGCGAGCACGGCCGCCAGGGCCACGCACAGCCCGGCGAGCACGGCGCTGGCCCCGGCCGGGGCGGGCACGAGCTGGTGCACGGCGACCCCTCCGGCGAGCAGGCCGAGCGCGGTGCGCAGCCAGGCGAGGAAGGTGCGCTCGTTGGCCAGCGTGAAGCGGTAGTCCGGTTCGGTGCCGCCCTCGTGGGGCTTGATGTCTTCGCGCGGGGCCACGCCCGCACGCTAGCCGGTGTGCGCGGCCTCGGCCTCTTCGTCGCGGTGCGCGAAGACCCACCAGCGCAGCACCGCGAACCGCACGAACCCGCCGACCAGGCTGGACAGCAGCAGCGTGCCCGTCTCCTCCCACGACGTCGGCCGGTCGACGACCGCGTCGAGGATCGCCAGCACCGCCGAGCCGTACCCGGCGTAGAAGGCGAAGGTGAGGAGGTCCTGCAGGTGCCGCTTCCCGGCGTTGCTCTGCCGCCCGGCGAAGGTGACGCGGCGGTGGAACTCGGTGTTCCCGACCGTCGTCAGCGCGATCGCGACCAGGTTCGCCACCTGGGAGCCGAGCCGGTCGCGCAGCAGGAGGAACAGAGCGGCCTGGACGCCGGTCGTCACGACACCGGCCACGACGTACCACGCCGCGTGCGTCCCGAGTTCGTGGTGGCGGTCCGGGTCGGTGGCGATGAGCCGGTGTCCGGGTGCGCACCTGGTGGTGGCCATGATCCGAAGCTACTCCGCCTTCACAAACTTGTGAATATGTTAAACCCGTTGAAGAAATGTGATCCCGGTGACATCGCGGGCGTTTCGGGCCCCGGCACCTCGGGTAGGTCCCCGGCAATGACTATTACCTACGCGCCGGGAGAAACCAGTGAGTGACCGCGACTCGGCCGAATCGGACAGCCTGAGCCCCAGCGAGGCGCTGGACGAGGACGAGCTGCGCGTCGACCCGCTCGAAGAGGGCGTCGAACCGCCCGAGCACTGGAGCGCCGCCGACCGGTACGGCACCACGCCCGAAGAGGTCCGCGAGGGCGAGCCGATCGACCTGCGGCTCGCGGAAGAGGAGCCGGACACCGAACCGGACCCGATCCCGGACCGCCCGCTCGCGGCCACCCCGGCGGCCGAGCTCGACGAAACCGTCGAGGACGCGCCGGCGGACTACGAGCAGGTCGTTCCCGACGACGAGGTGCCCCACCGGCACGCGAACCCGGATCCGGGCGAGCGGGCGGACTACGCGGGCGGCTCCGTGGCGGACGCCATCCGCGAGGCGAGACAGGGCTGATCCGCTCACGCTGCGCGTCCGTTCGGGCGCATTTAGCGTGGGACCCCAGTGCACCGGACCGCGACGAAGGGAAGGCCGAAGATGCTGACCGTGACCGAAGCCGCCGCCGAGGCGATCACCGCACTGACCAGCCAGGGCGACGGGGACGCCGGGCTCCGCCTGGCGGTTCAGAACGCCGAGGGCGAAAGCGCCCAGCTGGCTTTGTCCGTGGCGCCGGAACCCGCGGAGGGTGACAGCGTGCTCGGCGCCGACGAGGGACCGAAGGTGTTCCTCGAACCCCAGGCGGCGGCGCTCCTGGACGACAAGGTGCTCGACGTCCAAGAGGACGATGCCGGCGGAGTGGCCTTCGCCGTGCTGCCGCAGCACACGAGCTGACCGCGGCGGACGGGCCTTTCTCCTTGGGTGTGGAAGGCCCGTTCGCCCGCTCTACCGCCTTCGCCAGGCGCTGACCAGGATCGCGGCCCGCACGCGCAGCAGCTCGGCCGCGTTGGCCCGCGCGTGGTCCAGTGATTCCGCGTGGTCGATCAACGCGCTGCTCGCGATGACGCCCAGGCTCGCCAGCCCGGCCTCGTCGAGCTGGATCCGCCCCGCCAGCGCCATCAGCGGCACCCCGAGCGGCCGGGCGCGTGCCGCGATTCCCGCCGGGGCCTTGCCGTTGAGACTCTGCTCGTCGAGTGATCCCTCGCCCGTGATGACCAGGTCCGCGCCGTCGAGGGCGGCGTCCACCCCGGTCAGCCCGGCGATCAGGTCGAACCCGGACTCCACCGTCGCGCCGAGGCCCGCGATCGCGCCCGCCGCGACGCCGCCACCCGCTCCCGCACCCGGCACCCGTGACACGTCCGGGGCGCCGCCCACCTGCAGCGCGTGGGCCCAGCGGCCCAGCGCCGCGTCGAGCGCCGCCACCTCTTCCGGGCCCGCGCCCTTCTGCGGCCCGAACACCGCCGCCGCGCCGTCCGGGCCGAGCAGCGGGTTCGTCACGTCCGTCGCGACCGCGACACGCACGCCTTCGAGCCGCTCCCGCACCGGCGTCAGCTCGGTCGACGCGACCCGCGACAGCGTGCCGCCGCCGAGGCCGACCGGGGCGCCGAACGCGTCGAGCACGCCGGCGCCGAGCGCGCTCAGCATGCCGGCGCCGCCGTCGGTGCTGGCCGTGCCGCCGACCGTCAGGACCAGCCGCGTCGCGCCGTGCACGAGCGCGTCGCCGAGCAGTTCGCCGACGCCCCAGGTGTGCGCGGCCAGCGCCGTTTCCGGCCCGGGCTCGACGAACTCGATGCCGCACGCGCGCGCCGACTCGACGTAGGCGGTGCCGTCGAGCACGGCGTAGCGCGCCTTGACCGGTTCGTCGAGCGGGCCGCGGACGGTCAGCCGGACGATCCGGGCGCCCGCGGCTTCCAGCACGTCGAGGGTGCCTTCGCCGCCGTCGGCGACCGGGCAGGTGACGATCTCGGCGTCCGGCAGCGCGTCCCGCACGCCGAGCGCGATGGCTTCCGCGGCTTCGACCGCGGTGAGACTGCCCTTGAACTTGTCCGGCGCGATGACGACGCGGGTCACGGCTTCACCTCCGTCAGCGGGGCACGCCCGCCGAGCACTTCGACGACGTTGCGGGCGGCCAGCACGGCCATCGCGGTGCGGGTCTCGATTGTGGCCGACCCGAGGTGCGGGCTGAGCACGACGTCGTCGCGGCCGAGCAGCCGCGGTTCGACGTCGGGTTCGTGCTCGAAGACGTCCAGCGCGGCGCCGGCGATCTCCCCGGCCTCGAGCGCGTCGGCGAGGGCCGCCTCGTCGACGACCGGGCCGCGGGTCGTGTTCACCAGGAAGGCGCCGGGTTTCATGGCGCGCAACGCGGCGGCGTCGATCAGGTGCCGCGTCTCCGGCGTCAGCGGGCAGTGCAGCGAGACGACGTCCGAGCGCTCCAGGAGTTCTTCGAAGGAAACGGAACCCTGGCTCGACCGTCCGGTGTAGACGATCGTCATGCCGAACGCTTCGGCCCGCTTCGCCACCGCCCGGCCGATCTGGCCGAACCCGACGATCCCGAGCGTCTTGCCCTGCAGCCCCGAGCCGAGCAGGAAACCGAGGTGGAACGACCACGGCGTGCGCGAACGCAGCAGCCGTTCGCCCTCGCCGAGGCGTCGCGTGACGGCGAGCAGCAGGCCGAAGGCGAGGTCGGCGGTGGCGTCGGTGAGCACGCCCGGGGTGTTGGTGACGACGACGCCGCGTCCGGCCAGCGCCGGGACGTCGACGTTGTCGTAGCCGACCGCGACGTTCGCGACGACCTTGAGATCCGGCCCGGCGGCGTCGGCGAGCGCGCCGTCGAGCCGGTCGTGGAGCATGCCGACCACCGCCGCCGCGCCGACCGCGAACTCGTGCAGCTCGGCGGGCGAGAGCGGCCGGTCCGCCGGGGACACCACGACCTCGCCCGCCTGCGCGAGCACCGCCACCGCGTCGTCGGGAATCCACCGGGTCACCACGATCTTGGGCACCCGGACAGCTTAGCCGCGCTGGACCGCCCCGAGAACGATCTCCGACTGCGCCGCCGCGCCCGCGCCGTTGGGGTGGAAGGGGAAGGCCAGCAGCAGCGGGTTGCTCACCGAGACCGGGATCAGGCCCTCGGCGTAGCGCACGGTGGGCGCCTGGCACGCGTCGTGGCCGACGGTCGGGGTGTAGGTGTCGACGAGCTCGGCGCCGTTGGCCCCGGCGACCCGCGCGAGCATGGCGTTCATCTGGAGGAACTTCGCCTGCAGGTAGGCGACGTCGCCGTCGGCGATCGGGATCACCGGCCAGCACCCCTTCCCGCTCGCGGGCAGCCCGGCGAGGTAGTTCACCAGCAGGACCCGCGCCTGCGGCGAGCGCGCGTGGATCGCCTGCAGCGCGTCGGCGATCTTGGGCTCGGTCGCCGTGACGGCGTTCTCCAGCTGGTCGACGCCGCCCGCGGTGAACTTCGCCTTGCACGTGCTCACCGGCAGCAGGGTGAGGCACTTGGTCACGGCGGAGGCGAGCCCGATGTCGTTGCCGCCGATGCCGACGGTCACCAGGTCGGTGGTCGGCGTGAGCCGGTCGAACTGCGGTGGGTTCGTCCCGCCGAGCGGCAGCTTCTGCGGCTGCGTGAAGTCGGGCGTCGCGGCGCCGCCGCAGCTCGCGTCGCGGAAGGTTTCGACGCCGAGCGCGCCGGCCACCTCGTGCGGGTAGTCCGATGTGGATTGTGCGCAGTCGAGCGGGGTGAACTGCGTCGTGGGCGGGAGAGTGACGAAGACGTCGGCGGTCCACGAATCACCCAGCGCCACGTACTCGTGGTAGCTGGTGCTCGCCGACGCCGGAGCGGCGAAGGCGAGCGCGGCGATCGCGGGCACGGCGAGAAGGGTGAACAGGCGCCTGCGCATGCTGCCTCCGTTGGCGAGCGGCGAAGTGAAGACCTTTCACATTCGACGCGCAGCCGGTGAAAGTCAATCCTGCTCACCCGTCCTGGTGACTCCGGTCGGCGTGGGTATTCAGACCCTGGTCAGCCGCACCACCGCGCTCGCGTAGCCGCTCCCCGGCAGCGTGACGTCGATCCCGTGGCTCAGCAGCACCGCGCCGTGGTGCACGACGCCGTCCTGGTCCCGGTACCGCGCCGCCGGATCGAGCCCGGCCAGCCGCGGCGGCGTGACCGGCCGCGCGAACTCCGCGGGCCGCCGCCAGAAGATCACCACGACGTCACCACCCAGCACGTACTGCACCGCGGTCAGCGCCGAGCGTGCCGGATCCGCCAGCCGGTACAGCTCGCCGTGCTGCACCACGGGTCGGATCTCCTTGTACAGCGCCACGAGCGCCGTTGCCTCGGCGAGTTCTTCGGAGGACCACTTGGGCAGGTCCCCGCCCAGGCCGAGCACGCCCGCCATCGCGACGTGGAACCGGAAGCTCAGCGGCGCCTCCCGGCCGGTGGTCGGGTTCGGGCTGTCGGTGACCCAGGCCGACATCGTGCCGGCGGGGTAGAGCTGGCCGTAGCCGTGCTGGATGGTGATCCGGTCGGCCGCGTCCGTGTTGTCCGACACCCAGATCTCGTCGGTGCGCGCGAGGATCCCCAGGTCGGTGCGGCCGCCGCCACCCGCGCACCCCTGGATCCGCAGGGCGGGGTGATCGGCCCGCAGCCGGTCGAAGATCGCGTGGACCGCGCGGACGTGGTCGATCCACAGCCGTCCCGGATCCGCGCTCGAGGGCCACCCGGCCTCGGTGAACGCGCGGTTCATGTCCCACTTGAGGTAGTCGATCCCGTGCTCGCCGACGAGCCGGTCGAGCCACTCGTGCGCCCAGTCCGCGACGTCCGGGCGGGCGAAGTTGAGCACGAGCTGGTTGCGCAACGTCGTGCGCGTGCGGTTCGCCATGTGCAGCACCCAGTCGGGGTGCGCGCGGTAGAGGTCGCTGTCCGGGTTGACCATCTCCGGCTCGACCCACAGCCCGAACTCCATCCCGTGCGCGTGCACGGCGTCGACGAGCGGCCCGAGCCCGGCGGGGAAGCGCTGCTCGTTGGCGGTCCAGTCGCCGAGACCGGCGGCGTCGCCGGTGCGCGCGCCGAACCAGCCGTCGTCCATCACGAACAGCTCGGCGCCGAGCTTCGCGGCGGCCTCGGCGAGGTGCGTTTCGGTCCGCTCGTCGACGTCCCAGCCGGTGGCCTCCCAGGAGTTGTAGACGATCGGCCGCAGCTCGCCGGAGTGCGGCTGGACGAACTCGCGGACGTAGGAGTGCCAGCGCCGGCTCGTGCCTCCGAAGCCGTCGGCCGCGTAGAGCCCGGCGAACACCGGCGTCTCCCAGGTCTCCCCGGGCTTCAGCCGCCAGGAGACGTTCTCGTGCCCGAACCCGCCGGTCCAGGTGACGCGGCCGGTGTGCGTGTGGCCGACCGTGATCCGCCAGCTGCCGCTCCACGCCAGCGCGGTCGACCAGACCTCACCGGACGTCTCCGTCGCGTCGCCGGCGTCGAGCATCACCCAGGGGTTGACCTGGTGGCTCGACACGCCGCGACGGCTGGTCAGCGTGGTTTCGCCGACGGGCAGCGGTTCGCGCAGCACGCCGTACTCGGCACTCCAGGCACCGGACGTCCGGCTCAGCCGCGCGCCGTCGCGCCGGGGGAGCGTCCAGGACGCTGAATCCGTGCGCAGCAAGGCAATCTCCGCGTCCCCCGTGGTGCGCAGGGTCGTCCACCGCTCGATGACGTCGCTGCGAACGCGGTAGTGCAGCGAGAGTTCCAGCGGGTAGTGGCGGTCGGCCAGCCGCACCACCAGGGCGCCGTTCTCGAGTGAATACCCCGCGTAACGCCACTCCAGCGCCGACGTCCCGTCCTCGAACCGGACGGCCAGCGCCGCGACGCCGAAGAACGCGCCGCCCTCGGCCGGCAGTTCGAGCCGCTCGTCGCCCGGCTCGTCGAAGCTGCTCTCGGCCGGGTTGCGGCGCTCGGCGACCTGCGCGGCCTGCTCCAGCGTCAGCGGCGGCCCCCAGTGGACGTGCCGCGGCCGGTCGTCGGCGTCGAGCCGGAAGGCGTACGAGCTCTCCGGGGTGCGCAGCAGCCACAGCCGGTGCGCGGGGTCGTGTTCCACGAGCGACATGGTCCTGAGCGTAGGCACGACCAGCCGAAAAATAAATTCTTGACGAAGTTAATTAATCCTGCCTACCCTTCCGGCCATGCCTCGCAGTGCACCGGCAAGGGCGCCGATCACCAGTCCCGCGGCCGCGACCGTGTTCACCACGGTCCTGACCGAGGGGCCGGTCTCCCGCGTCGACGTCGCCCGGCGCACCGGGCTCTCCTCCGCCGCGGTCACCAAGGCGGCCCGGCCCTTCATCGACGCCGGCTACCTCGAAGAACTCGCCTCCGCAGGCCGGACGACGCCGGGCGCCGGGCGCCCCGCGAACCCGCTCGCCATCCGCCCCGACCGCGAGTACTTCGTCGGCGTCAAGATCACCGGCGACGACCTGATCGGCGTGGTCACCGACCTGCGCGCCGACGTCCGCGCCACCGCCCACCACGCGCTGACGAGCCACGACGTCGAGCACGTCGTGCGGGCGCTCGCCGACCTCGTCGGGGAACTGCTGGCCGGGCCGACGCCGGACGGCACCAGCAACCTCCGCGAGCGCGCCTACTGCCTCGGCGTCGCGGTGTCCGGCGACGTCGACCGCGCGTCCGGGATCGTCCGCTACTCGCCGTTCCTCGGCTGGCGCGACGTCCCGCTCGCCGAGCTGCTCGACGAGGCGACCGGCCTGACGACGACGCTGGAGAACGACGTCAAGGCGCTGACCGTCGCCGAGCAGTGGTTCGGCGAGGGTGTCGGCGCGTCGTCGTTCGCGCTGGTCACCGTGGGCACCGGGATCGGCAGCGCGCTGGTCGTCGACGGCGCGCTGGTCCGCGGCGCGCACGGCGTCGCCGGCGAGATCGGGCACGTCCCGGTGGCCGACGGCGGCCCGCTCTGCCACTGCGGGGGCCGCGGCTGCGTCGAGGCGATCGCGTCCACCGGGGCGATCCTGCTGCGCGCCCGCGATGTCTCCGGGGAACCTGCGCTGACCATGGACGACGCCGTGACGCGCGCCCGCGGCGGTGACGAGCCGCTGCGCGAGGTGTTCGCCGCGGCCGGCCACGCGATCGGGCTCGGCCTGGCCGCGCTGGTCAACCTGGTCGGCCCGGAACGGGTCGTCGTCTCCGGCGAAGGCGTCGCCACCTACGACCTGTTCGAGGAGCAGATCCGCCGGACCTTCGCGGTCCAGGCGTTCGGCAGTGCCGCCCGCTGCGGCCTGGTGATCCGGCCGCTGCCGTTCGAGGAGTGGGCGCGGGGCGCGGCCGCCGTCGCCATCCAGAGTCTTTTCGTCGCCGAGAGCGTCTAAGGAGATTTCCGTGAGCCCCCAGAAATTTACGCTGAATCGTCGAAGCTTCCTGGTCGGTTCCGTCCTCTTCGCCGGGGGAGCGGCCCTCGCGGGCTGCACCACGGACCCGCTGAACAAGAACGCGGGCGCCGCTTCGGGCGCCAAGGTCACGTTGCAGCAGTGGTACCACGCGTACGGCGAATCCGGGACGCAGCAGGCGGTCCAGCGGTACGCGCAGGAGTTCACCAAGGCCAACCCGGACATCGCGCTCAACGTCAGCTGGATCGCCGGCGACTACGAGACCAAGCTCAACTCGGCGATGCTCACCGCCCAAGCGCCGGACCTGTTCGAGCTGGGCGACTTCCGGTACCAGAACGTCAAGAACGGCCTGCTCGCGCCGCTCGACGACGTCATCGCGCCGGCCAAGGCCGACTTCAGCCCGGCCGCGCTGGACACCGTGACGGTGGACAACAAGATCTACGGCGTCAAGATGATCGACGACGTCATGATGCTGTACTACCGCAAGAGCGCGTTGCAGGCCGCGGGCGTCCAGCCGCCGCGGACGTTCGCCGAACTGCTCGACGCGACCCGGAGACTGAACACCGGCAAGCAGAAGGGCCTCTACGTCGGCACCGACGGCGTCGGCGAGGCCGCGACCCTGCTGCTCTGGTCGTCCGGCGCGGACTTCTTCGACAGCAGCGGCAAGAAGGTCGCGTTCGCTTCTCCCGAGGCCGTCGCCGCGATCGCCGGGCTCAAGCAGCTGCACGACACCGGCGGCCTGCTCCAGGGCTACCCGACCGACTGGTCCGACCCGGGCGCGTTCGCCAACGGCGCCACCGCGATGCAGTGGGGCGGTCTGTGGTCGCTGCCGGACGTCAAGAAGGCCCTGGGTGACGACTTCGGCGTCGTCGCGTGGCCGAAGTTCGGGGACGCCGGCAAGCAGGTCGCCCGCGTGGGCGGCTGGTACCAGCTGGCCAACGCGAAGTCCGCTCATCCGGATGCGGTGAAGCAGTTCATCGACTGGCTGTGGATCAAGAACGCCGACCTGCAGAAGGACTGGTGCGTCAAGTACGGCTTCCACATCCCGGCCCGCAAGCCGGTCGCCGCGCAGACGACCGAGTTCTCCAGCGGTCCCGCGAAGGACGCCGTCACGATCTCGCAGCAGAACGGCAAGTCGTACTCGGGGCTGTGGAACAAGGCGTCGGCGACGCTGTTCCTGCAGGCCGCGACGAAGATCGCGAACGGGGCGGACCCGGCGGCCGAGCTGGGGGACGCGGCGAAGAAGGCCCAGGCCGAAGTCGACAAGCAGCTGGCCTGATGACCGCCGTGATGGAGGCCCCGGCCGTCCCGGCGGCGGCGAAGAAACCACGCCGTCGCCGCCGGGACTGGCGCGCGATCGGCGCGTTCGCCGTGCTCACCGGCCCGGTGGTGCTCGGGCTGGGGCTGTTCAAGTACGTCGCGATCGCGTGGAGCTTCCTGCTCAGCTTCAACGACGCCCGCGGCACCATCACCATCGGCCACTGGATCGGCTTCGACAACTACGCGTTCCTGCTCGGCGACGACGCCTTCCTGACGTCGCTGTCGACGATCGCGCTGTTCACGGTGTTCATCGTGCCGATCACCTTCGTGGCGTCACTCGGCCTCGCCGTGCTGATCAACAGCATCCGCCGCGGCAAGGCGTTCTTCCGCACGGTGTTCCTCATCCCGGCCGCGGTGTCGTACGTCGTCGCCGCGCTGGTGTGGAAGATGGCCCTGTTCAACGGCCTGCCCTCGGGCGTCGCGAACGTGCTCGGCGGCCTGTTCGGCGCCGAGCCGGTGCCGTGGCTGTCGGAGACGAGCCCGCCGGTGTACTGGGTCGCGGTGGTGACGCTGCGGCTGTGGCTGCAGGTCGGGCTGTACATGATCCTGTTCCTCGCGGGGCTGAAGGCGATCTCGCCGTCGCTGTACGAGGCGGGCGAGCTGGACGGCACGACCAAGTGGCAGGCCTTCCGCTACATCACGCTGCCGCAGCTGCGGAACACCTCCGTCGCGGTGCTGCTGCTGATCCTGATCGCGGCGTTCCAGGCGTTCGACGAGTTCTACAACCTGTTCGGCACCGGGCTGTCCGGCACCGCGACGGCGCCGGTGAAGCCGCCGCTGGTCTACCTCTACGACTCCGCCCTCGGCGACCAGAACTACGGCGTCGGCTCGGCGGGCGCGTTCCTGCTGACCGTGCTCATCGTCGTGATCACCCTGCTGCAGGGCCGGTTCGTCGGCTTCGGGAAGAAGGACTGATGGCCGTCCTCACGGCGCCTCGTTCCTGGCGGAAGGCGCCGAAGTACGTCCTCGCGTCGGTCCTCTCGCTGATCTTCCTGCTGCCGTTCTACATCATGCTGCGCAACGCGCTGATGACGCGTCAGCAGGTCACCTCGCCGGACTGGTCGTGGCTGCCGGACCCGCTGTCGTGGGTCAACTTCGGCGACCTGTTCGCCGACGCGTCGGTGCCGATGGCGCACTCGTTGTGGAACTCGTTCCTGGTCGCGGTCGTGACCGCGCCGGTCGGCACGCTGTTCGGCTCGATGGCCGGCTACGCGCTGGCCCGGATCAACGTCCCCGGACGGCGTGCGGTGTTCACGTACGTGCTGGTCACGCTGATGATCCCGCAGTCGGTCACGTTCGTGCCGACGTTCGTCGTCGTCGGTTCGCTGGGCGGGGTCAACACGGAGTGGGGGATCATCGCGCCGAACCTGTTCAGCGCGTTCACCGTGATCCTCTTCCGCAACTTCTACCTGCGGTTCCCGGCCGAGATCGAGGAGGCCGGGCGGCTCGACGGCCTCGGTTACCTCGGCGTCTACCGGCGGCTCGTGCTGCCGAACTCGGGGAGCATGATCGCGTCGCTCGGCGCGCTGATGTTCATCGAAAGCTGGAACGCGTTCCTGTGGCCCCTCGTCATCGGGCAGGACCCGTCGTCGTGGACCGCGCAGATCGCCCTCTCGACGTTCCTGACCGCGCAGTCGGTCAACCTGCCGGCCCTGTTCGCCGGCGCGCTCGTCACCATCGCGCCGCTGGTCGCGATGTTCCTGGTCGCGCAGCGGTTCATCGTCAGCGGGATCGCGGCGAGCGGCCTGAAGGAGTAGTCCCCCTTTCCCACCCGAGGAGTGTCTCTCTTGAAGCGTCTCCTTTCCGTTTTTGTCGCTGTACTGGGTTTTCTGGCTTTCCTGGTGCCCACGGCCGACGCGCGGACGCCGTTCGTCAAGCCGTTCATGGGCTGGAGCAGCTGGAGCCTGGAATCCGCCACCCGGGCCGGTTACGGCACCGCGTGGCTGAACGAAGGGCACATCCGCGACGCGGCCGACGCCCTCGCGGGCAAGCTCAAGTCCGCCGGTTACACCAACGTCAACATCGACTCGGGCTGGAACGCGGACCTCGCGTGGGTGTTCCACACCGACGTCAACGGGATCCCGGCGCCGGATCCGGGCCGGTTCCCGTCCGGGATCCCCGCGTTGGCCTCCTACGTCCACTCGCGTGGGCTGAAGCTCGGCCTGTACGCGGTGACCGGGCTGGAGAAGGAGGTCTACGACAAGAACGCGCCCATCCTCGGGACGTCGTGCCACGCGCAGGACATCGCGTACCGGCCGCTGACGCCGTCCAACGGCTGGGGCGGCAACTGGAAGGTCGACTTCGGGAACCCGTGCGCGCAGAAGTACTACGACTCGATCGTGTCCCGGTTCGCGTCCTGGGGCGTCGACTTCGTCAAGGTCGACGGGACGACGGCGGACAACGTCGCCGACATCAGGGCGTGGTCCGCGGCCATCGACCACGCGCGGCGGCCGATGTGGCTGACGGCGAGCGCATGGCCGGTGCCGCGATCCATCGGGCCCGCGCTCGCTCCTTACGCCAACGGCGTGCGCATCGACACCGACGTCGAGTGCTACTGCGACACGGTGTCCTCCTGGGACAGCTCGGTGAAGGCGCGCTGGACGGACCTGCCCTCGTGGCAGGGCGTGTTCGGGCCCCAGTTCCGGCCGGACCTGGACTCGATGCCGATCAGCAACAACACCGGCAGCGGCATCCAGGACGGCATCTCCGATGTCGAACGGCAGAGCGTGATGACGTTCTGGTCGATGGCGTCCTCGCCGCTGTACGTCGGGGGTGACATCTACTTCCTGGACCCGGCCGCGGTCTCGATCTTGACGAATCCCGAGGTCATCCGCGTCGACCAGGCCGGGTCCTACCCGACCCAGGTGACCGGCGGCGACCTTCAGGTGTGGCGGAAGCGTGCCCCGGACGGCCGGACGTACGCGGCCGTCTACAACCTGGGCTCGGCACCGGCGGACATCCGGGTGGACCTCGGTGGTCACGGGTCGAGCCCGGTGCGTGACCTGGTCGCCCGGTCGGACCTCGGGCGTTTCCGGGGGTCGTGGACCGCTTCGGCTGTTCCGGCTCACGGCTCACGGTTGGTCCGGATCGGCTGATCGTTGTTCTCGAAGGGGACTTTTCTTGCGCGAACGGCGGGAAAAGTCCCCTTCGTCGTGCCTGCGTCATCCATTGGGTGGAAGACGTCTGGTCGCCGCCCCGGCCATCGTGTTATGTTCGATCACAGAACGAGTGTGCGTGATGCGAACAGGTGGGAGTGCGGGATGGCGGAGCTGCTGTCGCTGGAAGAGGCCGTGGCCCGGCTGGTGCACGACGGCGACACCGTCGCGCTGGAGGGCTTCACGCACCTCATCCCGGTCGCGGCCGGGCAGGAGATCATCCGCCAGCGGCGGCGTGACCTCACGCTGGTGCGGATGACCCCGGACATCGTCTACGACCAGCTCATCGGCGCCGGCTGCGCGAGCAAGCTGATCTTCTCGTGGGGCGGCAACCCCGGCGTCGGCTCGCTGCACCGGTTCCGCGACGCGGTCCAGCACGACTGGCCGGTGCCATTGGCGATCGAGGAGCACAGCCACGCGGGCATGGCGAACCGCTACGTCGCGGGCGCGTCGGGCCTCCCGTTCGCGGTCCTTCGTGGCTACACAGGCACGGATCTCCCGGCACAGACCGACACCATCAAGCCGATCACCTGCCCCTTCACCGGCGAGCAGCTGACAGCGGTGCCGGCCCTGAACCCGGATGTCACGATCGTCCACGCCCAGCGCGCGGACCGCGCAGGCAACGTCCAGATGTGGGGCATCACCGGCGTCCAGAAGGAAGCGGTCCTGGCGGCGAAACGCTCGCTGGTCACGGTGGAGGAGATCGTCGACGACCTGGAACCGCGCCCCGGTGCGGTCATCCTCCCGGGCTGGGTGGTCACGGTGGTGTCGGAAGTCCCCGGCGGCGCCAAGCCGTCGTACGCGGCGGGCTACTACGAACGCGACAACTCGGCCTACCAGGCCTGGGATGAGGTGGGCCGCGATCGCGAGGCGTTCACGAAGTGGCTCGACGACCTGACGGGGGTAACGGCATGACCCCCACCGGGTTCTCCCTGGCACAGCCCACCGGCAGCACGTCCTCCCGGGCGCTCGGCGGCGAGGTCGCGGCCCCCTTCTCCGGCGCGGCGGTCTTCGGCCGAGCCGGCGTGGACCCGGCTCGCGCGACCCCGTCCCGGTCGTCCGGCCCAGCGGTCGCCGCCCCCTTCCCCGAGGCGGCGCCCACGGCCCCGGTCCCCACCGCGACCACCCCCGACACCGGCTCCACCGCGGAGGCAACGGCATGACCACCGACTACACCGCCGATGAGATGATGAGCGTCGCGGCCGCCCGCGCCCTCGGCGACGGCATGTCCTGCTTCGTCGGCATCGGCCTGCCGAGCAAGGCGGCCAACCTGGCCCGCCGCACCCACGCCCCGGACCTGACCCTGATCTACGAGTCCGGCTGCCTCGGCGCGAAGCCGTCCCGCCTCCCGCTCTCCATCGGTGACGGCGAGCTGGCCGACACCTCCGACGCCGTGGTCAGCGTCCCGGAGATCTTCAACTACTGGCTCCAGCCCGGCCGCATCGACGTCGGCTTCCTCGGCGCCGCCCAGCTGGACAAGTTCGGCAACATCAACACCACCGTGATCGGCTCGGACTACCACGATCCGAAGGTCCGCCTGCCCGGCGCGGGCGGCGCCCCGGAGATCGCCGCGTCCTGCCGCGAGGTGTTCGTCGTGCTCCGGCAGAACCCCCGCGCGTTCGTCGAGAAGGTCGACTTCGTGACGTCCTTCGGCCACGGCACCGGCAAGGGCGACCGCGAGCGCCTCGGCCTCCCGGGCCAGGGCCCGACCCTGGTGGTCACCGACCTGGGCCTGCTGCGCCCGGACCCGGAGACCGCGGAGCTCACCCTCACGGAGCTCCACCCGGGCGTCGAGCTGGAGCGCGCGGTGGCGGCGACCGGGTGGACACTGAAGGTCGCGGACGACCTCAAGACCACTCCCGCCCCCACCGAGGAGGAGCTGACGGTGCTGCGAGATCTCGAAAAGGCAAGCAAGTGACCCGGAAGGCCACCGCATGACCGACGTCTACGTCCTCGACGCGCTCCGCACCCCGTTCGGCCGCTACGGCGGCGCGCTGGCCGGCGTCCGGCCGGACGACCTCGCCGCGACCGCGCTCCGGGCCATCCGGTCCCGCAACGACCTTGATCCGTCCACAGTGGACGAAGTGACCCTCGGCGACGCGAACGGCGCGGGTGAGGACAACCGCAACGTCGCCCGCATGGCCACCCTGCTCGCGGGCTGGCCGACGAGCATCCCCGGCAACACCGTCAACCGGCTGTGCGGCTCCGGGCTCGACGCGGTGATGCAGGCCAGCCGGTCGATCCAGGTCGGCGACGCGTCCCTGGTGGTCGCCGGCGGCGTCGAGTCGATGACCCGCTCGCCGCTGGTCATGCCCAAGCCGGAGAAGGCGTTCCCGGCGGGCAACCAGACCCTCTACAACACCGCGCTCGGCTGGCGCATGGTCAACCCGGCGATGCCGGGGCACTGGACGATCTCGCTCGGCGAGTCCACCGAGAAGCTCGCCGAGCAGTACGGCATCGGCCGTGACGAGCAGGACGCCTTCGCGGCGCGCAGCCACGTCAACGCCGCCAAGGCGTGGGACGAGGGCTTCTACGACGACCTGGTCGTCCCGGTCGACGGCGTGGACCTGGCCCGCGACGAGAGCATCCGCCCGGACTCCAGCCCGGAGAAACTGGCGAAGCTCAAGCCCGCGTTCCGCAAGGAAAACGGCACCGTCACGGCGGGCAACGCGTCACCGCTCAACGACGGCGCCTCGGCGCTGCTGCTGGGTGACGAAGCGGCGGCGAACCGGCTCGGCCGGGCGCCGCTCGCCCGGATCGCCGGCCGCGGCGCGGCGGGGGTCGACCCGGACGTCTTCGGCATCGGCCCGGTGCGCGCGGCCGAGATCGCGCTGGAGCGCGCCGGCATCGGCTGGGACGACCTGGCCGCGGTCGAGCTGAACGAGGCCTTCGCCGCGCAGTCCCTCGCCTGCCTGCGCGACTGGCCGAAGCTCGACCTGGAGATCGTCAACACCCACGGCGGCGCGATCGCCATCGGCCACCCGCTCGGCGCGTCCGGCGGCCGCATCCTCGGCACCCTGGCGCACGACCTGCACCGCCGCGGCGGGGGCTGGGGACTCGCCGCCATCTGCATCGGCGTCGGCCAGGGCCTGGCCGTCGTCCTCGAAGGCCGGTAAGGGAGGCACCATGGCTGCTCCGACCGAACTCAAGCTGCCGCACTACGGGCCGGACCCCGAAGGCACGCACCCGCCGCTGGGCTTCACCGGCTACCGGTCCACGGCGTTGCGGTACCCACGGCAACCGCTGGTGCTGCTCCCGCAGATGCTGACCGAGGTCACCGGCCCGCTGCTCGGCCCCGGCCGGCTCGGCGAGCACGACAACGACCTCACCCGCCGGCACGCGGAGGAGCCGCAGGGCCAGCGGATCATCGTCACCGGCCGGCTGCTCGACGGCGACGGCCGTCCGGTGCGCGACTCGCTGATCGAGATCTGGCAGGCGAACGCGGGCGGGCGCTACCGGCACACCGGCGACCGCTGGCCGTCCCCGCTCGATCCGAACTTCGACGGCGTCGGGCGCGCCCTGACCGACAGCGACGGGCGCTACACCTTCACCACCATCAAGCCCGGTGCCTACCCGTGGAAGAACCACGACAACGCGTGGCGCCCCGCGCACATCCACTTCTCGGTGTTCGGCTCGGCGTTCACCCAGCGGCTGGTCACCCAGATGTACTTCCCGGACGACCCGCTGTTCGCCCAGGACCCGATCTTCACCTCGATCCCGGACGAGAAGGCCCGGCAGCGCATGGTTTCCCGGTACGACCACGAGATCACGCAGTCGGAGTGGGCGCTCGGCTACCAGTTCGACATCGTGCTGCGCGGGTGCGAGGCATCGGTGTTCGAAGAGGAAGAAGAGGACGACGACTGATGCCCGAGCTGCTCCCCACCCCCTCGCAGACCGTGGGCCCGTACCTGTCGATCGGCCTGCCCTGGCCCGACGGCCCGTACGTCGTCCCGGAAGGCACCCCCGGCGCGCTCTGGATCCGCGGCACGGTGCGCGACGGCGCCGGCGACCCGGTCCCGGACGCCATGATCGAGACCTGGCAGGCCGACCCCGGAGGCGGCTTCCGCCACCCCGACGACCCCCGCGGCGAGGCGTCCGGCGAGTTCCGCGCCTTCGGCCGCTGCCCGACGGAAACCGATGGCACGTACGGAATCCTGACCCTGCTGCCGGGCCCGCTGCCCGGCGGGGGCGGCACCACCCAGGCGCGCCACATCGACGTGTCGGTCTTCGCACGCGGCCTGCTCAACCGGGTCGTCACGCGGATCTACTTCGCGGACCAGGACAACTCGGCGGACCCGACACTGGCGTCGGTGCCGGCGGAGCGGCGCGACACGCTGATCGCCGCGAAGACCGCGGACGGCTACCGCTTCGACGTGCGGTTGCAGGGCGACGGTGAGACGGTGTTCTTCGCCCTATGAACGGAGATGGGAACGTGAACGCCGTACCTGTGCACCGGGTCGTCGAAGGCCCTGAAGACGGGCCGGTGGTGGTGTTCGCCGGTTCGCTGGGCAGCGACCTCCGGATGTGGGAACCCCAGGTGGTTCCGTTGCTGGAGCACGGTTTCCGGGTGGTGCGGTACGACACGCGCGGCCACGGCGCGTCGCCGGTGCCGCCCGGCCCGTACGACCTCGACGACCTGGGTGCCGACTTCCTCGCGCTGCTGGACGACCTCGGCGTCGTGAAGGCGCACCTGGTGGGGCTGTCGCTCGGCGGGATGACCGGCATGTGGCTCGGCGTCCACGCGCCCGACCGGATCGCGAGCCTGGTGCTGTGCTGCACGTCCGCCAAGCTCGGCCCGCCGGAGATGTGGGCGGACCGCGCCCGCACGGTCCGCGCGGAGGGCACGGCGACCGTGGCCGGCGCGGGTGTCGGCCGCTGGCTGACGCCCGCGTACCGCGAACGGCACCCCGACCGCGCCGCGTTCCTGCGCTCGATGATCTCCGAGGTCCCGGCCGAGGGCTACGCCTCCTGCTGCGGCGCGATCGAGCGGATGGACCTGCTCGACGTGCTGCCGAAGATCGCCGCCCCCACGCTGGTCATCGCGGGCGCCGACGACCCGGCCACCCCGCCGGAGGCGCACTCCCGCCCGATCGCCGACGGCATCCCCGGCGCGCGGCTGGAGGTCGTGGCGGACGCCGCGCACCTGGGCAGCTACGAGCAGCCCGAGGAGTTCACCAGGCTGATCCTCGAGCACCTGGAGGCACTGTGACCGAGATGGACAACCGCCACGAGCAGGGCATGAAGGTGCGCCGCGAGGTGCTGGGCGACGAGCACGTCGACCGCGCGGTCGCGGGCACGACCGAGTTCAGCCGCCCGTTCCAGGACTACATCACCGAGGGCGCGTGGGGCACGGTCTGGTCCCGCGACGGCCTGGACCGGCGTACCCGCAGCTGCGTCACGCTGGCGGCCCTGACGGCGTTGCACGCGCACAACGAGCTGCCGATGCACGTCCGGGCCGCGGTCCGCAACGGCCTGACCGCGGCCGAGATCGGCGAGGTCCTGCTCCACACGGCCGTCTACGCCGGCGCCCCGGCGGCGAACGCGGCGTTCGCCATCGCCCAGCGCGCCCTGGCCGAGCTCGGCGAGCCAAGCGCCCTGCCCGCCGACGCCGGATAGGGTCTCGGAATGGACGCGAGTCTGCCCCCCTTCGAAGTCGAACTGGACGGCGAGCCCGCCCACCGCGGTGCCCACCACGTGCAGTCGCTGGAGCGCGGCTTGGCCGTCATCAAGGCGTTCCACGCGGGCGCGGCCGAACTGACCTTGAGCGACGTCGCCCGCGCGACGGGCCTGACCCGCGCCGCGGCCCGCCGGTTCCTGCTGACGCTGACCGACCTCGGTTACGTCCGCACGGACGGCAAGTACTTCTCGCTCACCGCCCGCGTCCTGGAGCTGGGCTACGCGTACCTGTCGAGCATGACGTTGCCCGAGGTGGCGCAGCCCCACCTCGAGCACCTGTCGGCCGACGTGCACGAGTCGAGCTCGGTCTCGGTGCTGGAGGGGACCGACATCGTCTACGTGGCACGGGTGGCGGTCTCGCGCATCATGACGGTGAGCATCAACGTGGGCACCCGCTTCCCGGCGCACGCGACGTCGATGGGGCACGTCCTCCTGACCGGCCTCAGCGCCGCGGAGCTGGAGGCGTACCTCGTGGTCGCGAGGCTGGACCGCCTCACCGACCGCACGGTCACCTCACCCGAGCGCCTGCGCACCGAGCTGGCCAGGGTCGGCGAGCAGGGCTGGGCCATGGTCGACCAGGAACTGGAGGAGGGCCTCCGCTCGGTAGCGGCCCCGATCCACGACCGCCGGGGCACGGTGGTCGCGGCGGTGAACCTTTCGACCCACGCGAGCCGCACCACGGCCGAGTCGGTGGAGCGCGACCTGGTCCCACCCCTGCTGGCCACAGCCCGCGCGATCGAGTCGGACCTGTCGGTAGGAGCCCCGGGCCGAGCCCATGGCTGAGCAGGTAGCCGGCCTCCTCCTGGCCGCAGGCGCCGGCCGCAGATTCGGAGGCCCGAAGGCACTGGCCGCCCTGAACGGCGAACCCCTGGTCCAGCGCGCCCTGCGGATCATGGAGGAAGCAGGCTGCACCCCGATCCGGGTAGTCATAGGCGCAGCAGCCGACGAGGTCCGAGCCCTGCTACCGAACCCCGACATGGCGGTAGTAGCGGAGGATTGGGCAACCGGAATGGGCGCCTCGTTACGCACCGGCCTGGCCGAGCTGAACCGACTCGACGGCCCCCTCGCGACCCTGGTCCACCTGGTAGACCTTCCCTGGGTAGGCCCCGAAATCCTCACCCGGGTAGCAACCAACGCAACAGCGAACACCGTCGCCCGAGCAGCCTACGAGGGCACCCCAGGCCACCCGGTCCTCCTGGGCCGCACCTGGTGGCCGGAAATAGCAAAAACAGCAGAGGGCGACCGAGGAGCCCGAGACTGGCTGGCAACCCGCAAGGACCTGACACTGATCGAGTGCTCCGACCTGGGCAACGGCCGCGACGTAGACCACCGCGCAGACCTGCCGAACTCAGCAAGCCCCACCAACCTCAGCTGACGCACCCGACCTGAGCAGCAGGTTGCGAGGTGGACGACCGTGCGGATCTGCCGAACTCGGTAGGCCCTGGCAACTCGACTGACCCCGCCTGACATCACTGTGCCGACCGATCACAGCTGTGGCTGCCCGCGATGCCCCTGCGCAACCGCCCCACCCTGCCGAGCCGCAGCAGCCGCGGCCGACCCCGCCGCCCACCCGGCCGCAGCCACCCCACCCGGCCTCACCACCCCGCCGCGACCCTTCCCAACCCCCGGCCTGCCGGGCCCCCTCAGCCGTAAGCCGCGCCGAAGCTTGCTGACCCCTACGATCGAGTTCGTGACCGACTCGCTCGCCTCACCCGAAGAACTCGCCGCCGCGCTGGACCGGACCGGTTATCTCGCCGATGACGGGCTCGCCACCGCCGGGTTCCTCGCCCTGCGGATGGGGCGTCCGCTCTTCTGCGAAGGCGAGCCCGGCACCGGCAAGACCGCTCTCGCCCTCGCGCTGGCCACCGCGCTCGACCGGCCGCTCGTGCGCCTCCAGTGCCACGAGGGCATCGACGCCGCCCAGGCTCTCTACGAGTGGGACTTCCCGCGGCAGCTCCTGCACCTGCGCGCCCTCGAAGCGAGCGGGGGCATCGACGTCGAGACCGCCGAGCGCTCCCTCTACACCGAGCGGTTCCTGCTGGCCCGGCCGCTGCTGCAGGCCCTCATCAGCGCCCCCTGCGTGCTGCTGATCGACGAGATCGACCGCGCCGACGACGAGTTCGAGGCCTTCCTCCTGCAGCTGCTCGACGAGTACGCCGTGACCATCCCCGAGTACGGCGAGGTCCGCGCGGAGCAGCCGCCGCTGGTGGTGCTGACCTCCAACCGGACCCGTGAGGTGCACGACGCGCTCAAGCGGCGGTGCCTCTACCACTGGCTGGAACACCCGGACCTGGTTCGAGAGGTCACGATCCTGCGCCGTAGGATCCCGCTAATAGGTGAAGTTCTGGCTCGGCAGGTCGCTGAAGCGGTGCAACGGCTCCGGCAAATGGACCTGCTGAAACCACCTGGAGTGGCGGAGTCACTCGATTGGGCGAAAGCCCTGATGACTCTCCACCGTGACGAACTGGACGCGGCATCAGCGGCGAGAACGCTCGGTGCGGTCCTGAAATACAGCGAAGACCTCGACCGGGTCAGGGCCAAGCTCGACGCCCTGTTCGCCTGACGGCCGGTCCGGGGGATGACCGAAGGCGTGGGAGGACCTGAGGCATGAGTGTGGCGGAGACGACCGAGGCGCGACCACTGGCCGAGCCGGAGCCGGATCGGCCCCGGCCGGCCGGTCCGGCGGACACCCGCCGGGGGTGGCGGCCCAAGCTGGCCGCCGTCGCGGCGATCCTCGGGGGCACCGCGCTGATCGCCGCGCACGCCTCGCTCTACGGCAACTGGCTGATCGACGACGCGGCGATCACGTTCGCCTACTCGCGTGACGTCGCCGACGGGTTCGGCCCGGTGCTGCAGCCCGGCGCCCTGCCGGTCGAGGGGTACTCCAACCCGACCTGGATGATCCTGCTCGCCCTCGGCAAGCTCGTCGGGCTGTTCGACCACGGCACGATCTTCGGCGTCAACGACCAGATCCTGTTCCCGAAGGCCCTCGCCCTGGCCTGCTGCCTCGGCATCCTGGTCCTGTTCTACTTCGGCGCGAAGACGCTCAGCCGCCGGCCCGCCCTGATCACCTTCGCCGCCGGGGCGGCGCTCGCCGCGATCCCGTCGTTCGTGATCTGGTGCTTCTCCGGCCTGGAGAACTCGTTCTACGCGCTGACCGTCACCGCGATCGCGGTGCTCTGCCTGCGCGCCGTCCAGAGCGGCAAGCTGCTGAACCACCAGGTCGCCATCGGTACCGGCCTGATCGCCATGGCCGCCGCGCTGACCCGGCCGGACGGGATCATCTACGCCGGCGCGTACCCGATCGTCGTCGCGCTGTTCCTCAAGCGCGAGCTGCTCGCCCGCAGCATCCGCGCGGTCGTCGTCTCGGTGGCCGCGTTCGCCGTGCCCTATGGCGCCTACGTGGTCTTCCGCTGGTTCGAGTTCGGCCGGCTGGTGCCCAACACCGCGGTCGCGAAGGGGCAGGACCCGCCCACCCTCGACGACCTCGACCGGCCCGCCCAGATCGTGGACTACATCGGCTGGCTGGTCGTCGCGGTCGCCGTCGCGTGCCTGGTAATGCTGCTGGTCCGGCCGTCGAAGCTGCGCACCGGCCTGGTCGCGCTGCTGGCGCCGTTCGGGCTGACCGTGGTCGCGTTCATCGTGCTCGAGTACGACTGGATGGGCCAGCTGCGGTTCGCGACGCCGGTGTGGACGCTCGGCGCGTTCGGCGGCGCGATCGTGGTGGTCGAGGCGCTGGCCGCGGCCCGGCTGCGCGGCCGGATCGCGCTGGCCTGCCTGCTGGTGGTCGCGCTGGTCAGCTCGGTCAGCGGGCTCTACACGCAGGGCACGACGTACCGCGCCCACGCGAAGACGGCGTTCTGCATCGTCGCCGAGCGCGACGCCCAGGCCATCAACGGTTTCGCGGACATCCTGAAGCTGCCCGACACGGCCCAGGTCGGCCTGATCGACCTCGGCGGGACGTCGCTGGGCAGCCGGATCCGGGTGCTCGACCTGGCCGGCCTCGGTGACAAACCGATCGCCGACTACCTGCACAAGGCGGACATGGCCGGCCTGCGCGACTACACGTTCAATGTCGCGAAGCCGGAGATGATCACCTTCATCGGCTCGTGGATCACGACGTTGCAGTTCGACAAGGACCCGCGGTTCGACCGCGACTACGCGACGATCTTCGTGAACCGCCCGATCGGTGACGACACCGTCGACTCGCGCAACTGGGTCAGCTACCACGTCCGCCGCGACCTGGTCGACCCCGCGAAGCTCGCGGAACTGCAGGCGTACGCGCAGAAGACGCTCCCGCCGATCCTGGAGCTCAACAAGACCGCCGGCCTCCGCGCCTGCGCACCGGTCAAGCCCGGCATCAAGGTCTCCTGACCCGGCCGGCGCGCCCGCTGCGAAAGTCCACAAAGGACGATCGGGGCGGGCGCGTCGTGGTTCCGGGGGAGCCGCGGGCCGGCTCCTAAGACCGGACGCGCCGTTCCTGCGGGTCGTAGACCACGAGGTTCCGGAGCCGGGCTTCGGCGACGGCACCGGAAACGACCGTGCCGGCCACGTCCCGGCCCATGCCGAAGTACAGCAGCGGGCCGCTCGCGTTCGACATCAACCCGCTCGACGCCCACGGGGAAGTCTCGCCGAGATCGTGCGCGCCGAGATCAGGCCACCGGCGGAGCAGGGCCTGGACGTACTCGGTGATCGTCGGCCACGGTGGCCGCACGGCCGACAGTTCGATGTACTTCATGTAGAGGCGGCCGTACTCCGCCGCGGCCCCGGCGTCGTCCGCCGGTGCCGGTCCGTCCCACACAACCAGGTCGTAGCTCACCGGTGCATGGTCGCACGCCGCGTAAATGCGTTGCCGCGCCACCAAGAGTCCGGCATTCTTCCTCCAGCACCGAGAAGCCCGACCGAGAAACCCGAGAGGAGGAGATCGTGACCGAAGCCCGGATGTTCCGATGCGGCGCGATCTCCCGTGCCGTCCGCTGAATTCTTTCTGAAGGCTCTTCGCGCCCGCCCCGCCGCTACCGGGGCCGGCCGCCGCGAAGAGCGCGGTCTGCGCCCGTCCGGGGAGGGGCGTGTGCAGGCCGCCCCGTCCCGGTAGCTCAGCAGGACAGAGCGCGGCGCTACGAACGCCGAGGTCCGAGGTTCGACTCCTCGCCGGGACACCGATGAGCGCACAATGGAGACATGACCACGGTCTCCGATCCGGTCGCCGGGTACGCCGGGTTCGCCGCCGCGCTGCGGGAGGCGGGCGTGGCCTGCGACGCGCACCGCGTGCAGGCCTACCTGGCCGCCGTCGGCGAGGTCGACGTCGCCGAGCCCACCCAGCTGTACTGGGCGGGGCGGCTCACCCTGTGCTCGAGCCCCGACGACCTCGCCTGTTACGAAGAGGCCTTCAGCCAGTGGTTTTCGATCGAACCGCCGGGTCCGCGCCGCACGAAGGCCGCCGCGCCGAAGCAGGCGCGGATCGCGCCGCTCGTCGACACCGAGGGCGGGGACGCCGACGGCGGCGACGGTCCCGACCAGCTGAAGGTCGCCGCGAGCGGCCAGGAGGTGCTGCGGCACCGCGACCTCGCCGAGCTGACCACCGCCGAACGCGAGCACCTGCGCGAGCTGCTGGCCACCCTGCGTCCCGTGCCGCCCCGGCGCCGCGCCGCCCGGCGAACCCCGGCCCGCCGGGGACGGCTTGATCCGGCCCGCACGCTGCGCGCGATGCTCGCCAGCGGCGGCGAACCCGTCCGGCTCGCGCACACCCGCCGCGGCTCGCGCCCGCGCCGGGTCGTGCTGCTGATCGACGTCTCCGGCTCGATGAGCCCGTACGCCGACGCGCTGCTGCGGTTCGCGCACGTCCTCACCCGGTCCGCGCCCCAGTCCGTCGAGGTGTTCACGCTCGGCACGCGGCTGACCCGGGTGTCGCGCCAGCTGCGTCAGCGCGACCCGGAGCGCGCGATGCTCTCGGCGGGTTCCGCGGTGCCGGACTTCGCCGGCGGCACCCGCCTCGGCGAGACGCTGCGGGCCTTCCTCGACCGGTGGGGACAGCGCGGCGTGGCCCGGCGCGCGGTCGTCACGATCTTCTCCGACGGCTGGGAGCGCGGCGACACCACGATGCTCGGCGAGCAGCTCGCGCGGCTGCACCGCCTCGCGCACGCCGTACTCTGGGTGAATCCGCACGTCGGCCGTGCGGGGTACGCTCCGGTCCAGTCGGGCATCGTGGCCGCACTGCCCCACATCGACCGGCTGCTGGCCGGGCACACCCTGGCCACCTTGGAACGACTGCTCGGGGAGATTTCCGATGCGTGACGTACTGGATGACGTGTTCCGCCGCTGGTCGGCGGGGGAGACGGTCGGGCTGGGCACCGTCGTCGCCACCTTCTCGTCGGCCCCCCGCGCCCCCGGCGCGGCGATGGTCGTGGCCCCGGACGGCACCGTCGCCGGCAGCGTGTCCGGCGGCTGCGTCGAAGGCGCCGTCTACGAGCTGGCGCAGGAGGTCGTCACCGAGCGCAAGCCGGTGCTGCAGCGCTACGGCGTCACCGACGACGACGCCTTCGCGGTGGGCCTGACCTGCGGCGGGATCATCGACATCTACGTCGAGCACGTCGACCGCGAGTCGATGCCCGAGCTGGGCGACGTCGTCGCGTCGGTCCGCGGCGGCGAGCCGGTCGCGGTGGTGACGGTCATCGAGCACGAGCGCGAAGGCCTGGTCGGCGAGCACATGATCGTCTGGCCGGATCGCACCGAAGGCTCGCTGGGCTCGTCGCGGATGGACGACGCGGTCGCCGACGACGCCCGCGGCCTGCTGGCCAGCGGCCGCACCGGCACCCTGCACTACGGCCCGGACGGGCAGCGCCGCGGCGAGGGGATGGCGGTGTTCGTCAACTCCTTCGAGCCGCCGCCCCGGCTCCTGGTCTTCGGCGCGATCGACTTCGCCGCCGCGATGGCGCGCATGGGCGCCTACCTCGGTTACCAGGTCACGGTGTGCGACGCGCGGCCGGTGTTCGCCACCAGCAGCCGGTTCCCGGACGCGCACGAGGTCGTCGTCGACTGGCCGCACCGGTACCTCACGGCGGAGGCGGACGCGGGCCGCATCGACCGGCGCACCGCGATCGCGGTGCTGACCCACGACCCGAAGTTCGACGTCCCGCTGCTGGAGGTCGCGCTGCGCCTCGACGTCGGGTACGTCGGCGCGATGGGGTCCCGCAAGACCCACGACGACCGGTTCTCGCGGCTGCGCGAGGCCGGCATCACCGAGCCCGAGCTGGAACGGCTGTCCTCGCCGATCGGTCTCGACCTCGGCGCCCGCACCCCGGAGGAGACGGCGGTGTCGATCGCCGCGGAGATCATCGCGTTGCGCTGGGGTGGCGGCGGGCGGCGGCTCGCCGAACTGTCCGGCCGCATCCACGGCTGAAAAGTTCACCCGGGCGGCGTTTCCGCGGATGCGGTGATTCCACTGTGGATTCTCCCGCAGCTGCGGGAACGGCCGCCGAACGTGTGACATCAGGACTTGTCCGCGCCAGTAAGGCGTAGCACGCTCGGGTCTTGTGAGCCCGATCACGGTCGGGCCTGGCCGTTCCCGAACCGGCTTTGGAGGCCTGATGCGCATTACCGTCACTGTCGACGGGACGAAGTACACCGACGAGGTCGAACCGCGCACCCTGCTCGTGCACTACCTGCGAGAGCGGATCGGCAAGGTCGGCACGGTCGTCGGCTGCGACACCAGCAACTGCGGTGCGTGCACCGTCCACCTGGACGGGCACAGCGTGAAGTCCTGTTCCGTGCTGGCCGTGCAGGCCGACGGCAGCGAGGTCACCACCGTCGAGGGCCTCAGCCGCGACGGGCAGCTGCACCCGGTGCAGAAAGCCTTCCACGAGAACCACGCGCTGCAGTGCGGGTTCTGCACCCCCGGCATGATCATGCAGTCGATCGACCTGCTGGCCGACAACCCGGACCCGGACGAACAAGCCGTCCGCGAAGGCCTCGAAGGCAACCTCTGCCGCTGCACCGGCTACCAGAACATCGTCCGCGCGGTCCGCGACGCCGCTCAGCACATGAGCCCCGGCGCCGGACCCGACGCCGAGCGGATCACCGAGACCAAGCACGTCGGCGTGGGTGGTGACTGATGACCGCGACGATCGAACCGGAAGTCGGAAAGTCACGGCGCCGCAAGGAAGACGAGCGGCTGATCACCGGCCGCACCCGCTGGACCGACAACATCACGCTGCCCGGGATGCTGCACATGGCGATCCTGCGCAGCCCGTTCGCGCACGCCAAGATCGTCTCGATCGACACGTCGGCGGCCCAGAGCGCGTCCGGCGTCGTCGCCGTCTACACCGCGACGGACCTCGACCCGGACAGCTCCATCGGCATGCCCTGCGCGTGGCCGATCACCCCGGACATGAAGACGCCGCGCCGGCCGGTGCTCGCCGCCGACCAGGTCAACTTCGCCGGTGAAGGCGTGGCGGTCGTCGTCGCGCGGTCCTCGGCCGAAGCGCACGACGCGCTCGAGGAGATCGACGTCGAGTACGACGAGCTCCCGGTCATCCTCGACATGGAAGCCGCCATCGCCGACGGCGCGCCGCTGGTCCACGAGGACCAGGGCAGCAACACGAGCGCGGTCTGGAAGTTCGACTCCGCCGAGGCCG
This sequence comes from Amycolatopsis sp. WQ 127309, assembly GCF_023023025.1. Lineage (NCBI taxonomy): Bacteria > Bacillati > Actinomycetota > Actinomycetes > Pseudonocardiales > Pseudonocardiaceae > Amycolatopsis > Amycolatopsis sp. WQ 127309. The sequence goes on from NZ_CP095481.1 coordinate 4,762,578, forward strand.
GCACCGGCAGCGACGTCGAAGACGCGCTCAAGTCGTCGGAGATCGTCGTCAAGCGGCGCTTCCGCCAGCAACGCCTGATCCCGGCGTTCATGGAGCCGCGCGCCTGCGTCGTCGACCCGACCGGCACCCAGCTCACCATGTGGTCGGCCACCCAGGTCCCGCACATCCTGCGGGTGATGTCGGCGCTGACGCTCGGCATCCCGGAGCACAAGCTGCGCGTGATCGCCCCGGACGTCGGCGGCGGCTTCGGCGGCAAGATCGGCGTGCTGCCGGAAGAGATGATGTCGCTACTGGTGGCGCGGAAACTCGGCAAACCGGTGAAGTGGAACGAATCCCGGTCCGAGACCATGCTCGCCGCCCACCACGGCCGTGACCAGATCCAGGACATCACCATCTCGGCGAACGCCGACGGCACGGTCACCGGGCTCAAGGTCGAGCTGCTCGCCAACCTCGGCGCGTACAACGGCCTGGTCGGCACCGGCGTGCCGATCCTCGGCGCGTTCATGTTCAACGCGATCTACAAGTTCCCGGCGTACCACTTCGCGTGCACCAACGTGTACACCACGACGACGCTGACCGACGCCTACCGCGGCGCCGGGCGGCCGGAGGCGACGTTCGCGATCGAGCGGATCATGGACGAGCTCGCCGACGAGCTCGGCATGGATCCGCTGGAGCTGCGTGAGAAGAACTGGATCAAGCACGAGGAGTTCCCGTTCACCACGGTGTGCGGGCTGACGTACGACTCCGGCAACTACGAGGCCGCGACGGAGAAGGCCAAGCAGCTCTTCGACTACGACGGCCTGCGCGCCGAGCAGGAGAAGCGCCGGGCGTCGAAGGACAAGGTGCAGCTCGGCATCGGCATCTCGACGTTCACCGAGATGTGCGGGCTCGCGCCGTCGCGGGTGCTCGGTTCGCTGGACTACGGCGCCGGCGGCTGGGAGCACGCGGCGATCCGGATGCTGCCCACCGGCAAGGTCGAGGTCATCACCGGCGCGTCCGCGCACGGTCAGGGCCACGAGACGGCGTGGAGCCAGATCGTCGCGGACCAGCTCGGCGTCGCGTTCGAGGACATCGAGATCATCCACGGCGACACCCAGTCGTCGCACAAGGGCATGGACACCTACGGCTCGCGGTCGCTGGTGGTCGGCGGGATCGCCGTCGTCAAGGCCGCGGAGAAGGTCGTCGCGAAGGCCAAGCCGATCGCGGCGCACCTGCTCGAATGCGCCGAGGACGACCTGGAGTTCGCGGGCGGCAAGTTCACCGTGAAGGGCACCGACACGTCGACGTCGATCGGCGACATCGCGCTCGCGGTGTTCGCGGCGCACAACCTGCCCGACGGCGTCGAGCCTTCGCTCGACTCGGACGCGACGTTCGACCCGGAGAACTTCTCGTACCCGCACGGCACGCACCTCTGCGCGGCCGAAGTGGACACCGAGACGGGCCGGGTCACGCTGCGCTCCTACGTCTGCGTCGACGACGTCGGCGTCGCGGTGAACCCGCTGATCGTCGAGGGCCAGGTGCATGGAGGACTCGCGCAGGGCATCGCGCAGGCGCTGTTCGAGGGCACCGTGCACGACGAGAGCGGCACGCTGACCACGGGCACGTTCGCCGATTATCTGCTGCCGTCGGCGGCCGACCTGCCGTCGTTCACCACGGACCGCACGGAGACGCCGTCGACGACCAACCCGCTGGGCGCCAAGGGCGTCGGCGAAGCGGGCACGATCGCGTCCACCCCGGCCGTGGTCAACGCGGTGATCGACGCCGTGCGCCACTTCGGGGTGAACGACATCGAGATGCCGTTGACGCCGATGCGGGTGTGGCACGCCATCCGGTACGGCACCACCGACGCCGGCGGGCCCGGCAACGAAGCCGGCGGCGGCCTCGGCTCGATCGACGCCACCGGAGGTGCCCTGTGATCCCGTCCTCGTTCGACTACGTCCGCCCGTCCACAGTGGACGAAGCGGTGCAGGCACTGGCGTCGGCCGGTGAGGACGCCAAGGTCCTGGCCGGCGGGCAGAGCCTGCTGCCGGTGCTGCGGATGCGCCTGGCCACCCCGACCACGCTGATCGACCTCGGGCGCGTCCCGGAGCTGCGCGGCGTGCGTGAAGACGGCGACGTCCTGGCGATCGGCGCGATGACCACGCACTACGACGTCCAGCGCGATTCGCTGGTCGCCGAGCACGCGGCGTTGCTGAAAGCGGCGACGGACACGGTCGCCGACCCGCAGATCCGCCACCGCGGCACGCTGGGCGGCGCGATCGCGCACGCCGACCCGGCGGGTGACCTGCTCGCGCCGGTGGTGGCATTGGAGGCCGAGCTGGTGCTGGCCGGGCCGTCCGGGCGCCGGACGGTGCCGGCCGCGGACTTCTTCCGGGACCTGTTCACCACCGCGCTGGCCCCGGACGAGCTGCTGGTCGAGGTCCGCGTGCCCAAGCACACGGGCTGGCGAGGGCACTACGAGAAGTTCAACCGGGTCGCCCAGGCGTGGTCGATGGTCGCCGTCGCGGTCACCGTCCGCACCGAGGCCGGCGTCATCGAGGAGGCCAGGGTCGCGCTGACGAACATGGGCTCGACGCCGGTCCGCGCGACGGGCGTCGAAGCGGCCCTGGTCGGGGCGCGAGCCTCGGCGGACGCGATCCGCGAGGCGGCGTCGCACGCGGCGGAGGGCACGAACCCACCGGTCGACGGCAACGCCGACGTCGAATACCGCCGTCACCTGGCGACGGTCCTGACGGGTCGCGCGATCACGGCCGCGGCCGGCGCCTGAATCCGTGGCTGTCCGTGACCCGGCGTTTTCGCGCCGGGTCACGGCTCCCGGGTGCGACTAGGGTGGGTCACCAGGCACCCAGGTCTGGCAGAGAGGAGGTCGGCCCGTGCGGCTCGACCACGAATTCACCGTCCCGGCTCCGATCGGCGAGGTCTGGCAGGCGGTCGTCGACCCCGAGCGCGTCGCCCCGTGCATGCCCGGTGCCGCGCTGACCAAGGTCGAAGGCGACAAGTTCAGTGGGACGGTGAAGGTCAAGCTGGGCCCGATCTCGTTGCTGTACAAGGGAAACGGCGAGTTCCTGGAGAAGGACGACGCCGCGCACAAGGTCACCATCAAGGCTTCGGGCAAGGACTCTCGCGGAGCGGGCACGGCCGCCGCGACAGTGACCCTGACCTTGACCGAGACCGACGGCGGAACGCACGGAACCGTCGCGACGGACCTGTCCATCACGGGCAAGCCCGCCCAGTTCGGCCGCGGCTTGATCACCGAGGTGGGCGGCAAGATCCTCGACACCTTCGCGGGCTGCTTGTCGGGCAAGCTGGCCCCGGAGAAGACGGCCGAGCCGGTAGCCGAGAAGGCCGCCGCGCCGACGGCCGGAAAGACGGCGGAGCCGGCGGCGAAGTCCGCCCCGGCCGCAGCCGCGAAGCCCGCGACGGCGGGGGAGAAGGCACCGGGAGAGGCTGCCCAGCCTGGGTCAGCTGCCCAGTCGGGACCGGCTGCTCAGTCGGGCACTGCAGCCCAGTCAGGACCGGCAGCCCAGTCGGGACCGGCAGCCCAGTCGGGACCGGCAGCCCAGACAGGACAGGCGGCCCAGTCCGGACCGGCCACCCAGTCGGGATTGGCGGCCCAGTCCGGACCGGCGGCCCAGTCGGGCTCTGTCGCTCAGTCTGGACTGGCTGCCCAGTCGGTACCGGCAGCGCAGTCCGGATCGGCGGCCAAGGCCGCGCCGGTTGCGAAGCCGGAGCCGGCGGTCAAGCCGGCGCCGACCACGGCGGAGATCAACACCGAACCCAAGCCGGCCGCCGAACGGCCCGCATTGCACAGCGTCCCGGCCGTCCCGGAGACCGAGGCGATCGACCTCCTCGATTACGCGGGAGCCTCCGTACTGAAGCGGCTGGCCCCGGTGGTGCTCGGCATCGCGGCGGTCGTCGGCTTGGTGGCGGTCATCCGCGCGCGGCGCAAGTGACCTCGCCCGGCTGGTAGAGCGCCCGGTGGAGGTCGCGGGTTCGAAACCCATCGCTCATCCCGGCCTAGCTGCGCCCTGAGCCGACTATGTCCTGAGTCGATCTACGACTCTAAGTCGACCGCGCCCTGAGCCGGTCTGCTCCCTGACCTGGCCGAGCCGTGGGTCTCCGTTCGGGGAAGCCCGTCCTGGTCGGCGCCGAACAGCCTGCGTTGAGAGCGTCGGGGCGGGTTTCCGCGCTGGTGATCTCGGCGGCCGTTTCCGGCTTCGGGAGTCCCGGCCTGCTGTTCTCACCGCGGATTCCTGCATCGGTGATCACCGGGGAAGCTGTGAGCAGGGCAGACCTACCCAGAGCGAGTCCGCGGGCCGGTAGCTTCGCCGTAATTCGCCCGGACCGGCGACGCGGCTCGCCGGAACGGCTACGCTGGGCTACCTGGTCGGCCGAACTCGCGCAAGGGGTACGTCACGATGCCGGTCCGTCACTTCCGTGGTCGCGGCGCTTGAGAGCCGAGGCCGCCGTGCGACGGGAAGCTCTTTCCACCTGGACGGGGTGGCCCTCGCGGTGGGTCATGTGGACCGGGGCGAAGCGCCGCTGGATCACCTACGCCCTCTGCTGTGAGCTGGCCGCCGTCGCGACCACCGGGGCCGCGCTGGCCACCGGCTTCGGGGGACCGGTGCGGCCGGTCTGGTTCGCCGTGCTGGTCGCACTCGGCGTCGCGCAGGCCGAGATGTCCCGCCGGATTGAACGGCTGCGCCGGTGGATGAGCGGGCAAACGCACATCAACGTGACCTCCGTCTGGTACCTCGCCGGTGTCGTACTGCTCCCTCCTGCCTGGGTGGCGCTGCTGGCTGTCGTGCTCTACGCGCACTTGTGGGTGCGGGTCTGGCGCCACGTGCGCACACGGCCCGCGCATCGGTTCGTCGCGAGTACCGCGTGGGCGATGCTCTCCTGCTTCGCCGCGTCGTCCGTCCTCACGTGGTCGGGGTTGCACGGGACGCCGGTGCAGACGCCGCGCGGGCTGGTCGCGCTCTGCCTGGCCGCCGTGGTGTTCGAGCTGGTGAACGTCGGGCTGGTCGCCGCCGGGATCTACCTCTACACGAGCCAGCGGTCCGCCGCGGACCTCGTCGGCACCTGGGAGGACAACGCGTTCGAGGTGGCGACGCTCTGCCTCGGCGGGCTCGCCGCGCTGGCCCTGGTCGAGCAGCCGGTGCTGGTGCTGTTCGTCATCGCGCCGCTGCTGTTGCTGCACCGCTACCTGCTGCTCAAGCAGCAGCTGCAGGTCGCCGCCGTCACCGACGAGAAGACCGGGCTGCTCAACACCGCGGGCTGGCACGAGTCGGCCGTCCGCGAGCACGCCCGCGCGTTGCGGCGCGGGGCCGTCGGCGAGTTCGCGGTGCTGATGATCGACCTCGACCACTTCAAGCGGATCAACGACACCTACGGCCACCTCACCGGCGACGACGTGCTGGCCGCGGTCGCGGTGGCGATCTCCGGCGCGGTGCGTCAGGGCGACACGGTCGGCCGGTTCGGTGGTGAGGAGTTCGTCGTGCTGCTGCCCGGCCTCGGCCGCGCCGACGTGCTGGGCATCGCCGAGCGGGTGCGGGTGGCGGTGGGGGAGCTGAACGTCGTGATCTCGACGGGAGGCGGGACGGTCCGGGTGAGTGGCCTTTCGGTCTCGATCGGGGTCGCGCGGTTCCCGGATACGGGGCCGACGCTGGATGACGTGCTGCGCTCGGCGGACGCGGCGTTGTACCGGGCCAAGGACGCGGGGCGCAATCGCGTCGCCGTGTGACGGGCGGTTACGACGGCGTTGTACCGGGCCGAGAATGCGCGCCGCCACCGGGTCGCCATGTGATGCAGGGCGCGAAATACCTGGCGCGGCCGGCCGTTGAACACGACATGAGCAGCGCGGACCACGAAACGGACGTGGTGGTGGTCGGGGCCGGCCAAGCGGGACTGTCGGCCGCCTACCACCTGCGCCGAGCCGGGTTCGCGAACGGTTCCGGGTTCGTGGTGCTCGACCACGGCAAACGGGCCGGGGGCGCCTGGCAGTACCGGTGGCCGTCGCTGGTGCTCAGGAAGGTGCACGGCATCCACGACCTGCCCGGCATGGCCTTCGGCACTCCGGACGTCACGCGGCCGGCCTCCGAAGTCGTCTCTGACTATTTCGCGCGCTTCGAGCGCGTGTACGACCTGCCTGTCATGCGCCCGGTCGACGTCCAGTCCGTGACGCGCGACGGTGACCGGCTCGTGGTGGCGAGTCCGGCCGAGTCGTGGGCGGCGCGCGCGGTGATCAGCGCCACCGGCACCTGGGACCGGCCGTTCTGGCCGCACTACCCGGGCCAGGAGACTTTCGCGGGCGAGCAGGTACACACGGCGGACTACACCGGGCCGGAAGCGTTGCGGGGCAAACGGGTCGTGGTCGTCGGCGGTGGGGCGTCGGCGGTGCAGCTGCTGATGGAGTTCGCGCCGCTCGCGCGCGCGACGGCCTGGGTGACGCGGCGGCCGCCCGTGTGGCGGGATGAGCCGTTCAGCGAGGACTGGGGACGCAATGTCGTCGCGAAGGTCGACGAACGGGTGCGCGCCGGGTTGCCGCCGGAGAGCGTGGTCAGCGTGACGGACCTGGCCGTGACGCCGGAGGTGCGGGCCGCGCGGGCGGCGGGCATCCTCGAGCGCCGGCCGATGTTCGCCCGGATCGTGCCTTCGGGAGTCGAGTGGGCGGACGGCTTGCACTTCGACGCGGACGTCATCCTCTGGGCGACAGGCTTCCGCGCGGCGATCGACCACCTCGCGCCGCTGCGCATCCGCGAGGCGGGTGGCGGGATCCGGGTGGACGGGACGCGGGTCGTGCTCGAGCCGCGGTTGCAGCTGGTGGGGTACGGGCCTTCGGCCAGCACGGTCGGGGCGAACCGCGCCGGGCGGGCCGCCGTGGCGGAGATCCGGAAGCAGCTGCGCGCGGATTCTTGACGCCATGGGTCTTCGGTGCGGGGTAACGGGAAACTCGTCGGTCGAGGTCATGGCCCTTACGTTACCGAACACGCGTGCGAAGATCATCGCTGAATCGGGTGAAACTCGGGCGCGGGATCTTCGTGCTGTTTCTGTTGCTGTGTAAGAAAAATCGCTGTCGGCGGGCGCGAGAAGCCCCCGAATTCCAGGCTACCGGTGGGGACCGACAAAATCGGTACGGGAACGGTCTGGGGGGAGTGCTTCCGAGGCGTGGTGGTGCGCGAGGAAGCCGTGGCGTGCGTGAGGTCGTGCCCCTTCTGAGATGAGGCGGATCGGCGGCGAAGTCCGGCCGGTGCCGGTCGGGTGGCGGTGGTCGAATACGGTGCCGTGATGGCGAGCGAATCCGCTGAACGCAAGGGAATTGGCGCCAGTGTGAGCTGAACAAGTTGAGCGAGGATCGATGGCGCCACGCTGATGGTCGCCGGAGTTGGTGTCGCGGCGCACGGTTCGGTGGCAGGGGAAACGGCGCTCGAGTCCGGGTCGAGTGCTGGGTGGCGTGCGAGCGAAACTAGGGCAGTCCCAGGCGCCGGAGCAGTGTGCCGCTCTGTGAAACATCATCTGACCTGCGGGAACCACTCCAATCTCACCCTCTTGACCGATTCAAGGACGAGACAAGTCTTGTCAGCCGAAACCGCGGCTCGCTACAGTCTTCTTAGTTAGGAAAGTTTCTTAACTGTTCGAACAAAGTACACCTACGCCGCAGCCCAGCTCAGAGCAGACCCGCCACTGTCCGGCCCCTAGGAGCGCGACGTGTCCCCCTTCCGTCTTCGTCCATTCGCACGGCTGGCGCCGCCGATCGCCGTCGTCGTCCTGCTGCCTTCCGCGATCGCCGCCGCCACTACCACCCAAGCCGATGTCCTTCTCTCCCAAGGGAAGCCCGTCGTCACGTCCACGGCGGAAAGCTCGTCGCTCACCGGCGACAAGGCCGTCGACGGGAACACGCAGACCCGGTGGGCCAGTGCTGTCAGTGCCGATCTGCAGTGGCTGCGGGTCGATCTCGGGCAACCTTCCAGCATCCACCAGGTCAAGCTCACCTGGGAAGCCGCCTACGCCAAGAAGTACCGGATCGAGGTCTCCGACGACGGTACGCAGTTCACCACCGTCACGAACGTCGACAACGGCGACGGCAAGACCGACGACCTCACCGGACTCCAGGCCCACGGCCGTTTCCTGCGCTTCGTCGGCGTCACGCGCGCCACGAAGTACGGCTACTCGCTCTGGGAACTCCAGGCCTACGGCACGCCCGACTCCGCCGGCGACACCCAGGCGCCGAGCACCCCGGCCGGGCTCGCGCCCACGACCACGACGGCCACCAGCGTGGGCCTGACCTGGACCGCCGCGACCGACAACGTCGGGGTCGCCGGGTACGACGTCCTGCGTGACGGCCAGGTCGTGGCCACCAGCGCGACGCCGTCCTACACCGACACCGGGCTCGCGCCCGACACCGGCTATACCTACACCGTCCGCGCCCGGGACGCCGCGGGCAACGTCTCGCCGGCGAGCGCACCCGTCGCCGTCAAGACCAAAGCGGGCAGTGCCAACGGGTTCGTTCTCGCCGCCGCCGGGGACATCGCCGAACGCTGCACCGCGAGCGACTCCGGTTGCGCGCACGTCAAGACCGCGAAACTCGTCGAGCAGATGGGCCCGGCCGCGGTGATCACCATGGGGGACAACCAGTACGACGACGCCCACCTCGCCGACTTCAAGGCCTACTACGACAAGACCTGGGGCAGGTTCAAGAACATCACCCACCCGATCCCGGGCAACCACGAGTCGTACGACGAGCCGAGGTTCAAGGGTTACGAGGACTACTTCGGCGCCATCGCGAAGCCCCAGGGCCAGCGCTACTACAGCTGGGAGATGGGCAACTGGCACTTCATCGCCCTGGACTCCAACGACTTCGTCACCCACGACGACTTCGCCGAGCCGCCGCAGATCACCTGGCTGAAGCAGGACCTCGCCAAGAACGAGAAGGGTTGCGTCGCCGCGTACTACCACCACCCGCGGTGGAGCTCCGGCGACCACGGTGACAACAAGGACAGCGTCGAGCTGTGGAACACCATGACGGCGAACAAGGTCGACCTCGTTCTCAACGGTCACGACCACGACTACGAACGGTTCGTGCCGCAGAACGCCGACGGCAAGGCCGACGCGAACGGTCCGGTCGAGATCGTCGGCGGTTCGGGCGGCGCGAACCTCTACGACCTGAGCCCGGCCCACGCGACGACCGCGAAGCTGCTGAAGACCTTCGGCGTCTTGAAGCTGTCCATGACGGACACGTCGTTCCAGACGCAGCTGATCGGCGTCGACGGCAAGGTCCTCGACAGCAGCCCGACCTACACCTGCCACTAGAAGGGGAACGGGCATGTACATCGCGGCAAGCCGTACCTCGGACCTCGCGGCCGGCACCCACCCGAAGCCGGCGCTGAAACGAGTGTCCGCCAACGTCGTGGCTCTCGGCGTGGTCAGCCTGGTCACCGATGTTTCCTCGGAGATGGTCACCGCCGTCCTCCCGCTCTACCTGGTGCTCGGCCTCGGCCTGAACCCGCTGCAGTTCGGGCTGCTCGACGGCCTCTACGCGGGCGCCACCGCCCTCGTCCGGGTCCTCGGCGGGCACCTCGCGGACCGGTGGCGGCGGCTCAAGGCGGTCGCCGGGTTCGGGTACGGCTTGTCCGCGGTGTGCAAGCTCGGCCTGGTGGCGGCCGGTTCGTCGGTCCCCGCGATCGGCGTCGTCCTCGCCGCGGACCGCACCGGCAAGGGCGTGCGCACCGCCCCGCGTGACGCGCTCATCTCGCTGAGCAGCGAACCCGGCACGCTCGGCCGGTCGTTCGGGGTGCACCGCGCGCTCGACACCGTCGGCGCGTTCCTCGGCCCGCTGGTCGCGATGGCCGTGCTCGCGCTGAGCCTCGGCAGCTACACGAGCGTGTTCTTCACCAGCTTCTGCGTCGCCGCGATCGCCGTGCTGTTGCTGGCTTTGTTCGTCCGTGACCGGCCCGGCACGGTGGATCGCGCCGCCGTGTCGGCGCGCGCCGCGGCGGGTCTGCTGCGCGACGCGGACTTCCGGCGCGTCACGCTCTGGGCCGCGCTGCTGGGCCTGGTGACCATCGGCGACTCGTTCGTCTACCTCGTGCTCCAGCGGCGCTGGGACATCGCGGCGACGTACTTCCCGCTCCTGCCGCTGGGCACCGCCGGCGTCTACCTGCTCCTGGCCGTTCCGCTCGGCAAACTGGCCGACCGGATCGGGCGGTGGCCGGTGTTCCTCGGCGGGCACGTCGCGCTGGGCCTGGCGCTGGTCCTGCTCTGCGGGCCGGCCGCGCTGCTCTTCGCCGTGGTCGCGCTCGGCTTGCACGGTGTGTTCTACGCGGCCACCGACGGCGTCCTGATGGCCGCGGCCGGCCCGCTCATCCCGCGGGACCTCCGGGCGACCGGGCTGGCCGTCGTGCAGACCGGGCAAGCCGGCGCGCGGATGCTCTCGTCCGTCCTCTTCGGACTCGCCTGGACGTTCTGGGACCTGCGGCCGGCGGTGCTCGTCGCCGCGGGCTGCCTGGCGGCCGTCGTCCTCGCGGCCGCGGTCGCGAAGCCGGTGCGGCCGTGAAGAAACTTGTCCTCGCCCTGGCCGGCACCGCGCTCCTGATCACCGCGGCCGTCACCTACATCGTCAACGCCCGCCCCGGCGCCCCCGAGGCGGGACCGGCCGCGCAGCTCACGCTCGGCCCCGGTCAGCTGCTGTTCCGGCAGGTGTCGACCGGCCGCGTCGCCGCCGTCCCGCTGGCCGAGGCGGGAGCGAAACCGCAGGTCAGTGGCCTGAAGTGTGATCGGTTCGCGGTGGCCGGGTCCACCGCCGTGTGCCTGGCCGTGCGGCCCGGGACGCTCCCGCCGGTGACCGACGTCCTGGTCCTCGACGACCACCTCGTCGTCCGGCACGCCGAAGCCGTGGCCGGCACGCCGAGCCGCGCGCGGGTGTCGCCGGACGGCAAGCGCGTCGACTGGACGGTCTTCGTCACCGGCGACTCCTACGCGGCCACCGGCTTCTCGACCCGGGCCGGCGTCTACGAAGTCGACACCGGACGGCTGGTCAAGACGATCGAGGAACTGCCCGTGTTCGCCGACGGGCAGCGCTACTTCGCCGCCGACGTCAACTACTGGGGCATCACCTTCGCCCCGGACGGCAACCGCTTCTACGCGACGCTCGGCAGCAAGGGGAAGACCTACCTCGTCGAAGCCGACTACGCGCGCTTCCGCGGCAAGACCCTGCGCGAGAACGTCGAATGCCCGTCGCTGTCCCCGGACGGCACCCGGGTCGCGTTCAAGAAGAAGGTCGGCGACGGCGTCTGGCGGTTGTCCGTGCTCGACCTCAAGACGTTGAAGGAGACCGAACTCGCGGAGCCGCGCAGCGTCGACGACCAAGCGCTCTGGCAAGGTGACCGGGTCCTCTACGGGCTGGACGACGCCGTCTGGGCGGTCCCGGCGGACGGCTCGGGCCAGCCGGAAAAGCTGGCCGGGGACGCTGCTTCGCCCGCCGTCACGGGGTGACGCCCACCGCCGCGAACAGCGTCCGCACGCAGAGGTCGCGCAGCTCCTCCTGGGTGACCTTCGGCTGGTCGAGCCAGTCGAGGATGACCGTCGCGACGAACGTCAGCCAGCCGCGGACGGCCAGGCGGGTGGTCTCGGTGATCGGCGTCAGCAGGCTGAGTGCGGCCAGGATGCGTGACGCGTTCGCGGCCATCCCGGCTTCGCGGATCTCCCGGATCTCGCCGTCGGCGCCGCCGGTGGCGCGGTGCACGATCCGGTAGCCGTCCGGGTGCGTGCGCGCGAACTCGAGGTAGACGTCGAGCCCGGCCCGCAGCTGCTCGGTCACCGGCAGCGCCGGGTCGGGCTCGCTCATCTCCAGCAGCTGGTCGCGCTGGCCGCGGACGATCTCGGCGAAGAAGTCCTTCTTGGTCGGGAAGTAGTGGTACAGCAGGCCGCGGGAGACCTGCGCGATCTCGGCGACCTCCTCGATCCAGACCTCGTCGTACGGCCGCTTCGCGAACAACCCGGCCCCGATCGTCAGGAGCTGCTCGCGCCGCTGTTCGGTGCTCAGCCTCGTCCGCATCCCCCGAGCTTACTTGACACGGGTTCAGTAGCGGGGGATCGTGACGTTATTGGATTCGGATTCAATAGGGGGACGTCGTGGACACCACCGGCATTCCGCACCGGCCGGGCCGCCTGCCGGTGATCGGCGACCTGATCGGGGCCAACCCGCGCACGCCGCTGCAGGACACCCTGCGCATCGGCCGGAAGATCGGGCCGGTCTTCACCCGCAAGGTCTTCGGCTTCGAGATCGTCTTCGTCGGCGGCGTCGACCTGGTCACCGAGCTGAACGACGAGACGAAGTTCGGCAAGCACGTCGGCATGGGCATCGAGAACCTGCGCGCGGTCGCCGGCGACGGCCTGTTCACCGCCCACACCCACGAGCCGAACTGGCGGCTGGCGCACGACATCCTGCAGCCGGCCTTCTCCGCCGAGGCGATGCGCCGCTACCACCCCGTCATGCTGGACGTCGCCCGTGAGCTCGTCGCGCGCTGGGACGCCGCGACCGGGCCGGTCGACGTCGCCGCCGACATGACCCGGCTGACGCTGGAGACGATCGGTCTCGCCGGGTTCGGCTACCGCTTCGGCTCGTTCGAGCGCGCCGAACCGCACCCGTTCGTCACGGCGATGCTGCGTTCGCTGCGGTTCGCGCAGCTGCAGAACGTCAAGCTGCCGTTCGTCCGGCGCGCGTTCGCCGGGACGGCCGAGCAGAACCAGGCCGACATCGCCGTGATGACCGGCCTCGTCGACGAGGTGATCGAGGGACGCCGCGCCAGCGGTGAGGAAAGCCGCGACCTGCTCGGCCTGATGCTCACCGAGGGCCACCCGGCGACCGGCGAACGCCTGGACCCGATCAACATCCGCAACCAGGCGATCACGTTCGTCGTCGCCGGCCACGAAACGACGTCGGGCGCGCTCTCGTTCGCGTTGTACTACCTGACGCGCCACCCCGAGCTGCTGGAGAAGGCCCGCGCCGAGGTCGACGCCGTCTGGGGCGACCGCGAGCCCGCCTTCGGCGACGTCGCGAAGCTGCGTTACGTGCGACGCGCGCTCGACGAGGCGATGCGGCTCTGGCCGACCGCGCCGGGTTACTCGCGCGAAGCCCGCGAAGACGTCGTCCTCGGCGGAAAGTACCGGCTGCGCAAGGGCGACTGGGTGATCGTGCCGCTGCCGCTGGTCCACCGCGACCCGGCGGCCTGGGGCCCGGACCCCGAGGCGTTCGACCCGGACCGCTTCGAGCCCGCGGCCGTGAAGAAGCGGCCGGCGCAGGCGTACAAGCCGTTCGGGACGGGCGAACGCGCCTGCATCGGCCGCCAGTTCGCGCTGCACGAAGCCGTGCTGGCCCTCGGCATGGTGTTGCAGCGCTACGACTTCGAGGCCGACCCGGCGTACGAGCTCAAGATCGTGGAGTCCTTGACGCTCAAGCCGAGCGGCTTCACCTTGCGGCCCCGAGTGCGGGATCGGGCGACCGCGACGGCTTAGGACCGCAGGTAGCGCACCTGCGTGCCTTTGGACCGCTCGAACTCGTCGCGTCCGGCGAGGTGCTCGGGCACGCCGACCTCCCACCAGGCCCCGGCTTCGGTCCACGTCGACGGCTGTGTCTTGACGACCACGACCGCCGGGCGTTTCTCGGCCACCGCGGCCTCGCGGGCCTGGGCGTACGCCGAGCGGACGTCGTCCACTGTGGACGCTGTGAAGACCAGGCAGCCCAACGACTCCGCGTGGCGAGCGAAGTCGACGCGCGGTGGTGACGCGTGCGAAGTCGTGCAGTCGGCGTAGAAGTTGTTGAACGGCTTCCCGCCCTGACCCTGCTGGAGCCGCGCGATCACCGCGTAACCGTCGTTGTCGCAGACCACCGCGACGAACGGGTGCCCGGCGAACGCGGCCGAGAACAGCTCCGAGTTCAGCATCAGGTACGAGCCGTCGCCCAGCAACGTCGTGACCAAGCCGTCGTGGGCGATCGCCGCGCCCCACGCGCCGGACAGCTCGTAGCCCATGCACGAGAAGCCGTACTCGACGTCCATCGACACCGAGCCGGACCCGCGCCAGCCGCCGATCAGCTCGCCCGGCATCCCGCCGGACGCCGTCATGACGTAGTCGTCCGCCGCGGACAGGTCGTTCACCACGCCGACGACCTGGGCGTACGACGGGATTTCCGCAGCCGCCGACCGCAGTGAGTCGATGTGCGCGTCCCACTTCGCGCGCTCGGTCGCCGCTCGCGACGTCCACGCCGGGTCCACCCGCCAGCTCTCCAGCTGCGCGCCGAGGTCGGCCAGGCCCGCGTCCGCGTCGCCGACCACCGACAGCGCGCCGTGCTTGACCGCGTCGAACCTCGCCGCGTTCAGCGTGACCAGGCGGACGTCGGGGGAGAAGACCGTCCAGGACGCCGTGGTGAAGTCCTGCAACCGGGTGCCGACGGCCAGGACGACGTCCGCCTCGGCCGCGACGACGTTCGCCGACGTCGAGCCGGTGATCCCCAGCGGGCCGGCGTTGAGGGCGTGCGTGTGCGGCACCAGCGTGCGGCCCGCGGTCGTCTCGGTGACGGGAATGCCGTGCCGCTCGGCGAAGTCCAGCGCGCGCCGCCCGGCACCGGAGTACCGCACGCCGCCGCCGAGCACCAGCAGCGGACGCTTGGACGCGCGCAGCACGCCCGCGGCCTCGGTGACGGCCCGGCGGTCCGGGCGCGGGCGGAGCGGCCGGTGCGTCACCGGCTCGAACAGCGCCTCCGGGAAGTCGTACGTCTCGGCCTGGACGTCCTGCGGCAGCGCCAGGACGACCGGGCCGGCGTCGGCCGGGTCCGTGAGCACCCTTGCGACCTGCGGCAACGCCGAGAGCAGCTGCTCGGGCCGGGTGATGCGGTCGAAGTAGCGGCTGACCGCGCGGAAGGCGTCGTTGACCGTCGCGGTGCCGTCGCCGAAGGGCTCGATCTGCTGCAGCACCGGGTCCGGCGCGCGGCTGGTGAACGTGTCGCCCGGCAGCAGCAGGACCGGCAGCCGGTTCGCGTGCGCGACCCCGGCGGCGGTGACCATGTTCAGCGCGCCCGGCCCGATCGACGACGTCACGACGCCGACCTGCCGCCGGTGCGTCGCCTTCGCGTAGCCGACCGCGGCCAGGGCCATGCCCAGCTCGGTGTGCCCGCGCCAGACCGGGATCTCGCCGCGGTGCTCCTCCAGCGCGGTGCCGAGCCCGAGGACGTTGCCGTGCCCGAAGATCGCGAACACCCCCGGGAACAGCGGCACCTCACGGCCGTCGAGGGTTTCCGAACGCTGCGCGAGGATCCACTTGACCAGCGCCTGAGCCGTCGTCAGCTTCACCGGACCCGCCCTTCGTGGTCGGTCACCGGGCAGCGCGGGTCGAGGTCCTCGGGCTTCCACGTGTCGCGGATCCAGGTGTGCGCCGGGTCGTCGCAGAACGCCATCGACCGCTCGTCCGCCGGTCCGGCCAGGACGTTCAGGTAGTACATCGGGTAACCGGGCGCCGCGACGCACGGGCCGTGGTAACCGCGCGGGATCAGGAAGACGTCGCCGTCGCGCACCGCGACGTCCTCGTCCAGCTCGCCGTCCGCGGTGTACGTCCGGTGCAGGCCGAAGCCCTCGCGTGACGGTGTCACGCCGTCTCGCCCCGCGATCCGGAAGTAGTAGATCTCCTCGTTGACGACCTCGCACCCGGACGCTTCGTCGTGCTTGTGCGGCGGGTACGACGACCAGTTGCCGCCCGGCGTGATCAGCTCGCACGCGTTGAGCTTGTCCGCGTGGTCCCACACGCCGGGCACGCCGAAGTTGGTCACCTGGCGCGTCGCCTGGCCGCTCCCGCGGACCTCGACCGGGACGTCTTCCGCCGGACCGTACTTCGGCTCGAGCCGGCGGGTGCAGCGAGCCATCGGCAGGGCGACCACCGCGCCGGTGGCCGACGTCAGCTCGACCTCGGCGTCGCGGGGGACGTAGGCGAAGTCCGTGACGCGGCTGAACACCGAGTCACGGCCTGTCAGCTCGAACTCCTCGTCGTCGACGCGGACGGTGAGCGAGCCGGACAGTGGGAGCACGAACGCCTCGAACTCGCCGGTCTCGATCGTGCGCGGGAGCCGCCGGCCGATCTTGAGCACCTGCAACCCGGCGTAGGCCCAGCCCGCCGCTTCCGGCGTCAGCACGATCGGGTCGGAGTCCTCGGACAGTGTCCCGTGTGGACGGTGCAACGCGCTCACTTCGCGGCCTCCAGGACCTTCGCGGCGGCATCGACGGCCGAGCCGACGTCGCCGCCCGGCGGGTAGAGCAGGGTGCGGCCGACGACCAGGCCGCGGACGACGTCGTGGCGCAGTGTCCGGCCCCACGACGCCAGGTCGCCGGCGGGATCACCGGACGGCACGCCGCCGAGGATGACGACCGGGAGCGTCGTCGCGCCGAGGACCTCGGGCGAGTCGGTGGACGGCAGCTTCAGCCAGGTGTGCGCCGACGTCGTCCCGATGCCGGATGCGACTGTCACCGCCCGAGCCAGCGACGCGGGATCCTTCTGCAGCACCAGTTTCCCGCCTTCGCGGGTGTAGGGCAGCGGCTCGACCATCGCCATCAGCCCGTACGCGGCCAGCTCGGTGACGGCGGTCGCGCACGCCTGCAGCGTCGGGATCGTGCCCGGGTCGGAGTCGACCAGCCGCAGCAGCATCTTGCCGCCGTCGAGGCCGCAGTCGATCAGGCTCGCGGCGTCGTAACCGGTGAACCGGTCGTCGATCTCCCAGTCGGCGCCGGCCAGCCCGCCGCGGTTCATCGAGCCGATGACGACCTTGTCGTGCAGCGCGCCGAGCAGCAGCAGCTCCTCGACGACGTCCGGGGTGCCGAGCAGCCCGTCGACCGCCGGGTTCGCCAGCGCGACGAGCAGCCGGTCCAGCAGCGTCCGCCGGTCGGCCATGGCGAGGGGGTCCTCGCCGACGCCGAGCGCGCCGCGGGCCGGGTGGTCGGCCGCGACCAGGAACAACGTCCCGGAGTCGGACAGCAGCTTCGAACGCCGTTTGCGCGTCGCGTACGCCTGGCGGACCGCGCCGGGGTTCGTGGCGCGGGTGTGCAGCAGCTCGCGCCAGCGGTCGTCCGTCAGCAAGGTCGTCACAGCAGCTCCTCGATCTCGGCGGCGGTCGGCATCGCGTCGGCGCACGCCAACCGGGACGCGACCAGCGCGCCCGCCACGTTCGCGTACTCGGCGATCCGCACCGGGTCCCAGCCGGACAGCAGCCCGTGGATCAGGGCGCCGCCGAAGCCGTCACCCGCGCCGAGGCCGCAGACGACGTCGATGCGCTGCGGCGGCACGGTCCACCGGCCGTCCGGGGTGGCCACCAGCACGCCGTCCGCGCCCTTCTTGATCACCGCGAGCCGCAGCCCGCGCTCCAGCATCCGGTCCGCCGCCTCGTCCGGGTCCGCGGTGCCGACGGCGACCTCTACCTCGGTCCGGTTGCCGACCGCGACCGTGACGTGGTCCAGCATCGAGCCGATCTCCTCGCGGGCCTGCTCCACCGACGTCCAGAACATCGGCCGGTAGTCCAGGTCCAGCACGGTGTGCTCGCGGCGGCCCCGGGTTTCGAGGATCTTCCGCTGCGTCGCCCGGGCCGGTTCGACCGAGACGCCCGTGCCGGTCACCCACAGCAGCGGCACCGACTCCACGACGTCCCACGGCACGTCCGCCTCGGTGAGCGTGAGATCGGGCGCGACGGGGGAGCGGTAGAACAGCAGCGGCGGGTCTGCGGGCGGGTTCAGCTCGCAGAACACCACCGGCGTCAGCAGGTCCGGCGAAGTGCCCACGTAGGACGGTGAGACGCCGAAGCCGCTCAGGGCCTGCCGGACGTAGTCGCCGAAGCCGTCCGGGCCGACCTTGGTCAGCACCGCGGCCGACCGCCCGAGCCGCGCGGCGGCGACCGCGACGTTGGTCGCGGTCCCGCCGAGCGACTTGGCGAAGGTGCTGACGCCGGCCAGGGGGACGCCGCTCTGCTCGGGGTAGAGGTCGACGCCCACCCGGCCGATCGTCAACGCTTCAATAGTCATTTCGCCTCCGCGGGAAAGAGTGCGTCGGCGGGCCTCACTTCTTCTCCACCTGCCGCAGTTCGTGCTCCAGGGCTTCCAGCTCCGCACCGCCCGCCATCTGCCGGGTCAGCTCGTTGATGTCGATGTCCTTCTTCTCGTACGAGCCGAGCGGCGCACCTCGCTTGAGCAGCAGGAACCGGTCCGCGACCGGGAACGCGTGGTGCGGGTTGTGCGTGATCAGCACGACGCCGAGCCCGCGATCGCGGGCCTGGGCGACGTACTTGAGCACCACGCCGGCCTGCTTGACACCCAGGGCCGCCGTCGGCTCGTCGAGGATCAGCACCTTCGCGCCGAAGTAGACCGCTCGCGCGATCGCGACGCACTGGCGCTCACCGCCGGAGAGCGTGCCGACCGGCTGCTCGACGTCCCGCAGGTCGATGCCCATGTCGGACAGCGCCTGCTTGGTCGTCTCGCGGCCCTTCTTGCGGTCCAGGGCCTTGAACGGGCCGAACCCGACCGTCGGCTCCGACCCGAGGAAGAAGTTCCGCCAGACGCTCATCAGCGGCACCACCGCGAGGTCCTGGTACACGGTCGCGATGCCGTGGTCCAGCGCCTCGCGCGGCGAAGCGAACTTCACCGGCGTGTCCTCGACCAGGAACTCGCCGCGGTCGTGCTGGTGCACCCCGGCCAGGATCTTGATCAGCGTGGACTTCCCGGCGCCGTTGTCGCCGAGCACGCAGGTGACCTCGCCCGCGTTGACCACAGTGGACACGTCGCGCAACGCGATGACGCTGCCGTAGGTCTTGCCGATGTCCCGCACTTCGAGCAGAGGACTCATCGCCGCACCCTTTCCGCGCGCCGCCGGAAGGCGTTGTTGACCAGCACCGCGGCCAGCAGCATGACCCCGAGGAACAGCATGAACCAGTCGCTGTTCCACTGGGCGAACACGATGCCCTGGCGGGCCATGCCGAAGATCAGCGCACCGATCGCCGCGCCCACCGCCGAGCCGAAGCCGCCGGTGAGCAGGCAGCCGCCGATCACCGCGGCGATGATGAACTGGAACTCCAGCCCGATGCCCTGGTTGGCCTGCACACTGGCGAAGCGCAGGATGTTGATCGAGCCGACCAGCCACGCGCCGGCGGCGGTGCCCATGAACAGCAGGATCTTCGTGCGCACCACCGGTACGCCGACCGAGCGGGCCGACACCTGCGACCCGCCGACCGCGAAGATCCAGTTGCCGAACCGGGTCCGCAGCAGCAGCCACGCGGCGATCGCCGTCACGACGATCCACCACACGATCGACGACTGGAACTCCGTGCCGCCGATGTCGAACGTCGACGCGAACAGCCCGCCGGCCGACTCGTACCCGCTGGCCGAGCGCATCCCCGACACCTGGACGGTGTCGGTGACCAGCCGCGTCACGCCGAGGTTCAGCCCCTGCAGGGCCAGGAACGAACCCAGCGTGACGATGAAGCTGGGCAGGCCGGTCTTCATGACCAGCCACCCGTTGAACGCGCCGACGCCGAGCGCGAACACCAGCGAGACCAGCAGCGCGAGCCAGACGTTCCAGCCCGCCTGCGTCGCCAGGATCGCGGTGACCAGCGACGTCGACGCCGTCATCACGCCCGCCGACAGGTCGAACTCGCCGCCGACCATGAGCAGCGCGACCACCACGGCCATGATGCCCAGCGTCGACGAGTCGTCGAGCCAGGTCGCCACGCCGAGCGGGCTGAGGAACTGGCCGGTGACGACCGAGAAGAAGACGAACACCAGCACGGCGCCCAGCAGCGCCCCGATCTCCGGCCGGACCACCAGCCGGTCCGTCAGGCTCTTCTTCGCTATGCGTTCGTCCGGTTCTGCCTGGATCGCTGCGGTCATGTCACTCCCCTTAGCGGGTGCCGCGCTGCGCGTACGGGGCCACGGTGTCGATGTTGGTCTTGTCGACGAAGCCCGGACCGGTCTGCACCGGGTGGCCACCACCGATGGTGTTGCCGTTCTCCTTGTAGAGCTTGAGGAACACGATGGGCAGGTACCCCTGCTCGTACTGCTGCTGGTCGACGGCGAAGAGGATGGTGCCCGCCTTGATGGCGGCCACCACGTCGGCGTTCAGGTCGAACGTCGCCACCTGCGCCTTCGAGCTCGCTTCCTTCGCCGCGTCCACGGCGCGGGCCGCGACCTGCGAGTTCAGCGCGAGGACCGCGTCGATCGACGGGTCGGCCTGCAGCGCGCCGCGGATCCGCGCCTGCGCGTCGGTCGGGTTGGAGATGTCGACCTGCAGTGTCGAGACGGTGCCGAACGTCTGCTTCGCGCCGTCACAACGCTGGTTCTGGCCGATGTTGCCGGCCTCGTGGATCACGCAGAGCAGCTTCGTCTTGCCGGCCGCCTTGAGCCGCTGCCCGGCGCCCTGACCGGCGAGGCCTTCGCTCTGCCCGACGTGCGCGATCGCGCCGAACGCCGCGCTCTGGTCCTCACCCGAGTTGATCGTGACGACCGGGATCCCGGCCTTGACGGCGTTCTGGATCGACGTCTGCAGTGCCTGCGGGTTCGCCATCGACACGACCAGGCCGCCGACCTTCTGCGCGACGGCGTTGTCGATCAGCTTGGCCTGGTTGCCGGGGTCGCCGTCGGAGTAGTAGTCGACGCCCACGTTGAGGTCCTTGCCGGCCTGCTCGGCGCCGTTCTTGACGACGTTCCAGAACGCGTCGCCGGCGCTGCCGTGGGTGACCACGGCGACCTTGAGCGGGCCGCTCGAGCTCGGCGGCGCCGCGGCGGACGAGTTGGCGCCGGAGCTGCTGGTCGAGTTGTCGGCGCTGGGGCCGCTGCAGGCGGCGAGCACCAGGCCGGTGGCGGCGACGGCCGCCACCACGGCGAAGCTTCTCTTGAACGAAAACACAGTCACTCCTTTGGGACCAGTTAGAGGGCTTGCACGATCTTCGCGAGTTCCGCGAGGCTGCGCTCGGTGTCGCGGCGAGGCACGTCGTCGGGGCTCGTCTCGCCCAGGGCGGTGTCCTGCTCGAGGACGTACCAGCCGTCGTAGCCCGCCGCCTGGACGGAGCGCACCATCGACGCCACGTCCACGTCCCCCTCGCCGAGCGGCACGTAGAGGCCCCGCCCGACCGCCTCGGTGTAGCCGAGCCGCCCCGCGCGCACCTCGGCGGCCAGGTCCCCCTTGACGTCCTTCAGATGCACGTGCGCCACCCGCTCGGGAAACCGCTTCGCCAGCTCGACCGGATCGGTCCCGCCGATCATCAGGTGTCCGGTGTCGAGGCACAACCCCAGATCGGAGTCGCGGAGGAAGCGCTCGACCTCGGCCTGCTGCTCCACGTGCGTCCCGATGTGCGGGTGCAGCACGGTGCGCAGGCCGTGACCACCGGCGATGTCCCGGATCCGGCCCGTGGTCTCGACGAGTGTCGCCCATTCGGCGTCGGTGAGCGCCGGGCGTTCGTCGTAACCGTCGAGCCCGGTCGCGGCGGCGAGCACGAGGACGTCGCCCCCGCACGCGGCGAACAGCGCGGCGGACTCCTCGGCCTCGGCGAGCGCTTTTTCCTGGTCGGCGTGCAGCACGACGGCGAGGAACCCGCCCACGAGCGTCAGGTCGTGCTCCCCGAGCAGCGCGCGCAGCTCGGCCGGGTCGCGGGGGAGGTACCCGGGTGGGCCCAGCTCCGTCGCCTGGACGCCGAGCTCCGCCATCTCGCGCAGCACGGTCGGCGCGTCCAGCACGCGGCCCCAGCCCGGGACTTCGCAGACGCCCCAGGAGATCGGGGCGGCGGCGACGCGGATCGTCGCTGACACAGAGGGCCTCCGTTGGTCCGTTGGAGCGCTCTATTGATTAGAGCGCTCTAATCTTGTAGCGTCCGTCACAGCAAAGTCAAGGGCTTGTTTCCGGCCCGTAACCCACAGGCGGGGAGGTGCGGCGATGGTGCGTCCGACCATGGAGGACGTGGCCGCGCGAGCGGGGGTTTCCCGCGCACTGGTCTCCCTGGTGATGAGGAATTCACCGAAGGTCTCCGACGCGCGGCGCACCGCCGTCCTGCGCGCGGCCGAGGAACTCGGGTACCAGCCGCACATCATGGCGCGGTCGCTGGCCAGCCGGACCTCCACGGTGCTCGGCGTGATGGTGAACGACCTGCGCAACGCGTTCTTCGCCGACATCGTCGAAGAGCTGGACAGCGCCGCGCAGGCGGCGGGCTTCGACCTGATCCTCAACACCGGCGGCCGGAGCCCCACGCGCGAGTGGAACGCCCTGCACAACCTCCTTTCCTTCCGGCCGGCGGGCATCGTCCTGCTGTCGCCGGTCGTGCCGGCCTCGGCGATCCAGGTCGCGGCCAAGCAGTGCCCGGTCGTGCTGGTCTCGCGCACCGCCCGAGCGTCCACAGTGGACACGGTGAACGACGACGGCGAGGCGGGCTCCGCGCTGGCCGTCGGCCACCTGGTCGGCCTGGGGCACCGGCGCATCGCCCACCTCGACGGTGGTGGCGCGGCCGGGGCGGCGCAGCGGCGGCGCGGTTTCGAGGCCGCCATGCGGGGGCACGGGCTCGAACCGATCGTCGTGCGCAGCGAACACACCGACATCGGCGGCGAGAACGCCGTGCGGGAGCTGCTCGCCGCGTACGCGCGCCCGGAACTGCCGACGGGGCTGGTCGCCGGCAACGACTTCAACGCCGTGGGGGCGATTTCGGCCCTCGAGGAAGCCGGGCTGCGCGTGCCGGAGGACGTGTCGGTCGTCGGCTACGACAACACGTCGCTCGCCGCGTTGCGCCACCTCTCCCTGACCACGGTGGACCAGCCGCGCAAGGACATGGCGCGGCTGGCCTTCGAAGCCCTGCTCGAACGCGTGCGCGGGGAGCGCACCGAGCCGGTCCGGCACCTGCTGCACCCGTCCCTGGTGGTCCGGTCGACCACCGCACACGCATAGGAGACTCCGTGTCCGAACTCGTCCAGCACTGGATCGACGGCGCCCGCACGGCCGGGGTGTCGTCCCGCCGCGGCGACGTCTACCAGCCCGCGACCGGGGAAGTGGCCCGGCAGGTCGTCCTGGCCGGACAGTCCGATGTGGACGCCGCGGTGGCGTCGGCCGTCAAGGCGTCGCTCGACTGGGCGGACAGCTCGCTGTCCGTCCGCACCCGCGTCCTGTTCAAGTTCCGCGAGCTGGTCGACGCGCACCGCGACGAACTGGCCGCGCTGATCACCGCCGAGCACGGCAAGGTCCTGTCGGACGCCGCGGGCGAGGTCCAGCGCGGCCTGGAGGTCGTCGAGTTCGCCTGCGGCATCGCCCAGGTGCTCAAGGGCGAGCACTCCGACCAGGTCTCCCGCGGCATCGACGCGTACTCGCTGCGCCAGCCGCTCGGCGTCGTCGCCGGCATCACGCCGTTCAACTTCCCGGTGATGGTGCCGATGTGGATGTTCCCGATCGCCATCGCCTGCGGCAACACGTTCGTGCTCAAGCCGTCCGACCGCGACCCGTCGGCGTCGGTCCGCCTCGCCGAGCTGTTCGCCGAGGCCGGGCTGCCGCCGGGCGTGCTCAACGTCGTCCAGGGCGACGCCGAGGCCGTCAATGCCCTGCTCGTGCACCCCGATATCGCCGGGGTGTCGTTCGTCGGCTCGACGCCGATCGCACGGCACGTCTACGAGACCGGGACGGCCGCGGGCAAGCGCGTCCAAGCCCTCGGCGGCGCGAAGAACCACATGATCGTGCTGCCGGACGCGGATCTCGACGGCGCGGCCGACGCCGCGGTGTCCGCGGGCTACGGCAGCGCGGGGGAGCGGTGCATGGCGATCTCGGTCGTGGTGGCGGTCGGCGACCGCGGTGACGACCTGGTCGCCGCGATCGCGTCCCGGACCCGCGAGCTGAAGACCGGCCCGGGTACCGACGAGACCTCGCAGATGGGGCCCGTGGTCACCGGTGCCGCGCGCGACCGGATCGTGTCCTATGTGGACGCGGGCGAGCGGGCCGGCGCGTCCCTGGTCGTCGACGGCCGGACCTTCACGGGGCCCGGCGCCGGGTTCTGGGTCGGGCCGACGCTGTTCGACCACGTGACCACCGACATGTCGGTCTACACCGACGAGATTTTCGGCCCGGTGCTGGTGGTCGTGCGCGCGGGCACCTTCGAGGAGGCGCTCGCGCTGGTCAACGCCAACCCGTACGGCAACGGCACGGCGATCTTCACCACCGACGGCCAGGCCGCGCGCGAGTTCGAGCGCCGGGTGCAGGTGGGCATGGTCGGCATCAACGTCCCGATCCCGGTCCCGATGGCCTACTACTCCTTCGGTGGCTGGAAGGACTCGCTGTTCGGCGACACCCACGTCCACGGCGCCGAGGGCGTCCGGTTCTACACGCGGGCGAAGGCCGTGACGTCGCGCTGGCCGCGTCAAGCGCAGGGCGTCGACCTGGGTTTTCCGACGCACCGCTGAGTTTCCGACTTTCGCACACAGGAGGGTTCACGACGATGAGGCTGGGACTGGCGGGCACCGGGCGGATCGGCACCGCGCACGCGGAGACGCTCAAGGGGTTCGACGAGGTGGAGTCGGTCCTGGTGGCCGACGTCGACACCGCGCGCGCTCAGGCCGCGGGGGCGAAGCTGGGAGTGGAGGTCGCGGCGAGCATCGAGGGGCTGTTCGCCGCGGGCCTCGACGGCCTGGTCGTCACCGCGGCCACCGACGCCCACCCGGGGCTGATCATCGCGGCCGTCGACGCGGGCCTGCCGGTGTTCTGCGAGAAGCCGGTCGCGGCCGACATCCCGGGCACCCTGGCGGTGATCGACCGGATCAGTGCGTCCGACGTCCCGGTCCAGATCGGGTTCCAGCGCCGGTTCGACGCGGGTTACGCGGCGGCGCGGGCGGCGGTCGCGTCGGGTGAGCTGGGCTGGCTGCACACGCTGCGCGCGACGACGTTCGACCCGGCGCCCCCGCCGGCGGAGTACGTGGCGCACTCGGGCGGGCTGTTCCGCGACTGCGGCGTCCACGACTTCGACATCATCCGCTGGGTGAGCGGCCGCGAGATCGAGGAGGTCTACGCGATCGGCGCCAACCGCGGCGAGCGGTTCTTCGCCGACGCGGGCGACGTCGACACAGCGGCGGCCACCCTGACCCTGGACGACGGCTCCTTGGCGACGGTGTCCCTGACCCGCTACAACGGCGCGGGCTACGACGTCCGTCTGGAAGCGCTGGGGTCGGTCTCCGGCGTGGTCGTCGGCCTGGACGACCGGGCACCGCTGCGCTCGGTCGAGCCGGGGGTCCCGCCGCTGCCCGGTCCGGCGTACCCGGGCTTCATGGAACGCTTCCGCCCCGCGTACACAACGGAGCTGCGCGCGTTCCTCGACGTCGTCGCCGGCCGCGCGCCTTCACCGTGCGTCGCGGCCGACGCGCTCGAAGCGTTCTACATCGCCGAAGCGTGCGAAGTCTCGCGCCGCGAGCGCCGCCCGGTGAAGCTGACGGAGGTCCGCCGCTAGCCGGAACTCGCGTGATCGAGCCCGGATCTCGCGTGATCAGAGCCGGAACTCGCGTGATTGAAGGCGGAACTCGCGAGTCACGGCTTCAATCACGCGAGTCACGTCCCTGATCACGCGAGTCACGTCCCTGATCACGCGAGTCACGTCTCTGATCACGTGGGTTACGGGCGGAGGAGCTTGCGGACTGTGCGTTCCACCAGGTCGGCGGCCTTCGGCGGGGGAGTGCGGCCGGTCGAGAGGTAGCGGTGGACGATCGCGCGCGGGATCTCGACCAAGGCCAGCACGACGTCCTCGTCGGTGCAGCCGGTGAGCGGGGGCAGCGAGAGCGTCGCCTGTTTGAGGGCCGCGCGGAGTTCCTCCTCCGCGGCGGTCAGGGCCGCGGCGGCTTCGGGAGACCAGTCGGCGGGGCCGAAGGCCTGCTTGCCCGCGTCGAGGACCCGGGCACCGTCGGGGTGCTTGCGGCACCAGCGGACGACGCTCGTCGCGGCCTCGACCGCCGCGTCCACCGAGGCCGCGTCGCCGAGGGTCTCGACGAACAGGTCCTGGAAGTCGCGCAGGGTGCGGAGCCAGAGCGCGGCCAGCAGCGCCGGGCGGTCCGGGAAGCGGTGGTAGATCGAGCCGTTCGGCGCGTCCGCGGCCTTGGCCGTCGCGGCCATCGTGACCGCGCGGGCGCCGCCCCCGGCGAACAACGTCGTCGCGGCGTCGAGGAACTGCGCTGTGGTGTGCGTCGCCGGCCGGCCCATGGTTCTGGAGACTATCCTCTGATACGTTCTGGAGGACAGTCTCCAGAACGGAGGGTTGTGCCATGATCCGCAACGTCCACACCCGGAGGTTCCCGCGGCCGGTGCCGCCGGAGCTGCTGGCCACGCTCGGCACGGACGACGACCGCCTCTGGCCGGTCGCCGACTGGCCGCCCACCCGCCTCGACGGCCCGCTCGTCCCGGGCACGACCGCCGGTCACGGCCCGGTCCGGTACGTCCTCGAAGACGTCGCGCCCGATCGCCTGCGGTTCCGCTTCACGGCGCCGACGGGCCTGCACGGCTTTCACGAGTTCACGATTTCGGGTGACGCGCTGACGCACGTCCTGGAGGGAACGCTGCACGGCTGGACCCGCCTGAGCTGGCCACTGGTGTTCCGCCCGCTGCACGACGCGCTCCTGGAGCAACTGCTGGACCGCGCCGAACTGGCCGTGACCGGCCGGGTGTCCCGGCCGGTGAAGTGGTCGCGCTACGTCCGTTTCCTGCGCGCACTGGCCCGAAACCGGTCGCGGTCGCCACGGCCGTCCGCCACACTCCGGCCGTGATCCTGACACCGCTGGACGAGCCCGCACTGGCGCGGCTGCTGGAGGCCGCCGTCGCCGGCGCGGACCCCCTGGAGGTGATGCCCCCGGTCGACGGCCCACCCGGCTGGACGCCCGAGCGCCGCGCGGCGTTCCTGGAGTTCCACCGGGCCAGGTCGCTGAGCCCGGAGACGGCGGTGGAGCGCACGTGGGTGGTCGACGTCGCGGGGACGGCGGTCGGCGCGGCCCGCCTGGAGCGTCACGGCGACGCGGTGGAGGCGGGCATCTGGCTGAGCCGCGACGTCCGCGGCCGGGGGATCGGCAAGCAGGTGACGGCGTCACTGCTGGACCTGGCGAAGGACAGCGACGCGACGAGGTTCGTCGCCTCGACCACCGCGGGCAATCGCGGAGCCCGGACCCTGCTGAGCGGAATCGGCGCGAGCTTGGCCACGGAAGGCGACGACGTGACGGCGGAACTACCGCTGAGCTGACTTCAGCCGCGGCAGGATCTCCGTGCGGACGTACTCCAGGGCGTCCCGCTCCGGGAGGATGTGCGGCCCCTGCACCCACCGCACCCCGTGCCGGGCCGCCGCGGCCGTGAGGCGCTCCCGCAGCGGGCCCACCACCCCGGCGCCCAGCACCAGCGTGTCCACGATGCCCAGGCGGGACAGCGCCGCTTCCTCCGAAGCGACGCCGTCCGCGGCGAGACCCGCCGCGGACAGCGCCGCCGTCACCCTCGAGACCGTGGCCGGGTTGCGGCCGAACAGCAGCACGTTCATGCCGCCCAGCGTCCGACCTCAAGGGCGCTTGAGGTCAAGACCTCAGTCGAGCTGCAATTCCGGGGAGTACATCTCGATCCAGTGGTACAGGTCGAGCAGCCGGTCCAGGCCGATGCGGGCACCCGGGTCCATGGTGGCCGAGTCCACTTCGGACACCCGGTGCGCCCAGGCCTTGTCGACCAGGCCGAACACCGCGTGGTTCGGCTCCGCGAGGACCTCCTTGACCTGCTGCTGCAGCGCCGCCGCGTAGCCCGGGTCCTGCGTCGAGGGGTACGGGCTCTTCACCCGCTGGGCCACCGACTCCGGGAGGACGTGCTTGGTCGCGTGCCGCAGGAGGCTCTTCTCGCGGCCGTCGAACGTCTTGAGCGACCACGGCGTGTTGTAGACGTACTCGACCAGCCGGTGGTCGCAGAACGGCACGCGGACCTCCAGGCCCACCGCCATCGACGCGCGGTCCTTGCGGTCGAGCAGCATCCGCACGAACCGCGTCAGGTGCAGGTTGCAGATCGTCCGCATCCGCGCTTCCTTCGCGGACTCGCCGTCGAGGTGGTCCACCGAAGAGACCGCCGTCGCGTACTGGTCCGCGATGTAGGTCTCGAGGTTGAGCTTGCGCACCAGCTCGGGCGTGTAGAGCGACGCCCGGTCCTCCATCATCGAGTTCCGGAACGCCAGCCACGGGAACGTGTCGGCGTTGACGGCCTTCTCGTCGTGGAACCAGCGGTAACCGCCGAACACCTCGTCGGCCGACTCGCCCGACAGGGCCACCGTCGACTCGCCGCGGATCGCCTTGAACAGCAGGTACAGCGACGTGTCCATGTCACCGAGGCCGGCCGGGATGTCGCGGGCCTTCAGCACCGCGCGTCGCACCGCCGGGTCGCTCAGCTCCGCCGGGTTCAGCATGACGTTCTGGTGCGCGGACCCGACCAGGTCGGCGACGTCGCGGATGTAGGGCGAGTCCGCGGTGTCGCGCATCTCGTCCGGCTTGAAGTTCTCCTCCTGGCCGAAGAAGTCGACGGAGAACGTCCGCAGCTGCTCGCCCTGCTCGGCGAGGTGGGGCGCGGCGAGGCCGGTGACGGCGCTGGAGTCCAGGCCGCCGGACAGCAGCACGCAACGCGGGACGTCGGCGACGAGCTGGCGGTGCACGATGTCGGTCATCAGCTCGCGGACGCGCTCGACCGTGGTCTCCTGGTCGTCCGTGTGCTGCTTGGCGTCGAGCTTCCAGTACGTGCGGGTGCGGATGCCCTCGCGCGACACGGTGACGATCGTGCCGGGCTGGACCTCCTCCATGTCCTTCCACAGCGACCAGCCGGGGCGCTTGGTGAACGCCATCAGCTCGCGCAGGCCGTCGGTGTCGACCACCTTCTTCGCGAGCGGGTTCGCGAGGATCGCCTTCGGCTCGGAGCCGAACAGCACGCCGTCGGCCGTCGGGTAGTAGTAGAACGGCTTGATGCCCATCCGGTCGCGGATCATCACGAGCCGGTCGTCGCGCTCGTCCCAGATCGCGAAGGCGTACATGCCGTTGAGGTGGTCGACGACCGCGTCGCCCCACTGCAGGTAGCCGTGCAGCACCACTTCGGTGTCGCTGTCGGTCTCCCACTTGTGGCCGAGCTTCGTGAGCTCGTCCTTCAGCTCGGTGAAGTTGTAGGCCTCACCGCTGTAGACCATCGCGACGTCGCCGTTCGGCGTGTGCACGGACATCGGCTGCCGGCCGCCGGGCAGGTCGATGATGGCGAGGCGCCGGTGGCCGAGCGCGACGTGCTTGCGCACCCAGGTACCGACGCCGTCCGGACCACGGCAGGCCATGGTCTCGGTCATGGCGTCCACGACGTCCTGCCGGCGCGTGAGGTCGGCGTCGTAGGAAACCCAGCCGGCGATACCGCACATACGGACCCCTCCAAGCTTTTACTTAGCTAGTACAACTATCGGTAACACAGGTGTAACACGGGGAGAACATCTTGTCTGCCCGAATTGCACGTTCCGCGCTCATTCGATCACGCAGTGTGCCGTGAGTCACTCACCAACCACGGCCACGCCGAGGTGAAGGCAAACGCTTGCGTGATCGGCGCCACCCGCCATAAAGACGGCGTAAATGCGCATCAGGACGGCGTTAACGCGCCGTCAGCCACCCTCCGCGGACGGCCGGAACGGCCGCACAGTTGGCCTCGTCCCTGGTCACCGAAAGCGGTGACCTGTCCTGAGAGGTGCCTAGTGGCCGACTTGCTGTACGCCGTTCTCCTGATCGGCATTTTCGTGGTTATCGCGCTGGCGCTGCGTGGCTTGGAGAAGCTGTGAGCGGCGCGGGCACCGTGGCCAACGTCGTCGGCGGACTGCTGGCGCTGGGCCTTCTCGTCTACCTGTTCGTCGCCTTGATCAGGCCGGAGAAATTCTGATGTCCGACACCGCGGCCGGGCTGGTCCAGCTCGGTCTCCTCCTCGTCGCCCTCGCCGTGGTTTACAAACCACTCGGCGACTACATGGCGCGCGTCTTCTCCACCGAGAAGCACCTGAAGCTCGAGAAGGGTCTCTACAAGCTCTTCCGCGTCAACCCGGACTCCGAGCAGCGGTGGCCGACCTACGCCGCCGGCGTGCTCGGCTTCTCGTTCGTCTCGGTCGTCCTGCTCTACCTGCTGCAACGGCTGCAGCCGATCCTGCCGTGGAGCCTGGGCCGCGGCTCGGTGAGCCCCGGCGTCGCGTTCAACACGGCGATCTCCTTCGTCACCAACACGAACTGGCAGTCCTACGTCCCCGAGACGACGATGGGCCACTTCGTGCAGATGGCCGGGCTCACCGTGCAGAACTTCCTGTCCGCGGGCGTCGGGCTGGCCGTCGCCATCGCGCTGACCCGCGGGTTCATCCGCTCGCGGACCGACCGGCTCGGCAACTTCTGGGTGGACCTCACGCGCGGCACCGTCCGCGTCCTGCTGCCGATGGCCTTCGTGTTCGCGCTCGTGCTGATCGCCCTCGGCGTCGTGCAGAGCCTCAAGGCGGGCGTCGCCGTCACCAACCCCGACGGCAGCCAGAGCACCATCGCGCTGGCCCCGGCGGCGAGCCAGGAGGCGATCAAGGAGCTCGGCACCAACGGCGGCGGCATCCTCAACGCCAACTCGGCGCACCCGTTCGAGAACCCCAACGTCTGGACGAACCTGATCGAGCTGTTCCTGATCCTGGTGATCCCGGTCAGCCTGACCCGCACGTTCGGCAAGCTCGTCGGCAAACCCAAGCAGGGGTACGTCCTGCTCGGCGTGATGAGCCTGCTCTGGGCCGCGTCGCTGGCGATCATCTGGTTCTCCGAGGCCAAGGCGAGCAACCCGGCCGCGCTGGCCGCCGGGGCGAGCATGGAGGGCAAGGAACAGCGGTTCGGCATCTCGAGCACGTCGATCTTCGCCGACACCACCACCGGCACGTCCACGGGCGCGATCAACGGCGCCCACGACAGCCTCTCGGGGCTCGGCGGCGGCGGTCCGCTGCTCAACATGCTCTACGGCGAGATCTCGCCGGGCGGCGTCGGCACCGGCCTCTACGGCATCCTCGTGATGGCGATCATCGCGATGTTCCTGGCCGGACTGATGGTCGGGCGGACGCCGGAGTACCTGGGCAAGAAGCTCGGCAAGCGCGAGGTCACCTGCGCGGCGATCTCGATGCTGGCCATGCCGCTGGTCGTGCTCCTGGGCAGCGGGATCGCCCTGATGCTGCCGGGCACGGCGGGCGCGCTCGGCAACAGCGGCGCGCACGGGCTGTCCGAAATCCTCTACGGCTACGCCTCGACCGGCAACAACAACGGCAGCGCGTTCGGCGGCCTGACGGCGACGAGCGACTGGTTCCAGTCGTCGTTCGGCGTCGCCATGGCGTTCGGCCGGTTCATCCCGATCGTCGCCGTGCTCTGCCTGGCCGGATCCCTGGCCGCGCAGCGGAAGGTCCCCGAAACGGCGGGGACGCTGCCCACCACCGGGCCGCTGTTCGCCACCATGCTCACCGGCACGGTGGTGCTCGTCGCGGCCCTCACGTTCATCCCGGCGCTCGCGCTCGGGCCCATCGCGGAGGCACTCGCATGACCGTCACCGAAGAACGACCTCAGGTGACCCACGAAGAGCACACCGGTCGCGTCGGCGCCGGGGTCTTCAGCCCCCGCCAGCTCTGGACGTCGCTGCCGGATGCCTTCAAGAAGCTCAACCCGAAGCACCAGCTCGCCAACCCGGTGATGTTCGTGGTGTGGGTCGGCTCGGCGCTGACCACCGTCTTCGCCGTCACCGACCCGAGCGTCTTCACCATCCTCATCGCGATCTGGCTGTGGTTCACGGTCATCTTCGCCAACCTCGCCGAGGCCGTCGCCGAAGGGCGCGGCAAGGCACAGGCGGAAAGCCTGCGGCGGTCGAAGAAGGAGACCGTCGCGCGGCGCCTCACCGCGAACGGCGACGAGGAGCAGGTGCCCGGCGCCGAACTGCGCGTCGGCGACCTCGTGGTCGTCGAGGCCGGCCAGGTGATCCCGGGTGACGGCGACGTCGTCGAGGGCATCGCGACCGTCGACGAGTCGGCCATCACCGGCGAGTCCGCGCCGGTCATCCGCGAGTCCGGCGGCGACCGCAGCGCCGTCACCGGCGGCACGACCGTGCTGAGCGACCGGGTCGTCGTGAAGATCACGACCAAGCCCGGTGAGTCCTTTGTGGACCGCATGATCGCGTTGGTGGAAGGTGCTTCCCGGCAGAAGACGCCGAACGAGATCGCGCTGACCATCCTGCTGGCCACGCTGACCATCATCTTCCTGCTCGCCGTCGTGGCGCTGCAGCCGATGGCCGGCTACTCCGGGTCCGAGCAGTCGGTGATCGTGCTGACGGCGTTGCTGGTCTGCCTCATCCCGACGACGATCGGCGCGCTGCTGTCCGCCATCGGCATCGCCGGGATGGACCGGCTCGTGCAGCGCAACGTCCTCGCGACGTCCGGCCGCGCGGTCGAGGCCGCGGGCGACGTCTCGACGCTGCTGCTCGACAAGACCGGCACCATCACCTTCGGCAACCGCCGGGCCACCGAGCTGATCCCGGTGGGATCGTCCACTCCGGACGACCTCGCCCGCGCGGCCCGGCTGGCCAGCCTCGCCGACGAAACGCCCGAGGGACGCAGCGTCGTCGAGCTGACCGCGGCCCACGCGGGTGACGACGTGCACGGCGAGTTCGTCCCGTTCACCGCGCAGACCCGGATGAGCGGCCTGGACGTCGGTGACCGGCGGATCCGCAAGGGTGCGGCGAGTGCCGTGCGCGCGTGGGTGCGCGACAACGGCGGGCAGTTCCCCGACGAGACCGAGCGCGTGGTCGACGAGATCAGCGCCCAGGGCGGCACTCCGCTGGTGGTCGCCGAAGACACCGTGGTGCACGGCGTGATCCGGCTGTCCGACGTCGTCAAGCCGGGCATGAAGGAGCGCTTCAAGGAACTGCGGGCGATGGGCATCAAGACGGTGATGATCACCGGCGACAACCCGCTCACCGCCAAGGCCATCGCGGCGGACGCCGGCGTCGACGACTACCTCGCCGAGGCCAAGCCCGAAGACAAGATGGCGCTCATCAAGAAGGAGCAGGAAGGCGGCCGGCTCGTCGCGATGACCGGCGACGGCACCAACGACGCCCCCGCGCTCGCGCAGTCCGACGTCGGCGTCGCGATGAACACCGGCACGTCCGCCGCGAAGGAGGCCGGCAACATGGTCGACCTCGACAGCGACCCGACGAAGCTGATCGAGATCGTCGAGATCGGCAAGCAGCTGCTGATCACCCGCGGCGCGTTGACGACGTTCAGCGTGGCGAACGACCTCGCGAAGTACTTCGCGATCCTGCCGGCGATGTTCACCGGCATCTTCGCCCAGCTCGGCGCGTTGAACATCATGCACCTGGCCACGCCGAAGTCGGCGATCCTCTCCGCGGTCATCTTCAACGCGCTGATCATCGTCGTGCTCATCCCGCTGGCCCTGCGCGGCGTGCGGTACAAGCCGTCGTCGGCCTCGGCCCTGCTGCGCCGCAACCTGCTTGTCTACGGCCTCGGCGGCATCGTCAGCCCCTTCCTCGGGATCTGGCTGATCGACCTGCTCGTGCGCCTCATCCCTGGAATCGGGTGACCTCGTGAACACTCTCGTCAAGCAGACCTGGGCCGGGCTGCGCGTCCTCATCGTGATGACGGTCCTGCTCGGGGTGATCTACCCCCTGGCCGTGTGGGCGATCGCCCGCATCCCCGGGCTGGAGGGCCACGCCGAAGGCTCGGTCGTCACGCAGAACGGCCAGGCCGTCGGGTCGTCGCTCATCGGCGTCGACCCGGTGCCCGCCGACCCGGCGCGCGACCCGTGGTTCCACAACCGGCCCTCGGCGCTCTCGAAGGACGCGCTCGGTCCCGGCGACCCGTCGACGTCCGGCGCGTCCAACAAGGGCCCGTACAACGAGGACCTCGTGAAGACCATCGGCGAGCGGAAGGACGCCATCGCGAAGCGGGAAGGCGTGTCACCCGATCAGGTACCGCCGGACGCGGTGACGGCGTCGGGTTCCGGGCTCGACCCGGCGATCAGCGTCGCCTACGCCGACCTCCAGATCGCCCGCGTCGCCCGGGTGACGGGGCTGCCCGCGGATCGGGTGAAGCAGCTCGTCGAAGCGAACACGTCGGGCGCCGGGATCGGTGTCCCCGGGGTGGATGTGCTCCAGCTCAACTTGGCCGTGCAAGGTGCGGCCGGAGGGGCACACTGACAGCGTGACCAGTACGAAGAAGCCGCGCCGGGGGGAGCTGAGGATCTACCTCGGCGCGGCTCCGGGCGTCGGCAAGACCTTCGCCATGCTCGGCGAGGCGCGGCGCCGGCTCGACCGCGGCACCGACGTCGTCGCCGGGCTGGTGGAGACGCACGGCCGCGAGAAGACCGCGGTGCTGCTCGAAGACCTCGAGATCGTGCCGCGCCGGCACGCCGAGCACCGCGGCCGCGCCTTCGAGGAGATGGACGTCGACGCCATCCTCGCCCGCGCGCCCGAGGTCGCCGTCGTCGACGAACTCGCGCACACCAACGTGCCGGGCTCACGCAACGCCAAGCGCTGGCAGGACGTCGAGGAGCTCCTGGAGGCCGGCATCGACGTGCTGTCCACCGTCAACGTGCAGCACCTGCAGAGCCTCAACGACGTCGTCGAGCGCATCACCGGCGTCACGCAGCAGGAGACCGTGCCCGACGAGGTCGTCCGCCGCGCCGAACAGCTCGAACTGGTCGACATCACGCCCGAGGCGCTGCGGCGGCGGCTCGCGCACGGCAACGTCTACCCGGCCGAGCGGATCGACGCCGCGCTCGGCAACTACTTCCGCCCCGGCAACCTCACCGCGCTGCGCGAGCTGGCCCTGCTCTGGGTGGCCGACCAGGTCGACGTCGCCCTGCAGCGCTACCGCGCCGAGCAGCAGATCACCGACACCTGGGAGGCGCGCGAACGCGTTGTCGTCTCCATCACCGGCGGGCCGGAGAGCGAGACGCTGATGCGCCGCGCCAGCCGGATCGCCACCCGCGCCGGCGCCGAACTGCAGGTCCTCCACATCCTGCGCGGCGACGGCCTGTCCGGGCTCGGCCCCACCGCGATCGCCCGCTGCCGCACGCTGGCCGAGGAGGTCGGCGCGACGTTCCACACCGTCGTCGGCGACGACGTCCCGACCGCGTTGCTGGACTTCGCCCGCGGCGTCAACGCGACCCAGCTGGTGATCGGCACGTCACGCCGTTCGCGCGTGGCGCGGCTGTTCGACGAGGGCATTGGCGCCACGGTGGTCCGCCAGTCCGGGCCCATCGACGTCCACATGGTCACCCACGCCGAGGCCGGCGGGCGGCTGCGAGCCCGGCTCGGCGCGAGCCCGCTGGGGTTCTCGCGGCTGGTCGCGGGCTGGGTGCTGAGCGTCGTGCTGCCGGTGCTGGTGACGGTCATCGGCCTGTTCGTGCGCACCGGGTTCGACTTCGCCACCGACGTGATTTCGTACGTGCTGGCCACGGTCGTCGTCGCGCTGGTCGGCGGCCTCGGCCCGGCGCTGGTCGCGGCCGTGCTCGGGGCCGGGCTGCTCAACTTCTTCTTCACGCCGCCGCTGTACACGCTCACCGTGCACACCCCGCAGAACCTCGTGACGCTGATCGCGATGGTCGTGGTCGCGGTGCTCGTCGCGCTGGTCGTCGACGCGGCCGCGCGCCGGGCGACGCAGGCGGCGCGGGCGCGGACCGAGGCGGCGCTGCTCGCCTCCTACGCGCGGACCGTGCTGACCCACGCGAACCCGATCGAGCGCCTGCTGGAGAAGGTCCGCGAGAACTTCGCGCTGACTTCGGTGACCCTGCTGGAAAAGCGCGAAGGCGCGTGGCAGGGCGTGGCGACCGCGGGGGAGCACCCGTGCGCCGACCCGGACGAGGCCGACGTCGACATCGCCGTCACCGCCGACGTCCACCTCACGCTGCGCGGGCGCGCGCTGCCGGCGGCCGACCGGCGGGTGCTGGAAGCCGTGGCCGGGCAGGCGCTATTGTCCCTGCGGCAGCAGCGCAGTGCCGACGCCGCGGCGAAAGCCGAGCGCAAGGCCGAGGCCACCGAGCTGCGCACGACGTTGCTTTCGGCCGTCGGGCACGACCTGCGGACGCCGTTGACGTCGATCAAGGCGTCCATCGGCAGCTTGCGCGCGCCCGACCTGCAACTGTCCGAAGAGGACACCGCGGAGCTGATGGAGGCCATCGAACTGTCCGCCGACCGGCTGGCCGGGCTGATCGACAACCTGCTGGATTCGTCGCGGCTGGCCACCGGCGCGGTGGTGCCGCTCCTGCGTCCGGTCGGCTACGACGAGGTCGTCGCGCACGCGCTGTCCAATGTGGACGCCTCCGGCGCGGTGGTCGTCGCGGTCGACGACCAGCTGCCGTCGGTGCTCGCCGATCCCGGCCTGCTGGAACGGGTGGTGGCGAACGTGCTGGACAACGCGCTGCGGCACGGCGGGGGCCGGGTGTCGGCCCGGGCCAGCGCCCACTCCGGCCACGTCGAGCTGCGGATCGTCGACCACGGCAAGGGCCTGCGGAAGGGGACGGCGGACTCGGCGTTCGCGCCGTTCCAGCGGCTCGGTGGCGACCGGGACGCGACACCGGGGGTCGGGCTCGGGCTGTCGGTGGCGAAGGGGTTCACCGAGGCGATGGGCGGCACGATCCGCGCCGAGGACACCCCGGGCGGCGGGCTCACGGTCGTCGTCTCCCTGCCCGCCGAGAGCGTCACGTACAAAGTCGAAGAGGGGGTGCGATGACCGACATCGGGGCCACCGTGCTGGTGGTGGACGACGAGCCGCAGATCGTGCGGGCACTGCGGATCAACCTCACCGCGCGCGGCTACAAGGTGATCACCGCCCACGACGGCACGGCCGCGCTCAAGGCCGTCGCGGAGACCAAGCCGGACGTCGTCGTGCTCGACCTCGGCCTGCCCGACCTCGACGGCACCGAGGTGATCGCCGGCCTGCGCGGCTGGACGACGGTCCCGATCATCGTCCTGTCCGCCCGCGGCGACTCGGCGGACAAGGTCCAGGCGCTCGACGCGGGCGCCGACGACTACGTCACCAAGCCGTTCGGCATGGACGAGCTGCTGGCGCGGCTGCGTGCGGCGGTCCGCCGCTCGGCGGTGGCGGGCGCCGACGACGTGGACGCGGTGGTGGACACGGCGTCGTTCAGCATCGACCTGGCGGCCAAGAAGGTCCGCCGCGACGGTCACGAGGTCCACCTGACCAAGACGGAGTGGGGCGTGCTGGAACTGCTGGTCCGCAACCGCGGCCGGCTGGTCGCGCAGAAGCAGCTGCTGCACGAGGTGTGGGGCCCGTCGTACGAGACGGAGTCCCACTACCTGCGGGTGTACCTGGCCCAGCTGCGGCGCAAGCTGGAGCCGGAACCCTCGCGGCCCCGCCACCTGCTGACGGAACCGGGCATGGGCTACCGCTTCGAGGCCTGACGCACGGCCCGTGTCACTGGGACCGGCCGAAGTCCGTGAATGCCACATTGAGGGAACTAGCGTCCCTCGATGTGGCATTCACGGACTTCGGGTCAGAGCAGGAAGGTCGGCTGGTCGGGGCAACGCGCCGGCGAAGCCGAACCGCGGTTTGGCCCAGGAACGACGAAGGCCACCGCCGCGGCGGTGGCCTTCGGGGACTTCGCGCTTACCTGGGCGTCGGCGACGTGCCGGTCGTGCTCACCGACGGTGCGCCCGACGAGCTGCCGCCACCGCCGGCCGGCGTGGTCGTGTCGGTCGGCGGGTCCGTCCGCGGCGACGTCGTGGTCGGCGGCGGCGTCGTCGGAGTGGTCGTCACCGGCGGTGGGGTCTTCGTCGTCGTCTTGGTCACCGGCGGTGGTGTGCTGCCCGGGCCGCCCGGCGGGGGCGTGTACGGGGGCGGCGGGGCGTGGGTGACGACCGTGGTGGTCGTCTTGCCGTCCGGGCTGACCGAGACCACCGTGGTCGGCGCGCTCGACGACTGCGTCTCCGTCGGCGGCGGCGGGCCGCCGAGGGTGGACGGGCCGCCCGGGGTCGGGGTGCCCGACACCGTCTGGACGCCGGCGGGCGAGGTGCCCTGGCCGCCCGGGGCGCCGGTGCCGCCCGCGGTGGTCGCGGGGGCCGGTCCGGCGAGCTCGGCGACGGCCGCGAACGCCGTCGCGACGACCAGCCCGGCCACCCCGAGCACGACGTACCCGGCGCGGTTCGGTTTGCTGCTCTTCGGCGGTGCGGTGGTGTCGATCCTGGTGATGCGTGAGCTCGAATCCGACCCGTCGGGGCGGGGCATAGAGGCTCCTAGAAGATCGGGGTGACTCCAAAACCTGCGGCTCGAGGTCGTCGAACGATCACTGCTTGCCCGAGCGGGGGAACCCGGGAGGGCGACCTCGGCGGGGAGATTATCACCGTCAGTGCCGCATTCGCCCAGGTAGGGAGCCCGCGTGATCACTGAGTGCAGTCAAACTGTCCGGAAAGGATGAACGTGTGAGTGAGGGACAAACGAACACCAGGATGACGGCGTGGGTCCGCGGGCGGGTGCAGGGCGTCGGTTTCCGCTGGTGGACGCGCAGCCGGGCGCTCGAGCTCGGTCTCGTCGGCAGTGCCCGCAACATGCCCGACGGTCGTGTCGAGGTCATAGCGGAGGGTGATCGCGACCACTGTGAGCGGCTGTTGGCCGTCCTCCGTTCCGGAGAATCACCCGGAAGTGTGGAGACCGTTGTCGAGCGCTGGTCCGACCCGAAAGGGGGGCTCAGCGGCTTCGCCGAGCGGTAGCCCGGGCCTTGGTACTTCCGGGGCGGGTGTGGCGCAGGAGGTTGCCGACGCCGATCACGCTGTGCTAAGGCGCGCCGGAGAGGGGGCGCGTCCGGCGGTCCCGGGACACCCCCAGGTAGCCTGGGACGATTGAAACGCCCGAACCGGCAGCCAGAGGGGTCAGCACCCAGTGCACCTGAAAAGCCTGACGCTCAAGGGCTTCAAGTCCTTCGCCTCGGCCACCACGCTGCGCTTCGAACCGGGCATCACCTGCGTGGTCGGCCCGAACGGCTCCGGCAAGTCCAACGTGCTGGATGCCCTGCGCTGGGTCATGGGCACCCAGGGCGCCAAGGACCTGCGCGGCGGCAAGATGGAGGACGTCATCTTCGCCGGCACCGCGGGCCGCGCCCCGCTCGGCCGCGCCGAGGTCACCCTCACCATCGACAACGCCGACGGCGCGCTGCCGATCGAGTACGGCGAGGTGTCGATCACCCGCCGGATGTTCCGCGACGGCGCCAGCGAGTACGAGATCAACGGCGACCGCTGCCGCCTGATGGACGTCCAGGAGCTGCTCTCGGACTCCGGTATCGGCCGCGAGATGCACGTCATCGTCGGGCAGGGCCAGCTCTCGGCGATCCTCGAGTCCAAGCCCGAGGAGCGCCGCGCCTTCATCGAAGAGGCCGCCGGCGTCCTCAAGCACCGCAAGCGCAAGGAACAGACCCTGCGCAAGCTGGCCAACATGCAGGGCAACCTCGACCGCCTCGGCGACCTCACCACCGAGCTGCGCCGTCAGCTCAAGCCGCTGGGCAAGCAGGCCGAGATCGCCCGCAAGGCCCAGTACGTCCAGTCCGAGCTGCGCGACTCCCGGCTGCGCCTGTTCGCCGACGACCTGGTCAGCCAGCGCGGCTCGATCGCGCGGGAAGAGGCCGACGAGAAGGTCGCCCGCCAGCGCCGCGCCGAGGTCGAGCAGACCCTCGAGATCGTCTCCGCCGAGGAGACCGAGCTGGAGTCGTCGCTGGCCGAGGACGCGCCGCTGCTGCAGAGCGCCCAGGAGACCTGGTACAAGCTGTCCGCGCTGGCCGAGCGCCTGCGCGGCACCGTCCGGCTGGCGATCGAGCGGCAGCGGCACCTCTCGGCCGACGTCGCCGCGCACACCGGCGGCCGCGACCCCGAAGAGCTGCTCGAAGAAGCCGAGCGCGTCGCCGAGCAGGAGGAAGAGCTCAACGAGGCCGTCATGGAGGCCCGGGAGCTGCTCGCCCAGACCGTGCTGCGGCGCGAAGACCTCGAACAGCGCGTCCAGGCCGCCGAGCGCGCGCACTGGGCCGCCGTCCGCGCCATCGCCGACCGCCGCGAGGGCATGGCCAAGCTGACCGGCCAGGTCGAGGCGCTGCGCAGCAAGAACGGCGCGACCACGGACGAGATCGACCGGCTCAGCGTCTCCATCGAGGAGTCCGCCGAGCGCGCCGAAATCGCCGACGAAGAGCTGGAAGAGGCCAAGGCCGAAGGCGGCGTCGAGGAGTCCGACGACTCCGGCCTGATGGCCCACCACGACCGCGCGGTCGAGGCCAACAACGCGGCCAAGGCGCGCGTCGAAGAGCTGGTCAAGGCCGAACGCACCGCCGAGCGCGAGATCGCGTCGGAGAAGGCCCGCGTCGAGGCGCTGTCCATGGGGCTCAAGCGCAAGGACGGCGCGGGCGCGCTGCTCGGCGCATCCCACGAGCTGCCGGGCCTGCTCGGCTCGGTCGCCGCGCTGCTGACCGTCGAGCCCGGTCACGAGGTCGCGCTGGCCGCGGCGCTCGGCCCGGTGGCCGACGCGGTCGCCGTCAGCGGCGGCGAAGACGCCCTGCGCGCCCTGAAGTACTTGAAGGACACGGACTCCGGCCGCGCGGGCATCGTGCTCGGCGCGTCCGAGTCCACTGTGGACACCTACTCCTGGCCCGCGCTGCCGGAAGGCGCGCGCTGGGCCCGCGAGGTCGTCTCCGCGCCGGCCCAGCTGCGGCCCGCCGTCGAGCAGGCGCTCGACAAGCTCGCCCTGGTCCGCGACCTCGAGTCGGCCCGGCGCCTGGTCGCCGCGCACCCGGACGTCCGCGCGGTCACGGCCGAGGGTGACGTCTTCGGCGCCCGCTGGGCGATCGGCGGCTCCAGCGCCCGCGAGAGCGTGATCGAGGTCCAGGCCGCCGTCGACGAGGCCGGGGTGCGGCTGCGCACGGCCGAACGCCAGGTGGAGCAGTACACGGCCGAGCTGGAAGGCGCCCGCGCCGAGCAGCAGGCCCGCCGCGAAGAGGTCTCCCAGGCCAAGGACGCCCTCGGCGACGCCAAGGTACGCAAGGCCCGCTCGTCGGAGCGGCTCAACCGGCTGCAGCAGGCCGCCCGCTCCGCGCAGGCCGAGGTCGAACGCCTCACCGGGCAGCGCGCGAAGGTCGAGCACAGCCGCATCCAGGCGCTGGCCCAGCTCGCCGGGCTGGAGGAACGCCTCGCCGCCGTCGCCGAGCAGCCCGTCGAGGACGACCCGGACACCGCCGAGCGCGACCAGGCCGTCGAAGAGCTGGCCGTCGTCCGGCAGGAGGAGATGGAGGCGCGGCTCGCGCAGCGCACCGCCGAGGAGCGGGCGCGCAGCATCGCGGGCCGGGCCGAAGGCCTCCGCCGCGCCGCCCACGCCGAGCAGCAGGCCCGTGAACGCGCCGAGCGCGCCGCCGCGGCCCGCAAGCACGGCGCGCGGATCGCCGACGCCGTCGTCGACGGCGGTGAGATCGCGCTCGAGCGCATCGAGCGCTCGGTCCAGCGCGCGGCCACCGAACGCGACCAGGTCCAGTCCCGGCGT
Source organism: Amycolatopsis sp. WQ 127309 (assembly GCF_023023025.1). Taxonomy (NCBI): domain Bacteria; kingdom Bacillati; phylum Actinomycetota; class Actinomycetes; order Pseudonocardiales; family Pseudonocardiaceae; genus Amycolatopsis; species Amycolatopsis sp. WQ 127309. The sequence continues at coordinate 4,804,158 of NZ_CP095481.1, forward strand.
CAAAGCCGCGAGTCCGCGCTCACCGGCGTCCGCGCCAAGGTCCGCGAGCTGACCGGCGAGCTGGAGAAGCTGACCGACGCCGTCCACCGCGACGAGGTCCAGCGCGCGGAGCAGCGGCTGCGGCTGGAGACCCTGGAAGCCAAGATCGCCGAGGACTTCGGCATCGGCCTCGCCGACCTGGTCCAGGAGTACGGCCCGGACGTCCCGGTACCGCCGAGCGCGGGCGAGACGGCCGAGTACGAGGCGGCCAAGGAGCGCGGCGAAGACGTCACCCCGCCGCCGCCGATGCCCTTCGACCGCGACACCCAGGCCCGCCGCGCCAAGCGCGCCGAGAAGGACCTTTCCCTGCTGGGCAAGGTGAACCCGCTCGCGCTGGAGGAGTTCGCGGCGCTGGAGGAGCGGTACAAGTTCCTTTCCACGCAGCTCGAGGACCTCCGGGACACCCGCAAGGACCTCGAGGCCGTGATCAAGCAGGTCGACGAGAAGATCCTCGAGGTCTTCGCCGGCGCCTACGCGGACGTGGCGCGCGAGTTCGAGACGGTGTTCAGCGTGCTCTTCCCCGGCGGCGAGGGCCGGATGGTCCTCACCCAGCCGGACGACCTGCTCGCCACCGGCGTCGACGTCGAGGCGCGCCCGCCGGGCAAGAAGGTCAAGCGGCTGTCGCTGCTCTCGGGTGGCGAGAAGTCGCTGGTCGCGGTGGGCATGCTGGTCGCGATCTTCCGCGCCCGCCCCTCACCCTTCTACGTCATGGACGAGGTCGAGGCGGCGCTGGACGACACCAACATGCGCCGGCTGATCGGCCTGCTGGAGCAGCTGCGCGACTCGTCCCAGCTGATCATCATCACCCACCAGAAGCCGACGATGGAGATCGCCGACGCGCTCTACGGCGTGAGCATGCAGGGCGACGGCATCACCAAGGTGATCTCGCAGCGCCTCCGCACCGCCGACGACGAACCGGTCGCGGTCGGCTGACGCTCGGCTTTCGCCGGGCCCTGGACGAACCAAGGCGGCCTTCGGTGCGTCTCACGCAACCGAGGCCGCCTTGGGATGCTTGCTAGCCGGCCACCCAGAAGGCGTAGTCGGCCGTGTAGTGGACCGCGGTCTGGGCGCCTTCCGCGCACGCCCCGGCCGGTGCGACACCGCCGCGGGTGTTCAAGCGCTGGACGTAGGTGACCTTGCCGAACACCCCGGTGCCGCTGTTGAGGTTCGCCTTGAGGAGCAGTTCCGGGATCGCGCCGTCACGCGGCGAGGTCGCCGCCGCGGCCGCGCCGACCGTGCTTCCGTCCACAGTGGATGTCCACACCGGACCCTTGCTGTGGATCGCCACCGGCTGACCGTGTTTCGACAGCACGGCCGCGGGCTGGATCAGCGCCCAGGCGCCGTTCGTGCAGCCGTAGATCTGGACACCGTCACCGGCGTACGTGGCGAGGGGCCGGTTGCCCGTCGGGACCTGGATCGCCACCGGGACCTTCGGGGTCGCCGTGGCGGCCGAAGCCGTCGCCGCGCCGCCGAGGGCCAGCGAGCCGACCGCGAGCGCAACCAAAATCCGTTTCATGTTCCCACCTTCGAATCCTCCCGCCGCTTCCCGGCGGGCTCCCGCTGACCAACACGGGCGCCCGCCGGAAGCGGTTCAAAGAATCAGGCGGAAGTGACTTCTTCGCCCACGGCGTTGGCCTCCGCGGCCTTCGGGTCGGGCGTGCGGTGGCGCAGCGAGAGCAACCCGCCGACGACCAGCGTGATCACCACGCCCAGCAGCGTGTACCAGGGGTAGGCGAGCGCGACGCGGTCGCCGGCCGCCTTGCTGAAGTCGACGCCGATCAGCGAACCGCTCTTCGCGCTGAACTTCAGGCCGAGGATCACGAACGCCATCACCACGACCGTCGCGACGAACGCGACGATCGCGTCCACCTGCCGGGCCTTCTTGATCAGCAGGCCGAGCAGGAACGCCCCGAGCAGCGCGCCGTAGGTGTAGCCGGTGATCGCCAGGCCGAGCTCGATCACCGAGTTCTTCGTGGTGGAGAACAGCGACGCGAACACCGCGAACACCACGGCCCAGATCAGCGTCCACATGCGACCGTGCTTGAGCAGCTTCGAGTCTTCGGGCGCCTTCTTGGTGAAGCGCTGGTAGAGGTCGGCCACCGTCGACGTCGAGAGCGCGTTGAGCGCCGACGCGAGCGCGCCCATGGTCGAGGCGAGCACACCGGCGATGAGCAGGCCCGACACCCCGACCGGCAGGTCGTCGATGATGAACTTCGAGAACACGTCGTCCGGGCTCTGCAGGCCGAGCTCCGCCACCGACTTGCGGCCGTTGAACACCCACAGCATCGCCCCGACCAGCAGGAACAGCGCGAACTGCACGGTGACGATGAGCCCGCTGCCGATGAGCGCCTTCTGGCCGTCGCGCAGGCTGCGCGTGGCCATCAGCCGCTGCGCGATCAGCTGGTCGGCGCCGTGCGAGGCCATCGACAGCGCCGCACCGCCGAGCACCGCCGTCACGAAGGCGTACGGGCTGGTCAGCAGGTTCTTCGTGAAGTCGACGAGTGCGAACTTCCCGTCCGCGGACGCCTGGCTCACCCAGTCGCCCGGCAGCTTGTTCAGCAGCACGATCGCCGCCACCGCGGCGCCGCCGAGGTACAGCGTCAGCTGGATGACGTCGACCCAGACGACCGCCTTGATCCCGCCGATGTAGGCGTAGATCAGCGTGAGCGCGGTCAGGATCACCACGATCACCCAGTAGTCGAGGTGGATGTTGTAGTGCCCCAGGATCACCTTGATCGGGATCGCGCCGGCGAAGAGCCGGACGCCCTCGGCGAGCAGCCGCGTCACCACGAACGTCACCGACGCGGTGCCCTGCAGCCCCGAGCCGAACCGCTTGCCCAGGAAGGCGTACGCGCTCACGAGGTTGCCGCGGAAGTACCGCGGCAGCAGCACGAACGCGGCGATGACCCGGCCGATGATGTAGCCGAAGGCCAGCTGCAGGAACAGGAACGCGTTGCCGAACACCAGGCCCGGCGTGCTGATCACGGTCAGCGTCGACGTCTCGGTGGCCACCACGGACAGCATCACCGCGCCCCACGGCAGGCTGCGCTCCCCGACGAAGTAGTCGGCGGCCGATCGTTGTTTCCGCCCGACCAGCACGCCTATCAGCGGCATCGCCGCCAGATAGACCACGATGATGGCCAGATCAACACCCCGCATGGACTTCTCCTACTCCTCATCCGGCCTTCTCCGCGACGCGCAACCGCGTCACGGCGCCCCCCAGCGGGGCAGGAAGGGTCAAGGGCCCGGCACCCGGGACGAGGGCGCCGAGCAGGCGCGGTCCCCGCGCACCGGTCGCCGACGGCACCGTACCGGGCACGCCGCACCAGGTGAGCCAGCCCAGCAGCGCCGTCAGGTACGCCTCTTTGCCGGCACCGGGCAGGCCGAGGTCGTCGCTGGTCTTGAGCACCGCCGAGGGCAGGTTCCGCGCGAGCGCCGTCATCAGCGCCGGGTTGGCGATCCCGCCGCCGGACGCGATCACCGTCGTCACGCCGTGGTGGTGGCACTGCTCGGCGACCGTGACGGCGGTGAGCTCGGTCAGCGTCGCGAGCAGGTCGGCCGCGGTGACCGGCGGCAGCCCGGCGAGGGCGGCGTCGAGGTAGGCCGCGTTGAAGTGCTCCTTGCCGGTGGACTTCGGCGCCGGGGCGGCGAAGTACGGGTCGGCGAGCAGCGCCACCAGCAGGTCGGCGCGCACCGAGCCGCTCAGCGCGAGCCGCCCGTCGAGGTCGCTGCGGTGCCCGGTGACGCGGTGGGCGGCGAGGTCGAGCAGCGCGTTGGCGGGCCCGGTGTCGTAGGCGATCGCGGGCGCGTCCGCGGCGACGACGGTGATGTTCGCGATCCCGCCCAGGTTGAGCGCGGCGACCGGACGGCCGCCGTCCTCGGCCAGGCCGCGCAGCCAGAGCTGGTCGAAGGTGCTGGCCAGCGGCGCGCCGTGGCCGCCCGCGGCGACGTCCCGGGCACGCAGGTCGGCGAGCACCGGCAGCCCGGTGCGTTCGGCGATCCACGCGGGCTGGCCGAGCTGCAGGGTGCCGCGGACGCTGCCGTCCTCGACCCAGTGGAACACGGTCTGGCCCAGCGAGGCGACGAGGTCCGCGGTGCCGCCCGCCAGCTCGACGGCCCCGCGCAGGGCGGCGTCGGCGAACGCCTGGCCGACGCCGGTGTCGAGCCGCGTCAGCTCCCCGGCGGTGCACGGGTTCGGCGGCAGCGCGGCGAGCAGGCCTTCGCGCAGCGGTTCGGGGTAGGGGACGTCGAGCTCGCCGAGCGGCGTCAGCACCACGGTGCCGTCCTCGGCGAGCAGGTCGGCCGCGGCGACGTCGATGCCGTCGACCGACGTGCCCGAAATCAACCCGATCACCCGGAAGCCGTGGCTAGCGCGTTTCCCCATCCGGAGGGGTTTAGTGCAGCGTTGCCTGTGACGCAACCCACCCTGTGAAGTCTTGGCTCAATCGGGATGTACGTCGTTACGAATTGCCTGCGTGGACGGCGGGTCCGCGGTGGCGGCGGGCCAATGAAAGGATGGTGCGGTGTCGAGCTCCTGGTTCATCTTCGTAGTCATCGCGGTCGTCGTGCTGGTCGCCCTGCTGGTGACCGGCCTGCTGATCGCGCGCAAGCGCCGCATCAGCCTGGACGCCCAGCGTGAGGTCGAAGCGAAACCGAAGGGCGGCAGCTACGCGGCCAGCGGGGGCATCGCGCTCGCGCCCGGCGGCGCGGCGCCCGAGGTCGAACGGCCGGCCGAGCACCCGGTCGACGACCGCCCGGAGGTCGACGGCCAGCCCGCCGTCGGCGACGACGCGGCGGTCCCGCGCGACTCGGCCCAGCGCACGGTCCGGGACGTCAAGCTGCCGGACGCCACTCTGCCGGATACCACTCGGCCGGATACCACTCGGCCGGACACCGAGGTCGTCGAACCGGCGCCCGTCGCCGAGGAGATCGACCCCGCGGCCGGCCGGCTGGAGCGGCTGCGCGGGCGGCTCACGAAGTCCCGCTCGATGTTCGGCCAGAGCCTGCTGGGCCTGCTCGGCGCCGGCGACCTCGACGAGGACTCCTGGCAGGACGTCGAAGACACGCTGCTGATGGCCGACCTCGGCGCGGCGACCACGAACCACATCGTCGAGCGGCTGCGCGACGAGCTGTCCCGCCGCGCGGTGCGGAACTCCGTCGAGGCCCGCGAGGTGCTGCACGAGGTGCTGACGGCGGAGCTGTCCACCGACGGCCACCGCGCGGTGCGCGCGCTGCCGCACACCGTCGACGGGCAGAAGCAGCCCGCGGTGGTGCTGGTCGCGGGCGTCAACGGGACGGGCAAGACGACGACCACGGGCAAGCTCGCGCGGGTGCTGGTCGCCCAGGGCGCCACGGTGGTCCTGGGCGCGGCGGACACGTTCCGCGCGGCGGCGGCCGACCAGCTGCAGACGTGGGCCGAGCGCGTCGGCGCGGAGGTCGTGCGCGGCAAGGAAGGCGCGGACCCGGCGGCGGTCGCGTTCGACGCGGTCAAGCGCGGCGTGGACACGGGCGTCGACGCGGTCCTGATCGACACCGCGGGCCGACTGCACACGAAGACGGGCCTGATGGACGAGCTGGGCAAGGTCAAGCGAGTCGTCGAGAAGCAGGCGAAGGTCGACGAGGTCCTGCTGGTCCTGGACGCGACCACGGGCCAGAACGGCCTGATGCAGGCCCGCGTGTTCGCCGAGGTCATCGACGTCACGGGCATCGTCTTGACCAAGCTGGACGGCACCGCCAAGGGCGGCATCGTGTTCCAGGTCCAGCGCGAGCTGGGCGTGCCGGTGAAGCTCGTGGGCCTCGGCGAGGGGCCCGACGACCTGGCGCCGTTCGAGCCGGGTGCGTTCGTGAACGCTCTGCTGGGCTGACGGATCCGTTTCCGGGTGGCCCAGTCGTGGACGGTGCCACCCGCCTTGAAGTGGCTGTCGTGGTGCGTGCACAGTCCGTTCGCGCTGAAGGTGGAAACCGCCGTGGTGCAGCGCGAGCCGCGCTGCACCACGCTCGCGCGGCACCGCGCGTTCGCCGTGGCGGTGAAGGCAGCCGGCTGCTCCGCGAGCAGCGCGGCTCGGCGCACGCGAACCCATGAGGCCGGCAGCTGCGGCCGGTCAGGGCGCGACGGCAGCTCGAACGGGCTTGTCCCGTCCGGCTTGCGCAGGCCGAGCCGTTCGAGCAGCTCCTTGGCCGGCACCTCGGTGGTGATGCCGAGCCGATCGGTCCGGTTGCCGGCCACCCAGTGACGGACCCAGCCGACGCCGTGCAGCACCGGGTTGCCGCCGAGCCGCGCGGGCGCGTCGAGGACCAGCGCGCTGATCAGGTAGTCGTCGCGTGCCAGGGTCAGGTGCGCGGTCTCGCCGAGCAGCATCGGCACCGTCACCCCGTGCGGTTCCCCGGCGGTCCCGGCCTGACCCAGCCAGACGAGTGATCCGGTGAACGGTTCCCAGTCGAGTCCCCTCTCGCTCTCCTCCGGAGTCGCGAGACGGCGGCCGGATACCGGCTAGAGCCGGGAAGGCGGTAAACGGAACAACGGCGTGCCGTCCGCCTTCCGCAGCCCCAGCTGCAGCAGTACCGGCGCCGACGGGTGGTGGGCCGGGATGATCAGGGGTGACGTCCGGCGGGCGGTGACCGTCAGGCGGGACCAGCCGATGCCCTGCAGCGTCTGGCCGGAGCGCTTGCGCGCCAACGGGTCGACGATCATCGCGGCGCCGAAGTAGTCACCGCCCGGCAGGTTCACGCGGGTCGTGTGGCCCAGGACGATCGAGAAGACCGTGCCCGTGCGGCTGCCGTCTTCCTGCAGCGTGAGGATCACCGGCGTCCGGGTCCGGATCGTCAGCTGATGCCGCACGGAGATCTCGACCGTCCCCGGCACCGCCCCACCCGGGCGCGGCGGCCAGGAAGGCGGCAGCGGCGGCCCGTTGAGCGCGCGGTCGACGAGCCGGTCGAGCAGGTTCGAGGCGGCGCCCTGAGCGAGCCAGGCGAGCGCGCCGCCGGTATGGGAGTCCATGCCGTCCTTCCGCGAAAATCGGATGACGGGCGGGTGCGCGCCGAAGGAGAATCCGGGCATGCCCGGTTGACGCAGGTCCGCTCGTGCCCCTCCTCGCCCCAGACGTCCCAAAGCCGTCATTCGCCGCGAGAGAGGACCAATCATGCCCATCATCCACGGTGCGCGGGTACTTTTGCGTACCATTTCGGCAAAAGATCGCGCCCGCGTCCGCGAAATCCTCGCCACCCCGGAGGTCGCCCGCTGGTGGGGCGACGCGGCCCACGAGGTCGACGGCCTGTACGAGGTCGAGGCCGGCTACACCAGCTACGTGATCGAACTCGACGGCCTGGTCGTCGGAATCATCCAGAGCTGCGAGGAGCTGGAGCCGCAGTACCGCCACGCCGGGATCGACGTCTCCGTGCACCCGGACTTCCACGGCCGCGGCGTCGGCACGGACGCGATCCGCGCGCTGGCCCGCCACCTGCTGGACAACGGCCACCACCGCCTGACGATCGACCCGGCGGCGTCCAACGAGACGGCGATCCGGGTCTACACGAAGCTGGGCTTCCGCCCGGTCGGCGTGCTGCGCCGGTACGAGAAGGCCCCGGACGGCACCTGGCGGGACGGCCTGCTCATGGACATGCTGGCCGGTGAGCTGAGGTGAATCAGTCCTTCTCGACGACCTGCTGGAGCAGCTGAGCCATCCGGTCCATGCCGATGCTCACCTTGGTGAAGCTGCTGGTCATGTCGGCCCGCAGGGCACTGACCTCGGTTTTGAGGGCCGCGATGTCCCGGTGGTCTTCGATCTGGGTCTCACGCACGGCGTTGAGCACCTTGGTGTGGCCGTTCAGGGTCTGCTTGAACTCGGAGACGTCGCGATCCGCGGTGCCGGCGAGCGCGCGAGCGGCGGCGGCGTCCTGCCGGGTGGACAGCATCTGCTCCTCCAGGACGTTCACCCGGCCTTCGAGGTCTTCGAGACTTGCCATGTCGCGTACTTTACCGGCGGGCTCGGAACCCCCGACACTGGAGTCACTATCAGTCACTGGATATCACTTAATGTAACACTGATAGCGGCGCCTGGGTGAGGCTCGCGCCCAGTGCGTCCGCCACCCGCTGCACCGCCGGGGCGATGTGCGCCACCGCCTCGGCGGTCAGCCGGCCCGACGGTCCGGACACCGATACCGCCGCCGGCACCGGCGCGCCCGGCACGGCCACCGCCACGCACCGGACCCCCAGCTCCTGCTCAGCCTCGTCCAGCGCGTACCCCTGCGTGGCGATGCGCGAAAGCTCGACGGCCAGCGCATCCGCGTCCGTGAACGTGTGCTCGGTATAAGCCGGCATGCCGGTCCGCGAGAGCAGCGACCGGACGTCGTCAGCCGGCAGGTGGGCCAGCATCGCCTTGCCGACGCCGGTGCCGTGCGGCAGCAGCCGCCGGCCGACCTCGGTGAACATGCGCATCGAGTGCTTCGAGGGCACCTGGGCCACGTAGACGACCTCGTCGCGCTCCAGGACCGCCAGGTTCGCCGTCTCGCCGACCTCCTCGACCAGCTCCGCCAGCAGCGGCCGCGCCCAGGCGCCGAACTGCATGCTCGCGTTCTCGCCGAGCCGGATCAGCCGCGCGCCCAGCGCGTACCGGCGGTTGGTGTTCTGCCGCACGTACCCCAGGTCGACCAGGGTGCGGATGAGCCGGTGGATCGTCGGCATCGGCAGCCCGGACAGCGTCGCGAGCTCGGACAAGCTGGCTTCACCGCCGGTGTCCGCGAGGTGTTCCAGCAGCTCGAAGGCACGCTGCAGGGACTGGACGCCGCCATCGCGCCCGTTCTTCTCCGCTGCCACCGGTGGTCCTCCTTACGTCTGCGTTGAGCTTCCGCTATGCAGAAACTATAGTCCGGCTGGTAGAAAACCGTAGGGCCGTTATCCAAAGATCCGAACCCTCGAGGTGTTCCGCATGTCTTCTGAAGTCCAGGTGCTGGGCGACCCGGTCGAGCGTGGCGACGAGATCCTGACGCCGGAGGCGCTCGCCTTCCTCGCCGGCCTGCACGACGCCTTCGCCGGCCGCCGCGACGAGCTGCTGCAGGCGCGCGGCAAGCGCCGCGAGGAGGCCCGCACCACCGGCAAGCTGGATTTCCTGCCGGAGACCAAGGAGATCCGCGAGGGCGACTGGCAGGTCGCCGAGGCGCCGGCCGCGCTGCGCGACCGCCGCGTCGAGATCACCGGGCCGACCGACCGCAAGATGACCATCAACGCGCTCAACTCCGGCGCCAAGGTGTGGCTCGCCGACCTCGAAGACGCCAACACCCCGCACTGGGCCAACGTGGTGTCCGGCCAGGTCAACCTGTACGACGCCGTCCGCGAGGACATCACGCTGGAGAGCGGCGGCAAGAGCTACGCGCTGAAGGACGACGTCGAGCACGCCACCATCGTGGTCCGCCCGCGCGGCTGGCACCTCGACGAGCGCGGCCTGTCCTTCGGCGGGCGCCAGGCCGTCGGCGCGCTGATCGACTTCGGCCTGCACTTCTTCCACAACGCGAAGGAGTCGCTCAGCCGCGGCAAGGGCCCGTACTACTACCTCCCGAAGATGGAGAGCCACCTCGAAGCGCGGCTCTGGAACGACGTCTTCACCCACGCCGAGAAGACGCTCGGCATCGAGCACGGCACCGTCCGCGCGACCGTGCTGATCGAGACCATCCCGGCCGCGTTCGAGATGGAGGAGATCCTCTACGAGCTGCGCGAGCACGCCTCGGGCCTCAACGCGGGCCGCTGGGACTACCTGTTCAGCGTGATCAAGTACTTCCGCGACGCCGGCGAGAAGTTCGTGCTGCCGGACCGCAACTCCGTCACCATGACCGCGCCGTTCATGCGTGCCTACACCGAGCTGCTCGTGCGCACCTGCCACAAGCGCGGCGCGTTCGCGATCGGCGGCATGGCCGCGTTCATCCCGAACCGCAACGATCCCGACGTCACCAAGGCCGCGCTCGACAAGGTCCGCGCCGACAAGAGCCGCGAGGCCGGCGACGGCTTCGACGGCTCCTGGGTCGCGCACCCGGGCATGGTCGGCATCTGCCGCGAGGAGTTCGACAAGGTCCTCGGCGACCAGCCGAACCAGCTGGAGCGCAGGCGCGACGAGGACTGGGATCTCTCTGCCACCGCCGAGCAGCTGCTCGACGTCGCCTCGACGCCGGGTGGCGCGACGGCGGCCGGCCTGCGCGCGGCGGTGGACGTCGGCATCCGCTACATCGCGTCCTGGCTGTCCGGCAACGGCGCGGCGGCGATCCACAACCTGATGGAAGACGCGGCGACGGCGGAGATCTCGCGTTCGCAGGTCTGGCAGTGGGTCAAGAACGGGACCACTTTGGACACCGGCGACGTCGTGACGTCCGAGCTGGTGCGCGGCGTGCTGGCCGAGGTCCGCGGCGAGCTGGCCGCGGAGATCAAGCCGGAGCAGCTGGAGCCGGCCGTCGAGCTGTTCGAGCAGGTCGCGCTGGCCGACGGCTTCCCGGACTTCCTGACGCTGCCCGCGTACGAGCGGATCAAGTAGTGCGGCTGTCCCAGGACGTCTACGACGCCGCCGACGCGCGCCTGGCCGAGGCCGACGCGCGCGTCGCGGCGTTGTACCCGGGGGAGCGGCCGGGGCGGCAGCCGGTGCACACGGTGTACGTCCCGGCGTCGCAGTACCGGACGCGGCTGGTCGCGGACTGGGGCAAGCAGGCCATGCGGGTCTTCGTCGAGCACGAAGACCTGCTGGGCCTGGACGCCGACGTCTACGAGCGCGTCCGGGCCAAGCTGCTCACCGAGCCGATCGAGGACCTGCGGATCGACTTCGAGGACGGCTTCGGCCGCGTCGCGGACGACGTCGAGGACGCGGCGGCGCGCGCGGCCGGCCAGACCCTCGCGACCACCGGCGGGACGCCGTTCGTCGGCATCCGCTTCAAGAGCTTCGAAGCTTTGACGCGCCACCGCGGGATCCGCACCCTGGACCTGTTCCTGGGCAGCCTGCTGGAACACGGGCCACTGCCGTCCGGGTTCGTCGTCACGCTGCCGAAGGTGACGGCGGTCGACCAGGTCTCGGTGGCCGCGGAAGTGCTGGCCCGCTTGGAATCCGCGTACGGACTGCCCGAGCGGACGTTGCGCTTCGAGGTCCAGATCGAGACGACGCAGTCCATTGTGGACGCCGACGGCACGCTGGCGGTGGCCCGCATCGTGCACGCCGCGGACGGCCGCTGTTCGGGCCTGCACTACGGCACGTACGACTACAGCGCCGGCCTCGGCATCGCGGCGGCGTACCAGAGCATGGAGCACCCGGCGGCCGACCTGGCCAAGCAGCTGATGCAGGTCTCGGCGGCGGGCACGGGCGTCCGCCTCTCGGACGGCTCGACCAACCGCCTCCCCCTCGGCGACGCGCTCCCGTCGGCGTGGGCCGAGCACCTGCGCCTGGTGCGCAGGTCCCTGGAACGCGGCTTCTACCAGGGCTGGGACCTGCACGCCCACCAGCTGCCGACCCGCTTCGCCGCGACGTACACGTTCTACCGCGAGAACTTCCCGTCGGCGGTGGACCGGTTGCGCGCGTACGCGGAGAAGACGTCCGGGGGAGTGCTGGACGAACCGGCGACGGCCCAGGCACTGGCGGTGTACCTGTTGCGGGGCCTGGACTGCGGGGCGCTGGACGAAGGTGAGCTGCCGTTCGGCCGCCCGGAGCTGGAGAAGTACGCGCGTCGCGAAGTGTGAGAGTCACTCACGAGCCGTGCAGCCGGGCGCGGTCGGCGGCCGACCGCCCGGCGTCCCAGCCGTCCAGGTCGCGGACCGTCACCGACTTGCCCACCACCTCGGGGAAGAGCTCCGTGAACGCCGCCTTCACCTTCAGCTCGTGGGACGCCAGCACCGGCAGCAGCCGGTCCGAGTCGGGCGAGGACGACAGGGTCGCCTTCGCGGCCTTCTCCAGCCGCTCGCCGATCCGCGTCGCGTAGGAGACGAGGAACGACTGCCGGAACGCCCGCGAGCGGCCGGCCGGGTCGGCGATCATCGCGCGCGTCGCCTGGACCAGCAGTGACGTCGTCAGCAGCGCGATGGCGTCCAGGTCGTTCTCGTCGCCGACGACGGTGACGAACCCCCAGCGCGGGTCGAAGACGGCCTGGCAGCGGTTCGCCGTCGCGACCACGTGGACCAGGAGCGACTTGGCGTCGAGGTACGGCGTGTCGAGCCAGAGCCGCCGCGACGCCGGCACGTCCGGGACCGTCGTCTCCACCAGCACGCGGTCGAGCGCGTACCGGGTCATCAGCTCCTGCGCCTTCGCGGACAGCGCCTCGACCTCCTCCGGGAACGAGCTCGACTCGGCCTTGGCCAGCAGCGCGCGGACGCGGCCCAGCTTCTTCTCGTCGATGGCGTGGGGGACCGGCGGCCGGTAAGGCGTCCCCGGCACCGGCAGAACAGGGTTCAGCGCCGGCATCGACACCAAGAGCCCAAGGGCTTCGACGACGGTCGTCACCGCTTCGGCGGGGGTCAGGATGTGCTTCGCCGCCCACTGCGTGAAGTGCGGCTCGGACGTCGACCACCAGGCGACGGCGCCGACGTCGTCCAGCTGCTCCCGCCAGCCCGGGTGCAGGGTCGCGAACTGCCCGGCGTAGCCGGCGAGCGTGTCGAGCACGTACGAGACGGCGAACTCGTCGACCCGCCGCCGGGCCGCCTGGTCGACGTCCTCGGGCAGCCAGCCGTTCCGGCAGGGCCGGGTGATCGCCCGCCGGGCGGCCAGGTCCGCGCCCTCCGCGAGTTCCGGTGCCGGCTCGAAGCCCTTCGCGAGCCTCTTCGCGGACGCCTTGGCCGCGCCGGGAATGCCCCGCGCGACGTCGTAGGCCGCCGCGAGCAGGGCGTCGCCGAACTCCCCGGCCGTCCGGGGCGCCGGGACGTCCTCGACGGCCGCCCGGCGTTTCTGCTTACCCACTTCTCAACCCCTCGATCGGAAAGCTCGCTCAGCGCAGCCGGGGGAGGGCGTCGCGGGCCGCGTGGCTCAGCCGCCGCAGGTCGTCGGCGAACCGCTCCCGGTGCTCCTCCGGCAACGGCGAGAAGAAGTACTGCTCGATGTTCGCCACGTGCAGCCGGCTCGCGCGCACCGTCGTCCGCTCGCCGAGCTCGGTCAAGCGCACCAGCTGGACGCGCCGGTCGCGCGGGTGGGCCGTGCGGGTCACCAGGCCGAGGGTCTCCATCCGGTCGACCAGCCGGGTCGCGCCGCCGGTCGTCAGCACCTGCTCCTGGGCGATCGAGCGCATCGTCAGCCCGTCGTCGCCCGCGCGCCCGACGATCAGCAGCACCTCGTACATCAGGTGGGTGATCCCGCACTCCTTCTCCAGCGCGCGCCCGAGCAGGTATTCGAGCCGGTTCGCCGCGCCCTGGAGCCGCCCGAAGGCCAGCACGCGGGGGTCGTGCCCCGCCTGCCGCGCCGAGGTGATTTCGGGTTCCACGCTCCCCATCATCCTGCTTGGTCCCCGGCGCGCAGCGCCAGGTAGACGTCGAGCTGGTCGGTGAACTCCGTCAGGTCCGCGCCGAGCAGCTCGCCTGCCCGGCCGATGCGGTAGCGCAGGGTGTTGACGTGGACGTGCAGCGCCTTCGCCGCGCGGGTCGGCGAGCCCGAGCACTCCAGGAACACCCGCACCGTGTGCACCAGGTCCGTGTGCTGCTCGGCGTCGTAGTCCAGCAGCGGCCCGAGGACGCGCCGGCGCAGCGCGGCCCGCAGCCCGTCCGGCGCCCCGGCGAGCAGCAGCTGGTGCACGCCGATCTCCTCGCCCGGCACCACGACGACCCGCCCGGGGCGCCGCGACGCCACGGCCAGCGCGTAGGCCGCGACCTCGCGTGCCTCATCGCGGGGCGCGGCATCGCCGACCCCGCAGACGATCCGGCGCGCCGTGAGCAGTGGCTCCACTGTGGACAGCGCCGTGAAGGCGTCGGACGGCCACCGCGCGGTCACGGCGTACGTCGTCTCGCCGCCGGGTTCGACGAGCGTCGCGTCCGGCAGCAGCTCCCGCAGGATGTCCCGGCTCTCGTCGCTGCCTTCGGTCCGCAACGCGACCACGCGGACGTCGCCGGTCAGGTCGGCTTCGGACGGCTTCGCGCGCGCCCGGGTGACGCCGACGAGCCCCGCCAGCTCCTCGGTCAGCTCCGTCTGCGCGGTGCTCAGCGGCCCGCCGACGGCGATCAGCCACGGCACGGCGTGCCGGCCTTCCACCGGCGTCAGCGTCAGCGGCCCCGCCGTGTCCTGTTTCGCGGCGTACCGCTGGACGACGTCCTCGACCGGCATCGGCAGCGGCGCCGTCCCGGCAACCACCCGGCCCAGCGTCGACAGCACCCAGCACGGCAGGCCCAGCTCGGCCGACGCGCTCTCCAGCAGCGTCCCGACCGGGGCGTCCGCGGCGGCCAGCAAACGTTTGCGGGAGCTGTCGGACGCGGCCGCGAGCGCCAGCACCACCTGCTCGGTGACCACCGAGAACGACAGGTCGATCGGCACTTCGAGCAGCGGGATCCGGTGCCGCTCGCAGGCGTCGACGACGTCGTCCGGGATGCCGTCGGAGTCGGCGCCGGACGCGGCCAGCGCCGCCGCGCCGGAGCGGGCCAGCGCGGCCACGAACGGCTCGGCGTCCCCCGGCCCGCGCCACCAGAGCAAGCCGGAAAGCACCAGCTCACCGGCCGACAGGTACCGTCCGGGGTCGGGCAGTTCGGTGACGTAGATGCGCGTCACCGGCCGGTCGAGCAGGTCGGCCCCGGCCCGCGGGCGCAGCCGCAGCCCCGGCAGGTCCAGCAGAGTTTTCACGGTCGTCATCAGGCTTGTAGGAAAGCACAAACGCGCGGGGTTCCGCTCGGGTGCGTTTCATGGCCCGCGCCGTTGCCGCCCCCGCCCGGTTGGGCGTCTACTGGTCTATCGCCCTCTTCGCAAAGGAGCACGAGTGGAGTTCCTGCGTCCCACGACGCTCGCCGAGGCCCTGGCCCACAAAGCCGAGCGCCCGGACGCCGTCCCCATCGCCGGCGGCACGGACGTCATGGTCGAGCTGAACTTCGACCACCGCCGCCCGGACGCGCTGCTCGACCTGACCCGCGTGCCTGAACTGGCGGAGTGGTCCACAACGGACGGCACGGTCCGGCTCGGCGCCGGCGTCCCGTACAGCCGCGTCATCGCCGAAGTGGGTGAACTCGTCCCGGCGCTGGCCATGGCCTCGCGCACGGTCGGCTCGCCCCAGATCCGCAACCGCGGCACGGTCGGCGGCAACCTCGGCGCCGCCTCACCCGCCGGCGACACCCACCCGGTGCTGCTGGCCCTGGACGCGCGGGTCGAGGTCGCCTCCGTGCGGGGGACCCGGGTCCTCCCGGCGGAGGAGTTCTACGTCGGCGTGAAGCGCCACTCGCTGGCGCCGGACGAGCTGATCACCGCCGTCCACCTGCCCGCGCACGCCGGACCGCAGCAGTTCGCCAAGGTCGGGACGCGCAACGCGATGGTCATCGCGGTCTGTTCCTTCGCGCTGGCCCTGCGCGACGGTGTTGTCGGTGCCGCGATCGGGTCGGCCGCGCCCACGCCACGCCGGGCCCGCGCCGCCGAGGAGTTCCTCGCCGCGGAGCTGCCGTGGGGCTCGCCGGAGCCGTTGCCGGACTCCCTGAAACGCCGCTTCGGCGACCTGGTCGCCGAGGCGACGTCGCCGATCAACGACGTCCGCGGCAGCGCCGCGTACCGCAAACACGCGCTGTCGGTGCTCGCGCGGCGTACGTTGACGTGGGCCTGGGACGAGCACCGGACGGGGGAGCGGGTTTGCGCCTGAATGTCACGATCAACGGCGAGAAACGGCAGGCCGACGACGTCTGGGAGGGTGAAAGCCTGCTCTACGTGCTGCGCGAGCGGCTCGGCCTCCCGGGCTCGAAGAACGCTTGTGAGCAGGGCGAATGCGGCTCCTGCACGGTCTACCTCGACGCCGTCCCGGTGTGCGCCTGCCTGGTCGCGGCCGGACAGGCCGAGGGGCGCGTGGTGCGCACGGTCGAGGGCCTGGCCGACGGCGACGTCCTCGACCCGATCCAGCAGTCCTTTGTGGACCAAGGCGCCGTCCAGTGCGGCTTCTGCACGCCGGGGCTGGTCGTCGCCGCGCACGACCTGCTGAACCGCGTCGCCGATCCGAGCGACGAAGAGATCCGCGAAGCGCTGGCCGGCAACCTCTGCCGCTGCACCGGCTACGAAAAGATCCTCGACGCCGTGCGAGCCGTGGCGAAGGGCCCTAGCGGAAAGGACACTGTCGCGTGAGGACACTCATCACCGGCGGGGCGATCGCCACGGTCAGCGGCGAGGAGTACGCCAGCGGATACGTCGTCGTCGAGAACGACCGGATCGCCGAAGTCGGCGAAGGCGGCTACACCGGCGAGTTCGACGAGCGCGTCGACGCGTCGGGCTGCCTGGTCACCCCCGGCCTGATCAACACCCACCACCACCTCTACCAGTGGGCGACCCGCGGGATGGCCGCCGACCACACGCTCTTCCAGTGGCTGGTCGCGCTCTACCCGGTCTGGGGCCGGCTCGACGCGGAGATCACGCACGCCGCCGCCACGGCCGGGATGGCACGGCTGGCGCTGACCGGCTGCACCACCGTCGCGGACCACCACTACGTCTTCCCCCGCGACGGCGGCGACCAGGTGGCCGCGCTGGCGTCGGCCCGGCAGCGGATCGGCGTCCGGCTGCATGTCGTGCGCGGCTCGATGGACCGCGGCGAGTCCGACGGCGGGCTGCCGCCGGACAACCTCGTCGAGACGACCGACGACGCGCTGGCCGGCACCGAAGCGGCGATCGGCCGCTTCCACGACGACTCGGCGGGAGCGCACCTGCAGATCGCCGTCGGCCCGTGCTCGCCGTTCTCGGTCACCGAACGGCTGATGTCCGGCGCGGCCGAACTGGCCCGCAGCAAGGGCGTCCGGCTCCACACGCACCTCGCCGAAACCCTCGACGAAGAGCAGCAGTGCCTGGCCGAAGTCGGCTGCACGCCCGCCGAGTACGCCGACAAGCTGGGCTGGCTCGCCGACGACGTCTGGCTCGCGCACACCATCCACCTCGCGCCCGACGCGATCCGCCGCTTCGGCGCGACCGGCACCGGCTCGGCGCACTGCCCGACGTCCAACGGCCGCATCGGCGCCGGCATCGCCCCGGTCCGCGACCTGCTCGACGCGGGCGTCGCGGTCGGCCTCGGCGCCGACGGGGCCGCGTCCAACGAGTCCGGCGGGCTCGGTGAGGAGCTGCACCAGGCGTTGCTGCAGGCGCGGCAACGCGGCGGCCCGCGCGGGCTGACCACACGGGAAGCGCTGTGGATGGGCACGATGGGCGGCGCCCGCTGCCTCGGCCGGGCGGACGACCTCGGCTCGATCGAGCCCGGCAAGCTCGCCGACCTGGCGATCTGGGACCTGACCGGCCTGAACTACGCGGGCATCACGGACCCCGTCGCGGCGCTGGTCCTGGGCACGACGCCGCCGGTGCGGCGGCTGTTCGTCGGCGGCAAGGCCGTCGTCGAGGACGGCACGCTGCGGGAGGCGGACGAGTCCGAGATCGCGTCGGAGCTGAAGTCGGCGAGCGCCAGACTGCGGGAGGACCGATGACCGCCACCGTCGGCACGCAGACGGTCAACGGCGTCGGCACGTCGCCGCGGCGTCCCGACGGGACGGTCAAGGTGCGCGGCGAGTTCGCGTACTCCTCGGACCTGTGGCACGAGGACATGGTGTGGGGCGTGACCCTGCGCAGCCCGCACCCGTACGCGCGGATCACCGGGATCGACATCACCGACGCCCTGAAGGTGCCCGGGGTCTACGCCGTGCTGACCCACGAGGACGTCCCCGGCGTCAACCGCTACGGGCTGGAGCACACCGATCAGCCGGTGCTCGCTTCTTCCGTTGTGCGGTACCAGGGTGAGCCGGTCGCGCTGGTCGCCGCCGACCACCCGGAGACCGCGCGGCGCGCGATGAAGCGGATCGCCGTTTCCTATGAAGAACTCTCTCCTGTAACGGATTCCGAAGCGGCTGTCGCGGGCGAAGGTGCTTCGCTACACGACGGCGGCAACGTCGTCCGGCACGTGAAGATCCGCCGTGGGCCGCAGGATCTTTCCGCCGACGTCGTCGTCTCCGGCGTCTACGAGGTCGGCATGCAGGACCAGGCGTTCCTCGGCCCGGAGTCCGGGCTCGCCGTGCCGGACACCGAAGGCGGCGTCGACCTGTACGTCGCGACGCAGTGGCTGCACGTCGACCAGCAGCAGATCGTCGCCGCGCTGGGCCTGCCGGTGGAGAAGGTGCGGCTCACGCTGGGCGGCGTCGGGGGCGCGTTCGGCGGGCGCGAGGACCTGTCGATGCAGGTCCACGCGTGCCTGCTGGCGTTGCACACCGGCAAGCCGGTGAAGATGGTCTACAACCGCGAAGAGTCCTTCTACGGCCACGTGCACCGCCACCCGGCGAAGATGTACTACGAACACGGCGCTACCCGCGACGGCCGGCTCGTCTACGTGCGGACGCGGTTGTTCCTCGACGGCGGCGCGTACGCGTCCTCGACCGGCGCGGTGGTCGCGAACGCCGCCACGCTCGGCGTCGGACCGTACACAGTGGACAGTGTGGCGGTCGACTGCTGGGGCACCTACACGAACAACCCGCCGTGCGGCGCGATGCGCGGCTTCGGCGCGGTGCAGGCGGCGTTCGGCTACGAGTCGCAGATGGACAAGCTCGCGGCTGCCTGCGGCCTCGACCCGGTCGAGATCCGCGTCCGCAACGCGATGAGCGAAGGCGCGCTGATGCCGACCGGCCAGGCCGTCGACTCCGCCGCCCCGGTCGCCGAGCTGCTGGACCTGGTCCGAGCCAAGCCGATGCCCCCGGACCGGCCGTTCGACCTGCGGCACATGCCCGGCGGCGTCTCCAACACGACGCACGGCGAAGGCGTCGTCCGCGGCGTCGGCTACGCGGTCGGGATCAAGAACGTCTGCTTCTCCGAAGGCTTCGACGACTACTCGACGGCGCGGGTTCGGCTGCAGCTGGTCGGCGGCGAGCCGGCGGCGACGGTGCACACCGCGGCCTGCGAGGTCGGCCAGGGCCTGGTGACGATCATGCAGCAGATCGTCCGGACCGAGCTGGGCGTCGAGCAGGTGACGGTGCTGCCGATGGACACCTCGATCGGCAACGGCGGCTCGACGTCGGCGTCACGGCAGACGTACGTGACCGGCGGCGCGGTGCAGGCCGCCTGCGTGGCGGTGCGGGCGCGGCTGCTGTCCCGGTTCGACCGGAAGACGCGCGTCGTCGGCGGCAAGCTCGTCGCGGTCGACGGCCAGGTGCTCGCCGACCTGGTGGACGTCCTCGCCGAGGACGTCTACGACGAGACGGTGGAGTGGCGGCACCGGCCTACTTCTTCGCTGGATCCGGAAACCGGGCAGGGCATGGCGCACGTGCAGTACGCGTTCGCCGCGCACCGGGCCGTCGTCGACGTCGACGTCGAGCTGGGCCTGGTCAAGGTGGTCGCGCTGGACTGCGCGCAGGACGTCGGCAAGGCGCTGAACCCGCAGGCCGTGCTGGGCCAGATCCAGGGCGGTTCGGCGCAGGGGCTCGGGCTCGCGGTGATGGAGGAGATCCAGACCTCCGGCGGGAAGATCCGGAACCCCTCCTTCACCGACTACCTGATCCCGACGGTCCTGGACATGCCGCCGATGAGCATCGACGTCCTGGAGCGCCCGGACCCGCACGCGCCGTACGGCCTGCGCGGGGTGGGGGAGCCGCCGACGATCTCGTCGACCCCGGCGATCGTGGCGGCGATCCGGGCCGCGACCGGGCTCGCGCTCACGCGCGTCCCGGTGCGGCCCGAACACCTGACGGGGACCTGAGCTACTTGAGGGACCAGTTCTGGTTGGCGTCGTCGTTGCAGCCCCACAGTTCGAGCTGAGTGCCGTTGACGTTGCCGGCGGGCTTGTCGCCGCCGGTGACGTCGACGCACAGGCCGGATTGCGTGCCGGTGATCGAGCCGTCGACGTTGAGCTTGAACTGCTGGTTCGTGCCGCCGTGGCACGTCCAGACGATCAGCTTGGTCCCGGCCGCGGTCGCACCGCCGTCGGCGTCGAGGCAGAGGCCGTTGGCCTTCAGTTCTCCGGCGCTGGTGAACGTCCAGGACTGGTTGGACCCGCCGTCGCAGTCCCAGATGTCGACCTTGGTGCCGGGCGTCGTGAGGTTGCCGTTGATGTCGGCGCACCGCGACGACGACGCGCCCTGCAGCGCCTTGGCCGTGCCGATGCTGGAGCCGCTCGCATTGGCCTTCACCCGGTAGATCACGGTGCTGTGCGACGGCACGGCGGCGCTGATCGTGCCGGTGCTGGTGGTCAGCTCCTTCGACCACAGGTTGGTCAGCCGGTAGTTCGACGCGCTGGGCAGCCCGGCCGCGGCGGCCGTCGTCGAGACGGTCTTCGTGGTGGTGTTCTCGTTGAACAGGACGACGGCGACGTCCCCGTCCTGGAGGGGCTTCCGCAGGACGTCCAGCCCGCCGCTCGACGAGATGCGCGTCGCCTGCTTGCCGAGGGAGTCCTGGTCGACGGCGATGACGTCCGAGTTCAGGTAGGTGGAGAAGGTCGCGACGCTCGCGGAGCGCAGATCGGCGCCGGCGATCAGCGGCGCGGCCATCGCCGCCCAGAGCGTGAAGTGCGCGCGGTCCTCCTGGAAGTCCATGCCGTCGCCGACCTCGAGCATGTCGGGGTCGTTCCAGGCGCCGGGCTTCGCGGCGGACGCGAGGCCGACGTTCTGGCGGTAGATCGAGTCGATGCTGCCCCAGTTGTTGGTGATGTCGCCGGTGGTGCGCCACAGGTTGCCGACGTCGGGCGCCCAGGTGGACGGGGAGAAGTTGCCCCATTCGCAGATGCTGTAGGCGATCGGGCGGCCGGTGGCCTTGAGCGCGTCACGCATCGCGGAGTAGCGGCGGACGTAGTCCTGCTG
This sequence comes from Amycolatopsis sp. WQ 127309, assembly GCF_023023025.1. Lineage (NCBI taxonomy): Bacteria > Bacillati > Actinomycetota > Actinomycetes > Pseudonocardiales > Pseudonocardiaceae > Amycolatopsis > Amycolatopsis sp. WQ 127309. The sequence continues at coordinate 4,825,123 of NZ_CP095481.1, forward strand.
GGTTTCGCCGCCGGGGCTGCCGCAGTTGTCGTACTTGAGGTAGTCGACGCCCCAGCTCGCGTAGCTGTTGGCGTCGGTCTGCTCGTGGCCGAGGCTGCCGGGGTAGTGCTGGCAGGTCTCGCTGCCGGCGCTCTCGTAGATCCCGAACTTCATCCCGCGCGCGTGGATGTAGTCACCGAGCGCCTTGAGGCCGCTGGGGAACTTCGCCGGGTCCGCGACGAGGTTGCCCGCGCCGTCCCGGTTCTTGGTCATCCAGCAGTCGTCGAGGTTGACGTAGGTGTAGCCGCGGTCGCGCATCCCGGAACTGACCATCAGGTCGGTGGTCTGCTTGACGAGCGTCTCGTTGATGTTGCACTCGAAGGTGTTCCAGGTGTTCCACCCCATCGGGGGTGTTCTCGCGAGCCCGTTTTCCAGGGCATCGGCGGGCTGACCGGTGATCCCGATGACGGCGACGGCGGTGGCGAGGACGGCGAGGACACGGCGCATGGCGGCTCCAACCGAACGACGGTGTTGAGGCAGGAGGACTAGACCACTCTGCAGCCTTGATGTCCGATGCTGATCGGTCAAGCGCCATTTTGAGTATTCTTGTTGGATTCCCGACTAAAGTTGCTCGCTCTGAAGCCGCTTGGCAACGTCCACGCTGGTCGCGCCGGCGACGGCCATGGCCTCGGTGTCCCGCAGCGCCCGGCAGAGGACAAAGGCGCCTTCGAGGCTGTTGACGACGGAGATGGTGAGCGTCCGCGCGGCCTCCCGGCCGAGCCCGAACCGGGCGAACTTCTCGGTCCCGGCGTCGATCCACGCGGTGAAGACGTCGGCGGTGGCTTCCCGCAGCGGTTCGTTGGTACTCGCGACCTCGAGAGCAACGGTCGCGATCGGGCAGCCTTCGACGTAGTCGGTGGCTTCGAGCGTCGCGATCCCGGCGGCGAAGAACGCCTCGATCCCGCTGATCAGGTCGGGTGCCGGGTCGATGAAGAGGTCGAACAGCTGGATGTAGGCCAGCCCGGAACTCCGGACGACCTCGGCACCGAGCTGCTCCTTCCCGCCGGGAAAGAAGTGGTAGAGCGAGCCGAAGGGAGCATTCGCCTCACTGACGATCTGCTTGAGCCCGGTACCGCTGTACCCATTGCGCCGAAAAAGCTCAGCCCCGGCGGCCATGATGCGTTCCTTGGTCCCTGCCACGGTTAGAGGATACGCGGTCGTTAGAGCGTTCTATCAACTCCGGTCGGCCTGCCCCGCGGCTCGGCGGGCGAGATCCACGCTCGGTCGGTTCGCCCGCGCCTTGGTGGTCTGTTCCACGCTCGGTCGGCTTGCCTACGCTTTGGCGGTTTGGTCGGCGCTCGATCGGCTTGCCCCGCGCTTCAGCGGGTTGGTCCGCGCTCGGCCGACTCGCCCACGCCTCAGCAGCCCGCTTCACGCTCGATCGGCCCGCTCGCGCCTCGGCAGTCTGTTTCCCGCTTGATCGGCTCGCCATGCGCGGTCTGTCGCCCACGATTCGGCGGCGGGTTTACGCCCGATCGGCATGTCCACGCCTCGACCGGGGCTCGCCCACGCCCGGCGAGGTGTGGTCCAGGCCAAAGCCCTTGCCTACCCCCGGCAGCTGTCCGCAACCCAACTGGCTCGCCCCGCACCGCCCGGCCGTTCGAGTCGCTCCACCTCGGGCCCGCGCTCGCCGGATTTGCGTTCGTCGCCGATCGCGCCGATCGCGCCGTTCCTACCGATCGCGCCGTTCCTACCGATCGCGCCGTTGCTGCCGATCGCGCCGATCTGGCCGTTCCTGCGGATCTGCCGTTCCTGCCGATCCCGCCAACTCCCGCCAACTCCCGCCGAGCTGACCAATCCTGCCGATCCCGCCGATCGCGCCAAATTCCGCCGGTCCGGCCAATCCTGCAGATTCCACCAATCGTGTCCGCGCCCTCGGCCAAGCCGCTCCACACTCGGCCTACCCATCCGCGCCCCGACCTGGGAGTTGCTACACCGGCCCGGTTTGTCCACACCCCACCCGTGATGTGGACAAACCGGCCTCGACATCGGCTTTTCCGGCTTTCCGTCGGAGGGTCCCGATACGCTGGAAGCGGGGCCGGTCCCCCGGAGAGGGCGGGGGCTGCTTTTTGCGAGGCGAGCGGAAGGCGCTCGCTAGTGGATGTCCCAAGCAGGGCCGGGGTCCTCGGCGTCGTCGCGCAGGATGGTGCCCTCGATCAGCCCGTACGGGCGGTCGGCGGCGTAGAACACCTCGTTGTCGTTCTTCAGCCCGAATGGGCTCAGGTCCACGAGGAAGTGGTGCTTGTTCGGCAGCGACAGCCGCACCTCCGCGACCTCGGGCCGCCGTTCGAGCACCGACTGGCCCATCGCGTAGAGCGTCTGCTGCAGCGAAAGGCTGTGCTTCGTCGCGAAGGTCTCCAGCATCGCGCGCCGGATTTCGCGGTGGCTTTCCGCCCAGTCGATGCCGTCGCCCTGGTAGCGCCAGCGCGCGGTGACGGCGGTCGCGAGGATCCGGTCGTCGGTCTCGGCGAGCGTCGTGTAGTCGTCGCGCGGGAAGCCGTGGAACTCCGAGCCGGTCGACTTGAGCACGACCAGGCCGTCGATCCCGGACACGACCCACGCGCGGTCGCCCTGGACCGTGACGGCCGTGGTGCGCCGTTCGTTGCCGGCGCCGCTGAACGCGTGGTCGTGCGGCGCGCCGTCGACGGTGATCCGGTCCCAGCTGTGCTCGTCGATCTTGACCCGGGCGCCGGAGATGCTCTCCTGCGTGCCGGTGAAATGCCGGGCCAGGCGCAGCCCGAAGTCCTCGATCTCGCCGACCGGCGCCTCCTTCGCGAAGGCGTACACGGTGTTCTTCTGCGTGTCGGTCGCGAGCACCGCGGCGTTGTCGCCGGTCAGGTGCGTCGCGGCCAGCTCGCCACGCAGCGACGTCGACACGGTGAGGTCCTTCAGGTGGTGGACGGGGCCGTCGCGGCGCACCGTGACCAGGCGGACCTCCGCCTTGCCGTACTGGTTGGGGCCCAGGGTGATGGCCACGGTTCAGCTCCCTCGGTAAGTCGAATAGGCGAACGGGCTGAGCAGGAGCGGCACGTGGTGGTGCGCCGCGGGGTCGGAGATCCGGAAGGTGAGGGCCACCTCCGGGAAGAACGCGTCCGGGCCGAGGTAGGCGCCGGTGTCGAAGACCAGCCGGTAGACGCCCGGTGCCAGCGTCTCGGGGCCGAGGTCGCGGACGCGGCCGTCGTCGTCGGTGCGCCCGTCGGCGATCGGCTTGCCCTCGGCGGTTTCGAAGCGGACGGCGATTCCCGTTGCGGGCCGGCCATGCGCCGTGTCGAGCACGTGCGTCGTCACCAGGCTCACGCGGTCACCGCCTTGGCCAGCCGCAGGCCGGCGATCTTGAGCAGCTCCTGCCCGGCGACGCCGAGCTCGGTCGCCGGGTCGTTGCCGATGCGCTCGCGGAGGATCTTCAGCAGCTCGTCGCCGCTGCGCCCGCTCGCGCAGACGAGGTAGACGTGCCCGAACTTGGCTTCGTACTCGGCGTTCGCGGCGGCGAACTCGTCGGCGTTGTCCACACCGGACTGTTCGCTGCGGGACCAGTCGGCCTCGGTCCCTTGCTGCTTCGGCGTTTCGCCGATCCGGGGGTGCGCGGCCATGGCCTGGCGGATCTCGTCACTACTCAACGGCAGGTCCGCGGCGGCTTGCAGCGCGTCGAGGTTGTCGTAGGGCCTGCGGTCGAGAACCGCGTCCGCCCAGCGGGGGACGGCGAGGCAGGCCGTCAACGCCGGACGTACGTCGCCGGCGTCGGCGGTGTTGAAATCGGTGAGGGTGAGCGGCACGGGGAACTCCTCGTGAGTGGCGTCCCGCTGACCGTACGTCGGCGCCGGAGTTCCGTCAACATTTTGTTGAAAGTGCTGGTCAGTCGGCTTCGCGGTTGAGATAGTTGTAGACGGTGAACCGTGTGACGCCCAGCGCGTCGGCCACCGAAGAGACGGATTTCCGCAGGCCGAAGGCGCCGCGTTCACGCAGCAGCCGCACCGCGCGCTGCTTCCCGGCGCGGTCGAGATCGCCCAGCTCGGCGCCGAGTTCGCGCTCGACATCGGCGATCAGCCGGGCGAGCGCATCGTTCAGTTCGACGGATGGGGCGCTGTCGACGCCGTGCGACTCACCCGCGTGGCCGCTCGCTGTGTTCGGTCCGCCTGCTTGGCCGCCCGTCGTGTTCGGTCCGCCCGCCTGCCCGCCCGTCGTGTTCGTTCCGCCTGCTCGACTGTCGGCCGTGTGCGATTTACCTGCTGGATCGCCCGACGAGCGCGGTTTCCCTGTCGGGCCGCTCGCCGTGTGCGGCTTGCCTGCTGGACCGCCCGTCGCGTGCGGTTTGCCTGCCGGGTCGCCTGTGGCGTGTGGTTTGCCTGCTTGGCGGCCCGTCGCGTGCGGTTTGCCTGCTTGGCCGCCCGTCGCGTGCGGATCGACTGCAGGGCCGTCCGCCGCGTGCGGTTCGGCAGCTCGGGCAGTCGTCGGATCGCGCTGGTCGGCGGCGGAAACGACCTTCGGTTCGGTCGACCCGCCGGGTCGGACTTCCCCCTTGGCGGCGGCGCCGGCGTCCGCCGCGGCGACCTGGCGCACCTGCAGCGTGACCTGGGTGGCGCCGCCGTCGAGCGCCGCCTGTGTGATCCTGGGCAAGGCCTCGAGAAGGGCCTTCGCGTCACCGCGGACGAGCGTGCCGAGCGGCCCGAAGTCGGTGTCCAGCCCCGCTTCCACGGCCGCGTCGCGCGCGGCGAGCGCGTGCTCGGGCGGCGAACCTTCGCCGTGGAACGGTTCGCTGGTGAACTCCGCTTCAAGCCGCACGAGGTGACCGTAACGCGCCGCGTCCGTCGTTGACGAGCGACGCGAGCCGTGGTTAGTGTCGTTGTGCGAAACCGCCTTTCCGTACTGTGAAATCGGCGGTGGTCACTTCTCCCGGCGAAGGGTTCTCGGATGGATCTTGTGGTGCGCGCAGCCCGGGCGGTCACGGCCGAGGGCGAGGTCCCGGTGACGCTCGGCGTCGACGGCGGCCGGATCGTCGCGATCGAACCCGCCGGCGCTTCGCTGACCGGCGACCGCGTCGTCGAACTCGGCGACGACGTCGTGCTGCTGCCCGGGCTGGTCGACACGCACGTCCACGTCAACGATCCCGGCCGCGCCGAGTGGGAGGGCTTCGAGACGGCCACCCGCGCGGCCGCGGCGGGCGGGGTCACCACGATCGTGGACATGCCGCTCAACAGCCTGCCACCGACGGTCGACGTCGCGGCCCTGGAGGTCAAGCGCAAGGCGGCGACCGGCCGGGTGCACGTCGACGTCGGTTTCTGGGGCGGCGCGATCCCCGGCAACGTCTCGGACCTGCGCGGGCTGCACGAGGCCGGCGTCTTCGGGTTCAAGTGCTTCCTGCTGCACTCCGGCGTCGACGAGTTCCCGCCGCTCGACCCGGCTGGGCTCGACGAAGCGTTGCGGGAGCTGAGTTCCTTCGACGCGCTGATGATCGTCCACGCCGAGGACGCGCACGAGATCGACGAGGCGCCCGAGCCGCACGGCGGTCGCTATGTCGACTTTCTGCACTCGCGCCCGCGGGCGGCGGAGAATCTGGCCGTCACGCACGTGATCGAGGCGGCCCGCCGCAACTCGGCGCGGGCGCACATCCTGCACCTGTCGTCCGCGGAAGCCCTGCCGCTCGTGGCGGAGGCCCGCCGCGACGGCGTCGCGCTGACCGCCGAGACCTGCCCGCACTACCTGAGTTTCGTCGCCGAGGAGATCCGCGACGGCGCGACGCAGTTCAAGTGCTGCCCGCCGATCCGGGAGGCGGCCAACCGCGAACAGCTGTGGCAGGGGCTCGCCGACGGTGTGATCGACTGCGTCGTCAGCGACCATTCGCCGTGCACGCCGGAGCTGAAACGCTTCGACAGCGGCGATTTCGGGCAGGCCTGGGGCGGGATTTCGAGCCTGCAGCTGGGGCTTCCGGCGATCTGGACGCAGGCGCGGCAACGCGGGTTCACGCTCACCGACGTCGTCCGCTGGATGGCCGAGCACCCCGCCGCGCAGGCGGGAATGCGTCGCAAGGGTCACCTCGCGGTGGGCTACGACGCCGACTTCTGCGTGTTCGCGCCGGACGAGGCGTTCGTCGTCGACGTCGCGAAACTGAAGCACCGCAACCCGGTGAGCGCCTACGACCGCCGCCCGCTCGCCGGCGTTGTCCGCTCGACCTGGTTGCGCGGCACCGAAATCACCGGCGACGCGCCCTTCGGGGCGTTGCTGACCCGGGGGAACTGCTGAGATGGAGGCTGTGTTGTCTGACCGTCCTGAGTGGACAGAACTGCCCGACCTCGCTTCACGTCGCTTCGGCGGGACCGTGATGTGGGCGACCGACGAGCTGTTCGCCGAGAAGGAGAACCTGGTCAACCCGTGGACGCCGGCGCACCGCGCCGAGACGTTCGGCCCGAAGGGTCAGGTCTACGACGGCTGGGAGACCCGCCGCCACCGCGAACCGGGCGACGACCAGGCGATCCTTCGGCTCGGCCTGGCGGGCACGGTCACGGGGGTGGTCGTCGACACGGCGTTCTTCAAGGGCAACTACCCGCCGTTCGTCTCGGTCGAAGCGGCTTCGGTGCCGGGTTACCCGAGCGCGGCCGAGCTGGCGACGGCGGACTGGGACATCCTCGTCGACCGCGCACCCGCGGCGGGCCACACGGAGAACTTCCACACGGTCAACGGTTCCCGCAGGTACACCCACGTTCGCCTGACCCAGCACCCCGACGGCGGTGTCGCCCGCCTGCGCGTCCACGGCGCCCCGATCCCGGACCCGGACCTGCTCGACCTGGACGCGTTGGATCTGGCGGCCCTGGAGAACGGCGCCCTGGTGACGGGGTGCAGCAACATGTTCTATTCGTCGCCGAACAACATGCTCTCGCCGGGCCTCGCGGCCCACCAGGCGGAGGGCTGGGAGACGGCCCGCCGCCGCGACGACGGCAACGACTGGGCGACCTTCAGGCTGGCCGGCGCCGGCACCGTCCGGTTTGTCGAGCTGGACACGAGCAACCTCAAGGGCAACGCCCCGGGCTGGGCGTCGATCAGCGGCCGTGACACCTACGGCGAGTGGGTGGAGCTGCTGCCGAAGACGCGCCTGCAGCCGGACACGCGCCACCGCTTCGCCGTACCGGACGGCCCCGAGGTGACGGAGGCTCGTCTGGACATCTACCCGGACGGCGGCCTGGCCAGGCTGCGCCTGTTCGGCCGCCTGACGGAGACGGGCCGCGCGAACGTGAAAGCCCGGTTCGCCAAGACCCGCTGAGGCTCGCACGGCCGCGCATGGGAGTCGGCGTGGTGTCCTGCAAGTCGGTTGGGTCACGCACGTCGGGTTGACGAGTCGCGTGTTCTTTGCCGCTCCGTGGGCCTATCGCGTCGCACTTCAGCGGAGCAGGTCGGCCCCGGTGTCCGAGCCCCGGCGCGGTATCCCCGCCTGAACTCGCGGGTCGTCGACGAGTGCCGTACACACCTCGTCGACGGCCCGTGGTCAGCCCGCGTCGGGACGGTTCAGGTAGGCCGAGGCCAGCGACAAGACGCACGCGCAGCCGATGATCGCGCTGACCCACCACGGCAGGCCGGCCACGATGCTCCACACGAAGCCCGCCGCCGCCAGGAGGGCGACGAGGATGTTCCGGAACTGCAGCGGCGTCGGTTTGGCCATACCGCCAGCCTCTCACGGGTCCACATCAGACCTCTGCGCGCTCCCCGGGTTCGAGCAGCACCAGCCGGTCGGTCAGGCCGGCCGCCTCGAACTCCTTCCTCAGTACGTCAGGACCCTCGCTGAAGTGCTGCCAGCCCCGGAAGTGCAACGGGACGACCTTCGCCGAGCCGAGCACCTTTGCCGCCGCGGCGGCGTTTTCGCTGGTCAACGTCAGGGGAGCGCCGTCGAACAGCTTCGTCCTCGCGGCACCGGCGAACAGCACCGCGATGTCGACGCTGAATCGCGACGTGATCTCCCGCACCAGGTCCACCGACGCGTTGTCCCCACTGACGTACACCGTCGGCAGGCCTTCGCCGCTGAGCACGAACCCGGTGACGTCACCGGCGAGCTGCTCCGCTCCTTCAGGCCCGTGCAACGCCGGGACCGCGGTGACCGTGAGCCGCCCGACCTGCGTCTCCTCCCACGGCTCCAGGCCACGCGCAGTCCCGCCCAGCCGCTTGGCGCCGCTCGGAGTGATCAGGGTCAGCGGCACCGTCTTGAGGTAGTCGCGCCCGCGATCGTCCAGGTTGTCCGGATGCTGGTCGTGGGACAGCAGCACGGCGTCCACCACGCCGACGGCGTCCTCGGTCAGCACCGAGTCCTCGGTCTTGACCAGCACGCGCTGGCCGATCGAGTGGTCACCCGGCGGATCGAACGTCGGGTCGGTGAGCAGTCGGACGCCGCCCAGTTCCAGGAGCGCGGTCGGACCACCGGACAGGGTGATCCCGAGTTTCTCGGTCATACCCGGGGCCAACGACGGGAACGGGTGCGCTCTTCCCTAGGGTGCCGACTGCCTCCGCGAGCTGATCACGCCAGTGTTGAACCCGGCCAGGTGCAGGCCCCCGGCGAACCGCGCGTGCTCGATCTTCACGCACCGGTTCATCACGACGTCCAGGCCCGCCTCCCGAGCCCGGTCGGCCACCGGTTCGTGCCACAACCCGAGTTGCAGCCACAACGTGCGCGCGCCGGCATCGATCACGTCCTCGGCCACCTGAGGCAGATCGTCGTGCTTCCGGAACACACTGACGAGGTCCGGTTCGCCCGGCACGTCCTTCAGCGAGGCGTACACCGGCTTCCCGAACAGGGTGTCCAGGCGGGGGTTGACGAAGTTGACTTCGTACCGCGTCGACGAGAGCAGGTAGGTCGCGACGAAATAACTCGGCCGAGACGGGTTCGCGGACGCTCCCACCAGCGTCACCGACTTCGCCTGGTTCAGGATCGCGCGCCGCTCGACAGCGCCCACTGTATACGTCATCCGGCCACCGCCTTGCCCAGGGCCTGGTCGAGGTCCCAGAGGATGTCCTCGACGTCTTCCAGTCCGACCGACAGCCGGATCAGGTCGGGTCCCACGCCCGCGGCCGTGAGCTGCTCCTCGGACAGCTGCGCGTGGGTCGTCGACGCCGGGTGGATCACGAGCGTGCGGGCGTCCCCGACGTTCGCAAGGTGCGACAACAGCTCCACCGACTCGACGAACCTTTCGCCCGCCGCGCGCCCGCCGTTGATGCCGAAGGAGAACACCGCCCCGGGCCCGGCGGGCAAGTACTTCTTCGCCAGGTCGTGGTGTGGGTGCGCCGGCAGCCCCGCGTAGGACACCCAGGCCACGCGTGGGTCCGCGTCGAGGTGTTCGGCGACGGCGCGGGCGTTGGCGACTTGTGCGTCCATCCGCTGGGGCAGGGTCTCGACACCTTGCAGCAGCAGGAAAGCCGAGTGTGGTGAGAGGACCGCGCCGATGTCCCGCAACTGCTCCGCGCGAAGCCGCGTGCAGAACGCGTACTCGCCGAAGTTCTCCCAGTACTTGAGGCCGCCGTAGCTTTCGACGGCCTCGGTCATCCGGGGGAACTTCCCGTTGCCCCAGTCGAACTTCCCCGACTCGACGACGATCCCGCCGAGTGTCGTCCCGTGGCCGCCGAGGAACTTCGTCGCCGAGTGCAGCACGATGTCCGCACCGTGTTCCATCGGCCGGCAGAGGTACGGCGTCGCCAGCGTCGCGTCGACCACCAGCGGGATGTCGTGGGCGTGCGCCAGGTCCGCCAGCGCGGTGAGGTCCGCGATGCCACCACCCGGGTTGCCGATCACCTCGGTGTAGAGCAGCCGGGTCCGGTCGGTGATCGCCGCCGCGTAGTCGTCGATGCCGCCGCTGACGAACGTCGTCTCCACGCCGAATCGCCGGAGCGTGCCGGTGAGCTGGGTGACCGTGCCGCCGTAGAGACCGCTCGCCGACACGATGTGGTCGCCGGCCTCGGCGAGCGCGCTGAATGTGAGGAACTCCGCGGCCTGCCCGCTGCCGGTGGCGACACCGCCGATCGCGCCTTCGAGGCTGGCGATCCGCTCCTCGAACGCCGCCACGGTCGGGTTCCCGATCCGACTGTAGATATTGCCGTACTTCTGCAGCGCGAACAGGTTGGCCGCGTCGGCCGCGTCCTCGAAGACGAAGCTCGTGGTCTGGTAGATCGGCACGGCACGCGCACCGGTCGCCGGGTCGGGCGTTCCGCCCGCGTGCAATGCGCGGGTCCGGAAGCCCCAGGTGCGTTCACTCATCGGTCCTCACCGTAACCGTCCTCCCCTTCGGTCGGCCACGCCTCCCAGGTGGTGGGCGCGGTCATTTCGTGCTGCCGACGTTAGCACGGTTTGATATTCCGTGCGCTACACTCGAACGTATGAAATGCGCCGTGTGTGGCAAGCCGCTGCCACCTCGTCGTGGAGCTGGGCGAAATCGCCAGTACTGCGACGCCACGTGCCGGAGCGCTGCCCGCAGGCAGCGAACGCACGTAAAGAATGACTTGACAACCTCCGGTCGTCAATCCACTCTTGACACCGTGCCGGACGAACCATTGGCCGCGGTCGGTGCGGCGTTGCGGAAGGTCCGCGATGCGGAAGCCGCTCTGCGGGACACCGTGGACGCGGCCAGAGCGGCCGGGCACACCTGGCAGGAGATCGGTGACCTGCTGGGCACCAGCCGGCAGGCCGCGTTCCAGCGGTTCGGCCGGCCGGTCGATCCGGCGACGGGCGCGTCGATGACGGAACTGAAGCGGCCCGACGCGATCCACCTCGCAGAGGAGCTCGTGTTCGAGCTCGTCGGGTGCCGGTGGCACGAGGTACGCCGGGACTTCGACGACCGCATGCTCGCGTCGGTCGGCGAAGAGGAGCTGCAGCTCGCCTGGACGCAGCTGGCCGGATCGGTCGGACGCTACGAACGGATGGGAGAGGCGTACGCGCGGTCGGCGGGGGACTACACGATCGTCCACCTGCCGGTGGCCTTCGAGGCCGGTGAGCGGACCGTGCAAGTGACTTACCGCGAGGACGGTCAGGTGGCCGGGCTGTGGATCCGGTCGGCCGAACAGTTGTGAGCGCAGTTGTGAACAGGGGGAACGATGAAGACAGCAATCGCGGGTGTGATCGCGATCCTCGCACCGCTGGTGGCCCCGGCCGCCCACGCCGCCGAGGTACCCACGGCGGGGGACCAGCTTGAATGGGTCGTCGACGCCACCGGGCGCGTCCCGGTGTCCGATGCCGAGTTACAGCAGCACATCGCGCAGGTCCTGGTGACCGCGGCGGGTGGCACGGCGGGCATCAACGCCGCACTGACCGGGCTCGGCCGGCTCGAGGTGGAGCGGGTCGTCACCGAGGCGCCCGACCACGTCGAAGCGGTGGTCCACGGCCCGGCGGACGACTACCTGCTGGATCTCCACGTCGACCAGACCGGGCTGATCGACGGGCTGCGGGCGACCGCGGACGACCCGGTGCCGTCGTCGTGGCCCGAAGTGGACGCCCAGCTCGCGGCGCTCGGCGGGCGCGTCTCGTTCGGCGCGTCGGAGATCCTGCCGGACGGGCGTTGCCGTGACGTACACGGCGTGCAGGACAACGTGCAACGGCCTCTGGGCTCGGCGTTCAAGCTCTACGTCCTCGGTGCGCTCGGCGCCGCGGTCGCGGAGCACAAGGCGTCCTGGACCGAACAGCTCGCCATCCGCGACGACTGGAAGAGCCTGCCGTCAGGCGTGCTGCAGAACCAGCCGGCCGGCACCCGGCTCCCGCTGTCGGAATACGCCGACAAGATGATCTCGATCAGCGACAACACCGCTGCCGACCACCTGATCCACCGGCTCGGTCGCGACGCCGTGCAGCGGCAGGTCACCGCGTTCGGCAACCAGCGGCCGCCGGCGAACGTCCCGTTCCTGACGACCAAGGCGCTGTTCGAGCTCAAGGCGACGCAGTACCCGGCCCGCGCCGACGCCTACCTGGCGTTGCCACGCTGGGCACGTCCCGCCGCGGTCGCGGGACTCGAACGGCTCCCGCTCACCGGACTCACCTCCTGGCCCAGGCCCGAGAAGATCGACCAGCTCGAGTGGTTCGGTTCCCCGGACGACATCTGCAGGGCGTTTTCCGGGCTGCAGAAGGAGAACCAACCGGAGATCGGGCACGCGCTGTCGCTCAACGACGGCGGGCTCGGTCTCGACAAGGCGAAGTTCCCGGAGGTCTGGTTCAAGGGCGGCAGTGAACCCGGCGTGCTGACCTTGAACTACCTGGTCCGGACGGCCGACGGCCGGTCACTGGTCACCAGCGTCATGGTGTCGGACCCGGTGGCGCCACTGGACGAAAACCACGTCGCGGCACGAGGAATCGCGGTCGCGAGGGGGGCGGTGGCGCTGTTGGCGGCTACGCTGCGCCGGTGACGGTGCGCTGGAGTCTGACGATCGATTGCGCGGCGCCCCGCGCGCTGGCGAGGTTCTGGGCGGTGGCCCTCGGCTACATCGAGCGGCCACCACCGGCCGGGTTCGCGAGCTGGGAAGCCTGGTTCACCGAGTTCGGAGTACCCGAGGACGAATGGGACGACGGCGCGTACCTGGCCGACCCGGAAGGTGTCCTGCCGAGCCTGAGCTTCCTCAAGGTTCCCGAAGACAAGGTCGTGAAGAACCGGCTGCACCTGGACATCCAGGCGGGAGGCGGACGCGAGGTGCCTTGGGAGACGCGATGGGAGCGGGTCGCCGAGGCGATCGCCCGGCTCATCGCGGCGGGCGCGACGGTGCAGCAGGAGCACGAGGCAGGCGGCCGCCCGGACCACGTCGTGATGGCGGATCCCGAAGGCAACGAGTTCTGCGTGCTCTGAGCCGGCGCCGTTGAACCGGGCGTGACCGCTGGTCGTCGTCACCGGTGGTCGCACAGGACCCGGGCCGGCGGTCGCGCGTGGGCCTGCCTAGGCGCGGCTAGCGGGTCAGTTCCTCGTGCCGCGTCGGGTTGCCGCTGTGCCACGGCAGCACGGCGCCGAACCGGACCAGCTCGCCGTACGTCGACGGGTCGAGGTCGTCGAGCGTCAGGTCGAGCACCGCGCGTGCGGCCTGGTCGGGCGTTTGGGCCTGGCTGAAGTCGGCGAACCACGGGCGTGACGCCCGCGTGTCGACCAGGCCGGGGCAGACCGCCGCGACCAGGGTGCCGTCGGCGAGGTCTCGCTCCCGGCGCTCCGCGGCCACCGCGCGTACGGCGGCGACCTGGGCGACCTTCGAGGGCACGTTGATCCACTCCGGCCAGCCCAGCTCGTTCGCCCGGCCGTCGTGGATCGCGGCGCGCCAGTCCTCGACGGCTTGCTCGACGTCGTCGAGCGAGACTCCGTCGAACCGGGGCCGCAAGGCTTCGGGCAGGTGGCCGAGCGTGCCCAGCGAGCTGGCGACGACGAGCAACCTGCCGCCCGGGCGCAGGATCGGGCCGAACGAGCGCAGCACCGCATGGGTGCCGGCGTTCGCGACGTCGAGGAAGACGTCGGCCTGCTCGGCCTGGGGCCGTCCGGGGTGGAGCGGGCCGACGGCGTTGGACAGCACGATGTCCACCCCGCCGAGGTTTATGGCGAAGCGGGCGACGGCGTCGGCGTCCGAGACATCGAGGACGCGGCCTTCCACCCGGGTGCGCGTCGCGGGGTTCGCGGCGACGCGCTCGGCGGCGGCCGCCACGCGTTCGGCGTCGCGGCCGGCGAGCAGGACGAGGTCGTCCGGGCCGAGGCGGGTGGCGAGTCCCTGGGTCAGGGCGAAGCCGAGGCCTTGGTTGGCTCCGGTCACCACAGCGGTACGTGTCATGCCGCCACGCTAGGTCCGTCCGGGCCATGCGCCCAGCGAGAGATTGGCAAGCCTGGTATGCGTGAACGTCATGGAATTCGGCGACGTCTCCCTGGTGGCCCTCCGCGTGTTCCGCGAGGTCGCCGAACGCGGCACACTGACCGCCGCTGCCGCGGCCCTGGGCTACACGCAGTCCGCGGTGTCACGGCAGATCGCCTCGCTCGAGCGCGTGGCCGGGACACCGGTGCTGGACCGGCGTCCCGGCGGGGTCCGCCTGACCGCGGCCGGGAACGTCGTGCTGCGCCGGGCGATCGCGGTGCTGGACCAGATCGACGCCGCCGGGCGTGAGCTGGCCGGGCTGCCCGCCGACGGCGGGAGCGTGCGGCTCGGCTGGTTCCCCAGCGCGGGTGCCGTCCTGGTCCCGCGGGCCGTCGCGAAACTGCGGCGCACCCACCCCGCGGTGCGCGTCACCACCCGGGAGGGCACGACGCCGGTCCTGGTGCGGGCGTTGCGCGCGGGCACGGTGGACCTGGCCGTGCTGGGTTCGGTGCCGCCGTTCCGGCCGCCGGACTCCGAAACTCCGGCGCTGCGGCTCAAAACCCTCGCTGAGCGCACTCTTTGCCTCGCCGTGCCCGCGGGGCACCCGCTGGCCGGCGCGGACGCGGTCGACGTCGCCGACCTCCGTGGGCAGCGGTGGATCGCGGGGCCGTCGGGGGAGGACACGCTGATGGGCGTGTGGCCCGGGCTCGACGAGCGTCCCGAGATCGCGCACACCGCGCGTGACTGGCTCGCCAAGCTCAACCTGGTCGCCGCCGGTTGCGGCCTGACGACGTTGCCGGCTTCGCTCGTCGAGGCTGTGCCGCCGGGGGTGCGGGTGGTGACGGTGCGAGGCGGGCCGTCGGAACGGCGGCGGGTGGTGCTGGCCCGGCTGCCGGGGCCGCTCTCCGAACCGGCCGCGCTGCTGGCCGAGGCCCTGCGCCGGGTGGCCACCGGGGTGCCGGACCGCGCTGATGACTGAGGTGCCGATATCTGCGGTGCAGACGGCTGAGGTGGCGATATCTGAGGCGTAGTGACCGAGGTGCCGATGACCGAGGAGTAGCGACTAGATGGCGATGACCGAGATCACGCCGGGCGCCGTGGCGTTCGTGTCACATCGGTCGTTGCCGCGGGGTCTACTGCTACGACTCCGGCGCGAAAGGAACGGGACACGGTGGATGCACTGACCGAGCGGTTCGAACACGAGCGGCCCCGGCTGCGGGCGGTCGCCTACCGGATGCTCGGCTCGGCGAGTGAGGCCGACGACGCCGTCCAGGAAGCTTGGCTGCGGTTCGACCGCACCGACACCGGTGACGTCGAGAACCTCGGCGCATGGCTGACCACCGTCGTCGCGCGGGTGTGTCTCTCCATGCTTCGCACCCGGCGCAACCACCGCGAGGAACCGTTAGAACTGCAGCCCGAGCCGGACGCGGACGTCCGCGATCCCCAGCGGGAAGCCGAACTGGCCGACTCGGTCGGGTTGGCGTTGCTGGTGGTGCTCGACTCGCTCGGGCCGGCCGAACGGGTCGCTTTCGTGCTGCACGACATGTTCGCCGTGCCGTTCGACGACATCGCCCCGATGATCGACAAGACCCCGGCCGCGACGCGGCAGCTCGCGAGCCGCGCCCGTCGACGGGTCAAGGGCGGTGCCGCGGCGGACGCGGACGTGCCCCGCCGCCGCAAGGTCGTCGAGGCGTTCTTGGCCGCCGCGCGTGGTGGCGACTTCGAGGCATTGCTGTCGCTGCTCGACCCGGACGTCGTCCTGCACGCCGACCGCTTCGTCGGGCCGAGCCCGGCGCCCGTCGTGCTGCGCGGGGTCGCCAGCGTCCGCGACGGCGCACTGCTGGCCTCCGCGCGGGCCCGCGCCAGCGAGCCGGCCCTCGTCGATGGCGTTCCCGGTCTGCTCATGGTGCGCGACGGGCGGCTGTCGGTCGTCCTGTCGTTCACGATCGACGACGACCGGATCACCGGCATCGACGTCATCGCGGACCCGGAGCGGCTGCGCGGGCTGGAGGTCGCCGTGCTGGACTGACCCGGTCAGCCCAGGGCGGCGCGAAGGCGTGCTTCGCGCTCCGACGGCGTCTGACGCGGGCAGCTCACGCACTTGGGGTTGCCGACTTCGTAGATCAGGCAGCACGACGCGCGCCGGACGGCGGGTGTGCGGCCGACGCGGACGAAGCGCGGCTTCGGCAGGTCGAGGTCGATCGCCGCCACCAGCGGCTCGGCCAGGGCCATCGCGCGCTCCGGATCCGGCGTCCACAGCAGCCGGTTGCCGATCGAGTCGGTGGCGATCGCGCCCAGCGCGCGTTCGCGGGCCCCGGTGACGGCGGCGATCGTCGCGATCGCGGTGCCGAGCGTCTTGGCGAACGCCGCGCCGAGTTCGGGCAGCCCGCCGGCCAGCGGACGGGTGGACCGGGCGCCGAGGAACCGGCCGTCGGCGACGAGGTCCAGCTCCGTGGCCGCCAGCGCCGGGTCGACGAGGGTGCCCGCGACCAGGCCTTCGAGCGCGGGTGCCACGAGGATCGAGGAGAGGGAGTACCACCAGATCGTGCCGAGAACCTCCGGCCGCGCGCAGCCGTAGAGCTTCGCCGCGCCGCCAATGCGGGCCCGTACCCACTCCGGATCCGCGAGCAGGGTCGCGGGGGCGGTCCAGTCGGGCTTCACGCCTCCACCCTTCCAGACGCGCCAGACGCGCGCGGAGTACGTGCGGTGTGGGCGGGCGCAGGGAGACGAGGTGCGGGCTGGCGGGGAGGCGCGGTGCCGGGCTGATGGAAGACGCGGTGCAGGCAGGCGGGAGACGCGGTGCGGGCGAGGCCGGTTCCGCGGCGCGAGCGGACGGGAAGTCCGCCGGACGGGAGAGCGGGAGAGCGGGAGAGCGGGAGAGCGGGAGAGCGGGAGAGCGGGAGAGCGGGAGAGCGGGAGAGCGGGAGAGCGGGAGACGAGTTCACCTCGGCGGGGACAACCAGGGCATCGCCGAGCGGAGATGGGCCATCTTGGTCAGTGCCCGCCGCTGCCACGCCCGCAGCGGGCGCGCGGTCGAGTCCTTCGCCGCGCTCGATCGGGGCGGCCTCGCCTGCGCCAGGCTGAGCGCGCCGGCAAGTCGCGGTGCGCGGAGGTCAGGCCGTTGATCGGACGCGCCGACGGGCTGGGGTGCGAGGGAGGTCGGGTCACCGACGGGCGTGCTGGTGAGGCTGCGGTGCGCGGAGGTCGGGCCGCTGACGAGGGCGCATCGGCGAGGGCGCGGTGGAGGGGACCGGGTCGGGCGCGTCGGCGACCTTGCGGGTGCGAGGGAGTCAAGCCGGCCGTACCGACGGTATTGGCCGCCGGGGGGTGACCGTGGCGGCCCGGGCGCGGCCGCGACGACGGCACTGGCCGCCAGGGATGGCGTGCGGCCGGGGCCGCCGAGGGTGCCGTGCCGGTCGCCTCACAGGCGGCGGTACGTGGAGACCGAGAACGACACCGTGACCTCCTGCGGCTCGCTCACCGCTTCCAGACGCTCCCGGCGGCCGTCGCGGTCCAGGTGGTGGCCTGCCGGTCCCATCTCCACCGCCTGGCGGATGCGCTCCGGCGTCATTTCCACCTTGCTGTGCACCGCCGTGCGGGCCGTGCGGGTGAAGTACTCGCCCAGGGTGCCGTCCAGGCGTTCCTCCTTGCGGTCGTCGACCGTCAGGACCAAGTCGCCCAGCTCGCGTAGGTGGTCCGGGGTCGGGGAGGCGACCGTCAGCAGGCCGCCCGGGCGCAGGACCCGGTGGAACTCCGGGCCGTTGCGCGGGGCGAAGACGTTCAGCAGGACCGTCGCCACCTCGTCGCCCACCGGCCACGGCTCCCACAGGTTCCAGACCGCCGCGCCCAGGCGGGGGTGGGCTCGCGCGGCGCGGCGGAGGGCTGCCGCCGAGACGTCCAGGGCCAGCCCGGTCGCCGCCGGGGCCGCGGCGAGGACGTGGGCCAGGTAGTAGCCGGTGCCCGCGCCCGCGTCGATCACCAGGCCGTCGGCCTCCGCGCACACCCTCGCCAGCTCGTCGGCCAGTGCGCGGTACGCGCCCGACGCGAGGAAGTCCGCGCGGGCCGTGACCATCGGCGCGGTGTCCGCCGTTCCGGCCGGGATTCGCGCGTGCAACAAGTTCACGTAACCCTGTCGCGCTAGATCGAAAGAGTGGCGGTTGCCGCAACGCAGCGTGCGTTCGGCTAGCCCGATCGGGTCGCCGCACACCGAACATCGCAACGCTTCCACGACCTGGGGTGGCAGTGGGTCATTCCCGCCGTCGGCTGGGGTCATGGGGATATTCGACCACGAGGTTTCACAACCGGACACTTCAGCACAGGTCCCGGGAAACCTGGACGTAACAACGTGGCGTGGACAGTTCACGCGGGTGAAACCTGACGAGCCGCCCCGTGAAACACCGCGCGCCAAAACTCCCTTCGCATAACCCAGGGCACGGGAGGACGATGTGCTGAACGCAGGAGACACCGCATGGGTATTGGCCAGCGCCGCGCTGGTCATGCTCATGACACCGGGATTGGCCTTCTTCTACGGCGGCATGGTCCGCGCGAAGAGCGTCTTGAACATGCTGATGATGAACTTCATCGCGCTGGCCGTGGTGGGGGTGTTGTGGGCCCTGTACGGCTTCTCGATGTCGTTCTCCAACGACGCCTTCGGCGGCTTCGTCGGTAACTTCGACCTCGCCGGGCTCGGCGACACCGTCGGCAAGCTCGCCGGCTTCGTGACGGCCGCCACGAGCACCTCGCCGGAGGTCGCGTGGCCGGGCTCCGACGCGCTGCCGGTGCTCGCATTCGTGATGTTCCAGCTGATGTTCGCGATCATCACGCCGGCGCTGATCTCCGGCGCCATCGCGGATCGCGCGAAGTTCTGGGGCTGGACGCTGTTCGTCGTCATCTGGGTGACGGTCGTGTACTTCCCGGTCGCGCACTGGGTGTTCTCGTTCAACGGCTTCATCGGCGCGGACGCCGTCGGCGGCTGGATCGCCAACAACCTCAAGGCACTCGACTTCGCCGGTGGTACCGCGGTCCACATCAACGCCGGTGCCGCGGGTCTGGCACTGGCGATCGTGCTCGGCAAGCGCAAGGGCTGGCCGAAGGACACCGGCCGGCCGCACAACGTGCCGTTCGTCCTGCTGGGCGCGAGCTTGCTGTGGTTCGGCTGGTACGGCTTCAACGCGGGTTCGGCGCTGGCCGCCAACGACCTCGCCGCGGTCGCCTTCACCAACACCACCGTCGCCACCGCCGCCGCCGTCCTCGGCTGGCTGGTGGTCGAGCAGCTCAAGTTCGGCAAGCCGACCACCCTCGGCGCCGCGTCCGGCGCGGTCGCCGGTCTGGTCGCCGTCACCCCGGCGTGTGGTTTCGTGAGCCCGATCGGGGCCATCGCGATCGGCCTCATCGCCGGTGCGGTCTGCGCGCTGGCCGTCTCGCTCAAGTACCGGTTCGGCTTCGACGACTCGCTCGACGTCGTGGGCGTCCACCTGGTCGGCGGCATCGTCGGCACCCTGCTCATCGGCTTCTTCGGCACCACCAGCGTGAACTCGCTCGGCGCCGACGGCCTGTTCTACGGCGGTGGCTTCACCCAGCTGGGGCGCCAGGCGGCGGCCGCGGGTGCGGTGCTGGTGTACTCCTTCGTGCTGACCTTCATCATCGGGTTCGCGATCAAGAAGACGGGCGGCTTCCGCGTCAGCGTGGAGGACGAGGTCGGCGGCATCGACGAGGCCCAGCACGCGGAGAGCGCGTACGACTTCACCGGGTTGTCCGGCGGTGGCGCTCCGTCCACCATTCCGGTCAAGACCACGCCGGCCGCGAAACTCGAGGAGAGCAAGGCATGAAGCTCATCACGGCGATTGTGAAGCCGTTCACGCTGGACGATGTCCGCTCCGCGCTGGAGCAGCTGGGCGTGCTGGGCATGACGGTCAGCGAGGTCCAGGGGTACGGCCGCCAGAAGGGCCACACCGAGGTCTACCGCGGCGCCGAGTACTCGGTGGACTTCGTGGCCAAGCTGAAGATCGAGGTCGTCACCGACGACACCAACGTGGAGAAGGTGCTCGACGCCGTCACCACGGCCGCGCACACCGGCAAGATCGGTGACGGCAAGGTGTGGGTGACGCCGGTCGAGACCGTCATCCGGGTACGGACCGGCGAGCGCGGCACGGACGCGCTATAGGCGTCCGGGATGGCCGACGGGGGCGAACTGGTCCAGGCCACCGAGCGGTTGCTCGAGGGCAGGCACGGGAGGCTGGGGGCGTCCGCTTTGCGGGCGGCCCTGGTCGACCTCTATGAGTTCTGGCTGAGCAGGGGTGCCTCGGCGGCCGGCGTCGACACCGCGGAACCGCGGGTCGCGCTGGTCGCCGTGGGCGGGCTCGGCCGCCGGGAGCTGGTGCCGTTCTCCGATCTCGACCTGCTGCTGGTGCACAACGGCAACAGCAAGGTCGGCGAGATCGCGGACGCGCTCTGGTACCCCTTGTGGGACGCGAAAGTCGGGCTGGACCACTCGGTCCGCACACCCGGCGAAGCACTGAAGGTCGCTTCGGAGGACCTTCGGACGGCGATGGGCCTGCTCGACGCCCGGCACCTCGCCGGGGACGCCGAGCTGTCCGGCCGCCTGGTCACGGCGGCGCGGGACCAGTGGCGCCGCACCGCGCGCAAGCAGATCCCCGATCTGACGGCGTCGGTGCGGCAGCGCTGGACCCGCAGCGGCGAGATCGCGCAGTCCGCCGAGCCCGATCTCAAGCACGGGCGTGGTGGGCTGCGGGACTTCGCCGTGCTGGAAGCGCTGGCCGCGGCGCAGCTCACCGCCCGTCCGGGCGAGGAGCTGCTGGAAGCCAAGGGACTCCTGCTCGACGTCCGGACCGAGCTGCGGCGCGAGATCCGGCGCGAGCGGGACGTCCTGTCCGCACCGGAGGCCGACCTGGTCGCCTCCGAGCTGGGCTTCGGCGACCGGTTCACCTTGGCGCGCAAGCTGTCCGGCGCGGGACGCACGATCGCGTACGCGCTCGACGTCGCCCTGCGGTCCACTGTGGACCCGCCGAAGGCGCGGTTCGGGCGGCGGCCGTCCCGCACGCCGCTCGCCGAAGGCGTGGTGCTGCACGGGAACGAGGTCGCGCTCGCCCGTGACGCCGTCCCGGCGAAGGACCCCGCGCTGCTGCTGCGGGTCGCCGCGGCGTCGGCGCGCACCGGCAAGCCGATCGCGCTCGGCACCCTGAAAGCCCTGGCCGAGTCGGCCCCCGAGCTGCGCGCGCCGTGGCCCGCCGAGGCGTTGAACGCCCTGGTGGAGCTGCTGGGCGCGGGGGAGGGCCTGGTCGACGCGGTCGAATCGCTCGACCGCACCGGGCTGTGGTCACGGCTGTTCCCCGAGTGGGGCGCGGTCCGCGACCTGCCGCCGCGCTCGCCGGTGCACCAGTGGACGGTCGACCGGCACCTCGTGCGCACCTGCGTCGAGGCGGCCAAGCTGACGACCACGGTGCCGCGGCCGGACCTGCTGCTGATCGGCGCGCTGCTGCACGACATCGGCAAGGGCCGCGACGCCGACCACTCGGAGCTGGGCGCCAAGATCTCCGCCCAGGTCGCGGCCCGGCTCGGGCTGGACGCGGCGGACGCGGCGACGGTGTCGGCGATGGTCCGCCACCACCTGCTGCTGCCGCACACCGCGACGCGGCGCGACATCAGCGAGCCGGCGACGGTGGCGCGGGTGGTGAAGACCCTGGACAGCGACATCGTCCTGGTCGAACTGCTGCACGCGCTCACCCAGGCCGACTCGCTGGCCACCGGCCCCGGCGTCTGGACGGACTGGAAGGCCCGGCTGCACGCCGAGCTGGTCACCGGGTGCGAGGAAGTGCTGCGCGGCAAGGGGTTCACCGCCCCCGAGCCGATGGACTCCGAACAGCGCGAGCTCGTCGCCCAGGCCGTCGCCTCGGGCAACGGCGAGGTCCGGATCAGCACGCACGGCAAGGTCGTCACGGTGCTGCTGGCCGTGCCGGCCCGCGCGGAGCTGCTGGCTCCGGCGGCGGGTGTGCTGGCGCTGAACTCGATGGAGGTGCACTCGGCGATCCTGCGCGGCCACGACGGCGGGCGCGCCGGGTTGTTCACGGCGTCACCGAAGTTCGGTTCCTTGCCGGAAGTGACGCTGTTGCGCGAGCAGTTCGCCCGCGCCGTCGCCGGCACCCTGCCGCTGACGCAGCGGCTGGCGGCGAAGGAACGCGACTACGGCTCACCCGACGCGGCGTCGGTCGCGCCGAAGGTGCTGTGGTTCGACGACGAGACGAGCGGCCCGGACACGGTGGTCCTCGAACTCCGGGCGGCCGACCGGATCGGCCTGCTGTTCCGCGTCGCCGGGGCGTTGCGCCGCTGCGACGCGGAGGTCCGCTGGGCCAAGGTGGCGACGCTGGGCGGCGCGGTGGTCGACTCGTTCGCGGTGACGCCCCGCAGCGGCCGCATCGAGCCGGGCTGGCGCCGCGAGGTCGAGCAGGCGGTGCTGGCCGCGGCGTCCTGAGCGGTCTTGCCTGAGCCGAGCCGTCACTCGGCTCAGGCAAGTCACACCAGCGCGACCGCGGGCTCGCCGAACCACGTGCTCAGCGCGTCTGCCAAGCCCGGCCCGCCGTTCCAGACCACGTAACCATCGGGCCGCACGAGCCGCGGCTCGGCGCCGGAACGGGTCTCGACGCGGTCCGCCCACCCCGGCGGCGGTTCCGCGCCGATCAGTACCGCGCGACCGTCCTCGGCGACCGGGATCCCCGTCGCACGACCGGAAACCCCCGGGTACGTCACGCCGATGCCCGAGATCTCCGCCGCGACCGCGCGGTGGGCCTCCGGGACGGCGATCAGCCCCGTGACGATCTCCCGGACGGCCACCGCGTCGGGATCGGGCACCCCGAGCACCGCCTGCGCGCGGGTGCTGACCAGCACGCGGGCGGCGACCGGGTGCCGCTCGTCGTGGTAGCTGTCGAGCAGGCCGGCCGGAGCGTGGCCACGGACGTGCGCGGCCAGTTTCCAGCCGAGGTTCACCGCGTCCTGCAGCCCCAGGTTGAGCCCCTGGCCGCCCACCGGCAGGTGGATGTGGGCGGCGTCGCCCGCGAACAGCACGCGGCCGTGGCGGTAGCGCTCCAGCTGCCGGGATGCGTCGCCGAACCGGGACGCCCAGAGCACTTCGCCCACCTCGAACCCCGGCCCGTGCAGGGCGGTCAGCGCCCGCTGCAGCTCGCCGGCCGTGACGGGCTCGTCGCGGCCGAGCCGTTGCTGCTCCTCGCCGACGACGACCACGCGGTGGCGGCCGCCGGACAGCGGCAGCAGGAACCCCGCGGACTTCGTCGGCAGCCGCCACTCGTCTGCGAACCCGGCCGGCTTGCGGGTGAGCGTGAGGTCGGCGACGACCAGCGAGATCCGCGCCGAGCGGCCGGGGAACGCCGCCCCCAGCAGCGTCCGGACCGTGCTGTGGCCGCCGTCGGCCGCCACCAGCCAGCCGGCCCGGTGCTCGCGCCCGCCCGCGGTGACCGTGACGCCTTCGTCGTCCTGCGCCACCGCCGTGACGGCCGCGTCGCGCAGCACCGGCGTGCGCAGCCGCGCCTCGATCGCCGCCGCGACGTGCACCTGCTCGACACCGAGCTGGTACGGGAAGGGCGTCGGCAGGTCGGTGTAGTCGATGTGGATGCCCGAGAAGTGCCCGCCGGGCAGCCGGGCCTCGGTGTGCGGCTCGATCGCGGCGAGCAGGCCGCGGTCCGCCAGCACCTCGACGGACCGGGGCTGCAGGCCGAGCGCCTTCGACTGCGTGGTGGGCCGGGCGTCGCGGTCCAGGACCAGCACGTCGAGCCCGGCGCGTTCCAGCTCGAACGCGGCCAGCAGGCCGGTCGGGCCGGCCCCCGCCACGAGGACGTCAGGCATCGAGGTTCTCCTTCTTGAGGTACCAGACGTGCCAGACGAGCAGCACGGCCAGCATGGCGAACCACTGCACGTTGGTGACCAGCGAGATCAGGTCGATCGGCAGCGTGTAGACGAGCACGACGTGCGCGATCGCGCTGATCAGCAGCACCCCGCCCCAGGCGGCCGTGTTGATCCGCATGCCGCGCCGGAACCGGGCGTCGGTGTCCCAGCGGGCCGCCCACGCGTTCGCGCCCTCGGCACCGCGCTTGACCTCGGCGATCGTGCGGCCCAGCGTCAGCTGCGCCGGCCGGCCGATGAACACCGTGACCAGCATCCACGCGCCGAACACGCCACCCAGCGCGGCGGTCCAGCCCTCCCGGATGGCGAGGGTGCGCGGGTCGTCGGACAGCAGGCCGAGTACGACCGAGAGCACCAGGACGCTCAGCGTCACCAGGGCGACGAGGTCGACCTTGCGGTTGCGCACGATGGTCCACAGCACGTACGGCGCGGCCACCAGCACGCCGGCCATCAGCGCCCACCACTGGCTGACGCCCGCCGCGCGCAGGCCGTAGAACAGCGCCATCGGCACGATCACCTCGAACACGACGGTCAGCACGTTGGCGCGGACCACCCGCCGCAGGCCGGCGTCGGGCTCGGACTTCTGTTCGATCATCATGCGGTTTCCCCAGTGGTTTCGGGTGCGGTCGCCCGCACGTAGAGGTCGGCGAGCTCACGGCCGATGCGCGTGAGCTCGGCGGGTTCGGGTACATCGGCGGCCGCGATGGCGACGACGGCGTCGAGGCCGGTGGTGAAGGCGAGCGCCGCCGTCCGCGGGTCGAAGCGCCCGAAGACGCCGGCCGCCTGCCCGGTGCGGAAGTGCTCCTCGAACAAGGCGATCCGCCCGTTGACGCTCGCGCTCTGCGAACCGGCGTTCTTCACCAGGTCAATCAGGGCGCGGACTTCGGCGGGGTGCTCGCCGACGAGCGCGACGTTCGATTCGACGTAGGCCCGCAGCTGCGCGACGTGCCCGGCGGCGGCGTCGATCCGCGGCCCCATGAACGCCCCGGTGATCTTTTCGATCTCCGTGACGCACACCGCGAGCAGGTCGTCCTTGCCCGCGAAGTGGTAGCTGATCATGCCGGTGCTCGACAGGCCGGCGTGCTTCGCGATCCGGCTGAACGACGCCTTGGCGAAGCCTTCCGCGGCGATCACTTCGATCGCCGCCCGCACGATCTGGGCCCGCCTGCCGGACTCGGTGAACGTTCTTGCTCGCATGAGCAAAATTTAGCTCAGCCGAGCAAATCTGACAAGTCGCCTGGTCAAGACGGGCATAAGGGGTGATGTCGCCGCAGCGACAGCACCGAGCCGGATGGCGCCGAACGTCGGGCAGTCGGCCACGACTTCCCGAACGATGCGGTGAATCCTGTAACAGCCGGCGTCTTCCCACCGAGAGCTCCCGCATGGCCGGGACGAAAATCCAAGCAGCGGAGCACACCGTCGGGAAGATCTTCACCGACGACTACCATTTCACGATCCCTCGTTATCAGCGCCCCTACGCGTGGACGACCGACCAGGCGGGGGAGATGTTCGACGACCTTCTCGCCGCTTCTCGCGCCAAGGATTCGCTCACCGAAGCCGATCCCTACTTTCTCGGCAGCATCGTGCTGGTCAAGACGGAGAAACAAGCGCCGGCCGAAGTGGTGGACGGGCAGCAGCGTCTCACCACCCTCACGGTGCTCTTGAGCGTTCTTCGCGACTGCGTCTCGCCTTCCTTCGCCGCATCACTGGAGGGCCGGATCTTCCAGAAGGGAGATCCCATCACGCAGACCGCGGATCAACCTCGCCTCCGTCTGCGGGACCAGGACCAGGGCTTCTTTGAGAAGTACATCCAGGAACGAGAGGGAAACGCGCTGCTCGAGTCCCTGGCGAACGTGCGACCCGACAGCCGGGCACGCCTCGTCGAAAACGCGCTCCTGCTCAAGTCCCGGCTGAGCGGGCTGGAGCTGGGGGAGCGCGAGCGGCTGGTCTCGTTCATCATCCAGCACACGTACTTGGTCGTAGTGTCGACGGCCGATTTCGAGTCGGCATACCGCATCTTCTCGGTGCTCAACGAGCGCGGCTTGGATCTCACGCACACCGACATCCTCAAGGCGGAGATCATCGGCCGCATCCCGGAAGCCGACCAGGATGCCTACACCACCAAATGGGCCCAGGAAGAGGACGATCTCGGTCGTAACGACTTCGGCGATCTCTTCTCTCACATCCGCATGGTGTACGCGAAGACGAAGGCTCGTGAGTCGATCTTGAAAGAGTTCCGCGCGTCGGTCCTGGAGCCCGTTCCGGACGGCAAGAAGTTCATCGACGACGTGCTGGTTCCCTACTCGGACGCCTTCGAGGCGGTCACGCGTGCGAGCTACGCCGGGGGACCCGACGCGGACGCGATCAACAGGCTGCTGGGCTGGCTGAAACAGCTGGACAACACCGACTGGATCCCTCCGGCCATCAGCTACTTCAGTCGTCCGACCGCCGATTCCGCAGAGCTTCTCCGCTTCCTGGTCGACCTCGAAAGGCTCGCGGCGAGCATGCTCGTCCGCCGGGTGGACATCACTCGCCGGATCGAGCGTTACGGACGCGTCCTGGACTGGATGGAGAGGGGGCACGACCTCTACGCGGACGAGTCCCCGCTCCAGTTGTCCGCTGAGGAACGAGCGGTGACCGCGGAGAAGCTGAACGCCGAGATCTACACAGTCACGCGGATTCGTCAGTATGTGCTGCTACGCCTCGATTCTGCGCTGTCGGACGGTGGGAAGAGCTACGAACACTCCCCGCTTATCACCGTGGAACACGTGTTGCCCCAATCGCCCGCGGCGGAGAGCGCGTGGACCACGGAGTTCACTCCGCTGGAGCGTTCGCATTGGGTTCACCGCCTGGCGAACCTCGTCCTGCTTTCGAAGCGGAAGAATTCTCAGGCCGGCAACCTCGAGTTCGAAGTGAAGAAGACCAGGTACTTCGAGAAGACGAGCTGGCCGCCGTTCGTCCTGACCGCTCAGGTGCTCGACAGCCCCAAGTGGACTCCGGCCGTCCTCGAAGAGCGACAGGAGACTCTGCTGGAGGTCCTCGGCGATCTCTGGCGGCTGGATCCCGATAGCTCGACGGCTTCCTAGGCGGTGGCGGTGCCGTCGACGACCTTGTTGCGGCCGGCGTCCTTGGCCCGGTAGAGGGCCTTGTCCGCGGCCTGCAGCAGGCGCTCGACGGCCGTGCCGCCGTCGGGGTAGGTCGCCACGCCGATCGACGCCGACAGGGCGTCAATGACGCGGACGTGGGTGCCGTCCTCGTACTCGACCTCGAGGGCCGCGATCGCCGCGCGGATGCGCTCGGCCACCGCGAGCACCGCCGCCGGGCCGATGTCCGGGAGCAGGACGACGAACTCCTCGCCGCCGAAGCGGCCGACCGAGTCGTAGTCGCGGACCGCGTTCTTGATCGTCGTCGCGATCGATCGCAGCACCGCGTCGCCCGCGAGGTGCCCGTGCGCGTCGTTGATCAGCTTGAAGTGGTCCAGGTCGATCATCAGCACGCCGAAGCTGCTCTGCGTGCTCCGCTGCGCCCGGGCCAGCTCGCGCGAGGCGAGCAGGTGCCAGCCGGTCGTGTTGAACAGGCCCGTCTTCTCGTCGGTGGTCGCCGCGATCTCGAGCTGCTTGATCAGCACCGCGCGGTGCAGCACCAGCAGCGGCGGCACGATCGCGATGGCCAGCGCGGGCAGCGTCGCCAGCGTCAACGCCGTGAGCAGGCCGAGGCAGAGCGTCGCGACCTCGAGGAGGTTGTCGCCGAGGCCGCCGAAGAACGCCTTCACCGAGCGCTTGGTGATCGTCAGCGCCGGGACGATCGTGATCGCGGCGAACAGGAAGTACGTCACGGCGGCCAGCGTGATCGCCGTGACGCCGCGCCAGCCCGACGTCAGCGCCGCGTACATGTCGGGGACGCCGAGCCGGTTCAGCGCGAACTCGGCCGAGTAGCAGGTGATGACGACCAGCGTCGCGTTCAGCGCGGTCCGGAACGGCGGGACGCGCTTCATCCGCGTGAGG
The DNA here is from genome assembly GCF_023023025.1 of Amycolatopsis sp. WQ 127309. Taxonomy (NCBI): domain Bacteria; kingdom Bacillati; phylum Actinomycetota; class Actinomycetes; order Pseudonocardiales; family Pseudonocardiaceae; genus Amycolatopsis; species Amycolatopsis sp. WQ 127309. The sequence continues at coordinate 4,852,863 of NZ_CP095481.1, forward strand.
CTGCGCGTCGCCAGGTGCACGTAGAGGACGACGACCAGGGCGGCGACGAGCGCGGGCGGCAGGAGCAGGACCCCGGCGAACGTCCAGACCGACGTCAGGTTGATGTGCGGGGTGTCCGACACCAGCCGCCGGACGCGCTCGATCTGCCGGCCCAGCTCCGCCTGCAGCACGCCGAGGACGCCCAGGACCGCGAAGACGATCAGGTCCCAGAGCCGCACGGGCACGCTCACGGCGGTCCAGACGGTGGCGACGAGGGCCACCGACTCGACCAGGAAGACGTAGACGATCAGCGACCCGCGTTGCCGCCAGAGGGTCCATTGACCCGGATGGAGCACGCCACGATCACGGCCCGCGCGGGGCTGGGCCGGATGGGCGCCGTCCATACTCAAGGCGGTGCAACTCCCGTGGGTGATCCGACGATCAGCGTCCACCCCATCACACCGGGCGGCCGCGATCGATGGGTGCCACACGATCGGACCAGTGAAGGGAGGCCGCCGTCATGCGCAACCGCGAATCCTGACCCTCCGCCCGCAGTCCGTGCCGCGCGAGAGGAGAGCCGTCGTGCGCAATCGCGAGTCCTGAACCCCGCTCCCGTCCGTCACCGCGCAGGAAAGGAGTGCCGCTGTGCGTAATCGCGAGTCCTGAAGCCGAGCCCGCCGTCCACCCCGCGTGAGAGGAGAGCCGTCGTGCGCAACCGCGAGTCCTGAACCCCCGCTTTCGTCCGTCACCGCGCTGGAAGGGAGAGCCGCTGTGCGTAACCGCGAGTCCTGATGTCGAGTCCGCCGTCCACCCCGCGTGAGAGGAGAGCCGTCGTGCGCAACCGCGAGTCCTGAAGCCGTCCGCCCACCGTCCGTCCTGGCACGAAAGGGGATCGTCACCATGCGCAACCGTGAATCCTGAAGCGACGCGGGCCCGGGTGGGGCCGCTCAGGCGGTCGCGCCGCCGTCGACCACCAGGTCGTGGCCGACCGTGAACCCCGCCTCGGCCGAAGCCAGCCACAGCACCGCTGCGGCCACTTCGGCGGTGGCACCCACCCGGCCCAGCGGAATCGCGGCCTCGAGCCGCGCAGCGCGGTCGGCGTCCGTCTCGCCGGGCCGCAACGACATCTCCGTGTCGGTCGGACCCGGGCTGACGGCGTTGATGCGCACGCCGTCGCGGACGTGATCGCGCGCCGCCGTGCGGGTCAGCACGCTCACCGCGGCCTTCGACGCCGCGTAGGCGGCCATGCCTGGGATCCGGCCGTGCGCGCCGATGTTCGACGCCATGTTGACGATGGCGCCACCGCCGTGCGCCCGCATGTGCGCGATCTCGTGCTTCATGCACAGCCAGGTGCCGGTGAGGTTGGTGCCGATCACGGCGTCGAAGACGTCCTCGCGCAGATCCCCGGCGGGCGCCGGCTCGCCGAGGATGCCCGCGTTGTTGAATGCGACGTCCAGGCCGCCGTGCCGCGCGACGACCGTCTCGACCATGCGCGCGACGTCCGCGGAGTCGGTGACGTCCGCGACGATCGCGCTCGCCGAGCCGCCGATCTCCCGCACCGCCGAGGCGAGCCGCTGCTCGTCGCGTCCGGCGACGACCACCGTCGCGCCTTCCGCGGCGAACGCCTTCGCCGTCGCCCGGCCGATGCCCGAGCTGCCGCCCGTCACCAGGACGATCTTGCTCGCGAACCGTGCCCCCATGTCTGCCTTCTTTCTGGTCTGATCAGTCTCGAATGAGGACGCGCATCGCCTGCGAGACGGCCGCGTCCAGCCGGCCCGCCGCGTCCGCACCCTTGCCCAGGACCCGCAGGCCCTGGAGGACGGTGAGCAGGAACCGGGCGAGAGTGGCCGGGTCGCTGCTCTCGGGCAGTTCGTCCTGCGCCTTCGCGCGTTCCAGCGTCATGGTGAGCGCGACTTCGAGGGTGTCCCAGCTGCGTTCCACCAGCCGCGCGACCGCCGGGTCGCGGGGGAGCAGTTCGATGGCCGCGTTGACCACGAAGCAGCCGATGGGCCCGGCGTCACCCGCGATGTCGGCGACGTAGCCCTCCAGCAGTCCGCGCACCGCGGCCACTCCGGAGCCCGGCCGCGACAAGCTCGCCACGACCTGGGCGTCCGTCCGCTCCGCATACCGCTTCAGTGCGGCGACGTACAGGTCGTGCTTCGTGCCGAAGGTCGCGTACAGACTCGCCTTCGCGACGCCGAGGTGTGCGACGAGGTCGCTGACCGACGTCGCTTCGTAGCCTTGACGCCGGAAGAGCGCGAGCGCGGCGTCACACGCCTCGTCGACGTCGAACTCCTTGACCCGGGACATGATCAAAACTCTAGCCGCATCGAGAACGGTCGGTCAAATATGCGAGCGGCGGTGTGTCGTGTCCGGTGACGCCGGGTGCGGTGGCACTATGGCTGCTCTGACCGGCCTGAGGGGGTGCGTGATGCAGGACTCGCCGCGGCTGACGCTGCCGCCGACGGTCGTCGCCACGCACCTGCGTTCGTGCGCCGAGGAGCTCGCCGCGGGCCTGCGCGGCGGCGGCCCGGGCGCCACCACGACCGAGCTCATCGACGTCGTCGCCCAGCTGGTCGCCGGCCAGGAGGCCATCTCCCACGCGCTCGCCGGGCTCGCCCGCCGCGTCGAAGCCGGCACGGACGCCCTCGCCGCCGCTCCGCCGCTGGACGTCGAGGTGGTCACCGAGGTGCTGCGCGAAGCGGCCATCGCGGCCCGCTGCGCGGCCGAGGCGCTCGACGAGGTCACGCCGTCGTTCGAATGCGTGAGCGAATCCGTCGCGCCCGACACCCGTTTGTAGCTGTCGTCCCGCAAGCCCGCCCGCCTAGCCTGGAGCTGCGGAGGTGACTCGTATGCGCGCTGTGTGGACGGGCACGATCGGGTTCGGCAGTTACGCCATTCCGGTGAAGGCGTACAGCGCGACCGAGGAGCACGAGATCCCGCTGCACCAGGTGCACGGCGCCGACGGCGGCCGCGTCCGGGTGAAGCGGGTCTGCGAGGTCGACGGCGAAGAGGTGCCGCCCGAGGAGATGGTCCGCGGCTACCCGGTCCCCGGCGGCGACGTCGTGCTGCTGTCGGACCACGAGCTCGCGTCGCTCCCGACGCCCGGCCGCACGATCGACATCCGCGGCTTCGCGCCGCTGGCCGACGTCGACCCGATCTGGTTCGTGAAGACCTACTTCCTCGAGCCCGAGCCGGCCGGGACGAAGGCGTACGTGCTGTTCAGCGAGGCCCTGCAGCAGTCCGGCCGGATCGCGCTGGTCACCGTCGCGCTGCGCCGGCGCGAGGTGCTCGGCGCGCTGCGGGTGCGCGACCAGGTCCTCGTCCTGGAGACGATGCTGTGGCCGGACGAGGTTCGCACGCCGGACTTCCCGTTCCGGCACGCCGACGTCGACATCCGGCCCGGCGAGCTGCGCCGCGCGGTGACCCTCGTCGAGGAGCTGACCGGCGAGTTCGACCCCGGCCGCTATCCCGACCGTTACCGCGAGGCCCTCGACGCGTTGATCCGGGCGAAGATCGAAGGCGCCGAAGTCGTCCAGCCGACGGCGGCCGAGCAGTCCGAGGGCGTCACGCGGCTGCTGGCGGCGCTGCAGGAGAGCGCGGCCGAAGCCGAGGACGCGCGCAACGCGGCCGTCACGAAGGCCAAGGCTGCCGCGGCGCGAGCGGCGAAGGCGCGTACGACGGCGAAGCGGGCCGCGTCGCGCAGCCCGGGACGCACGAAGACGTCCTGAGTAGTACTACCCACGGGTAATTGAGGGTTCTCCCACTGCTGGTGGCCGCCGGGGCGCGGCAGACTTCGTCCTGCCAGCGGATGCCGGAACCGCTGGTGAGGGGGTCGGGACGGCCCCTGGGGAGGTGTGCCGTCCAGACACCGGGGTTCCGGGGCGGGCCGACGGAGGAGCGGTCCGTTCCCGGAACCCGCGGCGCATCGCGGGGAGGTGGTGCGCACGAGGGGGAGTTCTGAAGGCTGCCGCGGAGGAGCGAGGGTCTCCGCGGCAGCCTTCAGGCGTCCGCCACCCGCATCAGCAGCTCCGACGCGAGCCTCAGCAGCTGCCGCTCGGTCGGGGACAACGTCGACTCCAAAGCCGTGGCCAGCCAGCGTTCCCGCTGGATGCTGTACTCCCGCAGCACCGCCAGCCCGTCCGGGGTGATGCGGATCAGCGACCGGCGGCCGTCGTCGGGGTCCGGCGTGCGGGTCACCAGCCCGCGCTCGGTCAGCCCGGCCAGGATGCGGGTCAGCGACTGCGGCTGCAGCCGTTCCGCCGCGGCCAGCTCCGACGGCGTGTGCGTGCCCGCCCGGTAGAGCCGGCTCAGCACCGCCAGCACCGCCGGGCCCGGGCCGTTCGGGTCGCGCTCGGCGCGCATCCGCCAGTTCAGCCGCCCGACGCCTTCGCGCACCCGCCCCGCCAGGTCGGCCAGCTCGGGATCCGCGCTGACCCGCGAGGTGACGTCGGAATCGGGGTGCATGGGCCTCACATTAGGCGGTTCCGCGCACCAGCCGGGCATAACGCCCGTCGAGCGCCAGCAGCTCTTCGTGCGTCCCGCGTTCCACGATCCGCCCTTCGTGGAGCACCACGATCTGGTCCGCGTGCTCCACAGTGGACAGCCGGTGCGCGATCGTCAGCGTCGTGCGGCCCGCGGCCAGGCGGTCCAGCTCGGCCTGCACCGAGCGTTCGGTGCGGGTGTCGAGGGCGCTGGTCGCCTCGTCGAGGACGAGCACCGGCGGGTTGCGCAGCAGGATCCGGGCGATCGCCATCCGCTGCTTCTCGCCGCCGGAGAAGCGGTAGCCGCGCTGGCCGACGACCGTGTCGTAGCCCTCGGGCAGCCCGGCGAGCGTGTCGTGGATGTGCGCGGCCTTCGCGGCCGCCTCGACCTCCTCGTCGGTCGCGCCCGGCTTCGCGAAGCGCAGGTTCTCCCGCACGGTGTCGTGGAACAGGTAGGTCTCCTGCGACACCATCCCGACACCCGCGGCGAGCGAGGCCAGGGTGACGTCGCGGACGTCGGTGCCGTCGATCTCCACGGACCCGGCGCTCACCTCGTACAGCCGCGCGACGAGGTAGGCGAGCGTCGTCTTGCCCGAGCCGGTCGACCCGACGAGCGCCGTGGTCGTCCCCGCCGGGACGTCGAGGTCGATGTCCGCCAGCGTGAGCGGGCCGTCTTCGTCGTACCGGAACGCGACGCCGCGCATCGAGACGTCGCCGCGCCGCACGTCCAGGGTGCCGGCGCCGGGCTTGTCGCTGATCTCCACGCGCAGGTCGAGCACCTCGAAGATCCGGCCGAACAGCGCCTTCGACGTCGCCACGTTCTGCCCGATCGTCTGCATCGCGCTGGCCGGCGCGACCAGCCGGTTGAGCATGCTGGTGAACGCCACGACGGTGCCGAGCGAGATCGGCGACGCGCCGTTCGCGAGCGCCAGCCCGGCGATCCAGTAGACCAGGGCCGGGATCACCGTCAGGCTCATCGCCCGCGACGCGATCTGCCAGCGCCCGGCCAGCGCGGCCGCGCGCTCCAGCGACGCGATCTCCCGTGACTCCGCGCCGAAGCGCTCCCGCATCGCCCGTTCGTTGCCCATCGTCTTGGCGAGCAGCACGCCGGTGACCGACAGGGACTCCTCGACCATCGTCGTCAGCCGCGCCATCCGCCGGGTCCGGCCGCGGGCCAGCGTCCGCCGCTTCTTGCCCAGCCGGAGCGTGAACAGGAGGAACAGCGGCACGACGATCAGCGACAGCAGCGCGAGCTGCCAGTCGAGCAGGATCAGCGCCACCGTGATGGCGATCGTCGTGGTGGCGTTCTGCACCATCGACCCGGCGGTCGTGGTGATGACGTTGTCGACGCCGCCGATGTCGTTGAAGACCCGCGAGAGCACTTCGCCGCTCTTCGTCCGGGTGAAGAAGCCGAGCGACATCCGCTGCAGGTGGCCGTAGACCGACACGCGCAGCTCGTTCATCACGTGCTGGCCGATGGTGTTGGACAGCCCCGTGGTCGCGACGCCGAGCGACGCGCTGCCGACCGCGCAGGCGATCATCCCGGCCGCCAGGACGCTGATCAGCAGCGTGTCGCGGTGGGGGAGGGCGTCGTCGAGGATCTCGCGCAGCAGGAACGGCGAGACGACGCCGAGCCCGGCCTGCAGGACGATCAGCGCGAACAGCGCGGCGAGGGGCCCGCGGTGCGGGCGGAACAGGCCGGCGATCCGCCGGAGCGGGACCGGTTCGTCGGTGTCGGACGTCGGTTCGGCGAGCGACGGCCGGGCTCTGGTCGCTGAAGTCATACGCACATGTTTACCGAATCTCGCTCGGCTCACCAGTGAATTTCGCAATTCGAAGCCAAATCAGGGGAGAGCTCGCGCGAACATTAGTACACCTAGGTGTACTAATCGCGTAGGCGACTTTCGCGTACCCGTGAGGCTGGGAAGCCGCAGCGACTACTCTGGAGTGGCCGGCCTGGTCCGGCGCGCCACTCTCGACCCAGCTGGAGCGTGCACACCCGTGTTCGACACCCTGTCCGATCGGCTCACCGCCGCCCTTCAGACGCTCACGCGCAAGGGCCGGCTGTCCGACGCCGACATCGACGCCACCGCGCGCGAGATCCGCATCGCGCTGCTGGAGGCCGACGTCGCCCTCGGCGTGGTCAAGACCTTCATCGCGAGGATCAAGGAACGGGCGAAGGGCGCCGAGGTCTCCCAGGCGCTCAACCCCGCGCAGCAGGTCGTCAAGATCGTCAACGAGGAGCTCGTCGGGATCCTCGGCGGCGAGACCCGCCGGCTCAACCTGGCGAAGACCCCGCCGACGGTGATCATGCTCGCCGGCCTCCAGGGCGCCGGCAAGACGACGCTGGCCGGCAAGCTCGCGCTGTGGCTGAAGAAGCAGGGCCACGCGCCGCTGCTGGTCGCCTGCGACCTCCAGCGCCCCAACGCCGTCACGCAGCTGCAGGTGGTCGGCGAGCGCGCCGGCGTCACGACGTTCGCGCCCGAGCCCGGCAACGGCGTCGGCGACCCGGTCGACGTCGCCCGCCGCGCCATCGCCGAGGCGAAGCACGCGCAGTACGACGTCGTCGTCGTCGACACCGCGGGCCGCCTCGGTGTCGACGAAGAGCTGATGAAGCAGGCCGCGGACATCCGCGACGCCGTCAAGCCGGACGAGACCCTGTTCGTCGTCGACGCGATGATCGGCCAGGACGCCGTGACCACGGCCGAGGCGTTCCGCGACGGCGTCGGCTTCTCCGGCGTCGTGCTCACCAAGCTCGACGGTGACGCCCGCGGTGGTGCCGCGCTGTCGGTCCGCGAGGTCACGGGCCAGCCGATCCTCTTCGCCTCCAACGGCGAGAAGCTCGAGGACTTCGACACCTTCCACCCGGACCGGATGGCGTCGCGGATCCTCGGCATGGGCGACGTGCTGACCCTGATCGAGCACGCCGAGCAGGCCTTCGACCAGGACCAGGCCGAGAAGGCCGCCGCGAAGCTGTCCAGCGGCCAGCTGACGCTGGAGGACTTCCTCGAGCAGATGCTCGCCGTCCGCAAGATGGGCCCGATCGGCAACCTGCTGGGCATGCTGCCCGGCGCCGGCCAGATGAAGGACCAGCTGGCCCAGGTCGACGACAAGCACCTGGACAAGCTGCAGGCGATCATCCGCGGCATGACCCCGGCCGAGCGCGACGACCCGAAGATGATCAACGGCTCGCGCCGGCTGCGCATCGCCAACGGCTCCGGCGTCACCGTGCGCGAGGTCAACGACCTGGTCAACCGGTTCTTCGAGGCCCGCAAGATGATGGCCCAGATGGCCGGCCGGTTCGGCTTCGGCGGCGGGGGCGGCGGCTCCAAGACGCGCAAGGGCAAGAAGGGCAAGAAGGGCCGCGGCCCAACGCAGCCCAAGGTCCGCGGCGGCTTCCCCGGCGGCATGCCGATGCTGCCTCCGGGTGGTGGCGGCGGCATGCCGGGCGGCATGCCCGACCTGTCCAAGCTCGGCGGCCTGAACGACGCCCCCGGCTTCGACCCGACGAAGTTCAAGCTGCCGAAGAACCCCAAGGACAAGTGAGCACCGCGCTCCACGCCGCCGGGGTGATCCTGCCCGGCGGCGAGTCCGGGGAGCTCTGGATCACCGGCGGCCGGATCTCGCTCGAGCCGGTCCCCGGCGCCGAGACCCTGGGCCGTGACGTCTTCCTGGTGCCCGGGCTGGTCGACGCGCACTGCCACCCCGGCATCGGCATCGGCGGGCCCGTCTCGCTCGACGAGGCGGCCGAGCAGGCCCGCACCGACCGCGACGCGGGCACGCTGCTGATCCGCGACTGCGGCCTCCCGATCGACGTCCGGCCGCTGCAGCGCCGGGCCGACCTGCCGACGATCATCCGTGCCGGGCAGCACCTGGCCTTGACCAAGCGCTACATCCCGGGTCTCGGCATCGAGCTGGACGACCCGGCCCAGCTGCCCGCCGCCGTCGCCGAGCAGGCGAAGGACGGCGACGGCTGGGTCAAGCTGGTGGGCGACTGGATCGACCGCAGCGTCGGCGACCTGGCGCCGCTGTGGCCGGACGACGTCCTGGCCGACGCCGTGCGGGTCGCGCACGACCACGGCGCCCGCGTCACCGCGCACGTGTTCGGCGAAGCCGCCTTGCCCGGCCTGATCGCGGCCGGCATCGACTGCCTCGAACACGGCACCGGCCTGAGCGCCGACCAGCTGGCGGAGCTGGCTCGCAATGACGTCGCGCTGGTGCCGACCCTGATCAACATCGAGAACTTCCCGGGCATCGCGGACAAGGCGGACCGGTACCCGGTGTACGCGAATCACATGCGGGCGCTGCACGCCGGTGTCGGCGAGATGGTCGCCACGGCGATCGAAGCGGGCGTGCGCGTCTTCGCCGGGAGCGACGCCGGCGGTCTGGTCGAGCACGGCAGGCTCGTCGACGAGATCGAGGCCCTGCACCGCGCGGGCATGACCCGCGAGCAGGCCCTCGCGAGCGCGTCCTGGGCCGCCCGCGACTGGCTCGGCCACCCCGGCATCACCGACGGCGCGCCCGCCGACCTGCTCGTCTACGCGAGCGACCCGCGCGACGACCTCGGCGTCCTGCGGCATCCGGCGCAGATCGTGCTCGGCGGCGTCGTCCACGGGTAGACCCCCGCTGTTTTCCTTGCGGGACCGGCCCTTTACCGATCCGACCGAAAGCAGGCGGAACGTTCCGCAGCAGATCAGCGCAAGGCGCCGGTTTCCGCCGTGACTGCGGTCGGATCGGTGAAGAACGGCACAGTAGCGTTGGGCGCGTGACGGACGACGACGGCGCACGGCGCGTACTGGGGGCGCACTGGTGTTTCGTGGCGTTCTTCGCCGGGATCGCCGGCTACTACCTGATCAACCTCGCCATCGCCGCCGGGGTCAACCGCAACGTCGGCGGGTTCGACCCGCTCGAGCTGCGTGACATCGGCCCGCTCCTGCTGCTGGCGTTCGTGCCCAACCTGCTGCTCGGCCTCGGCCCGGCCGTCGGCTCCTGGCTCTGGGGCCACGGGCTGCGCGCCGACTTCGGGCTCACGCCGACCTGGCGCGACGTCCGGATCGGCCTCGCCTGCGGCGCGCTCGCGCTGGTCGTCGGCTACCTGCTCAACCTGGTGCTGATCGCGGTCTACGGCGCCGACGACGTCTCCGACAGCCCGCTCACCGACCTCGCCGACACCTTCGACGGCGACACGGTCTGGCTCGTGCTGGCCGCGGTGATCGTCATCATCGGCGCCCCGCTCACCGAGGAGCTGCTGGTCCGCGGCACGCTCTGGAAGGCGCTGTCGTTCCACCGGATCCCGGCGTGGGCGGTGCTCGTGCTCACCGCGCTCGTGTTCGCCCAGCTGCACGGGGAGCCAACCCGCACGATCGCGCTCTTCGGGCAGGGCATCGCGATCGGGCTGGCCCGGCACCTGTCCGGCCGGGTGAGCGCCGGCGTGATCGCGCACGCCGCCAACAACCTGCCGCCCGCCGTGCTGCTGTTCGTCGCGCACTGAGCGCTTGCGAAGATCGTGGACAGTAGTTGGACGGATACTGTGCGATCACTTTCCGGCCGCTAGGCTCGGGGGAGGAGCCGAGCGACCGCGGAGGGCAGGCGTGACCACTTCCCAGCCTCGGGAACCCCTTCCGGACGCGCTGCCGCCCCCCGAAGACCCGCCGGTCCCCCCGGAGCCCGCCGCCGCGGCGTTCCTGGAGCCCGCGCCCGCGCACCGCTGGGGGTTCGGGGCGTTCCTGCTCGTCGAGGTCGTCCTGCTCGCGTCGGCCGCGTTCGTGTCCGTGCTGGTCGGTGACACCGGGCCCGGTCCGCTGCCGATCCGCGTCGTGCTGCTGGGCACCATGCTGCCGACGATGATCGCGGCCGGCGTCGCCGTGCTGGTCACCTACGTGCGCGGCAACGGGCCCTTCACCGACCTGCGGCTGCAGTGGCGCTGGTCCGACGTGCGGGTCGGGTTCAAGTACGGCTGCATCGGCCTCGTCTTCACGACCGTCGCCGCGTACCTCTGGACGCAGCTGGTCGGCGACGCCAACGCGACGTCGGCGATCAGCTCGCTGGTCGAGGACCGGCGGATGTCCGTGTCGGCGGCCGTCGTGATGTTCGTCTACCTCTGGCTGCTCGGCCCGATCTGCGAGGAGATCATCTACCGCGGCCTGCTCTGGGGCGCCGCCGAGCGGCTGCAGTGGCGCAGTGAACGCTGGGGCCGCTTCGCCGCGTTCCTGCTGTGCACGGCGGTGTTCGCGGCCAGTCACCTGGAACCGTTGCGGACCACGTTGCTGCTGGTCATCGCGGTGCCGATCGGGCTGGCGCGGCTCGTCACCGGACGGCTGCCGGCGAGCATCGTCGCGCACCAGGTGAACAACTTCCTGCCGGCGCTCACCATCCTGCTCGGCGCGCTCGGCGTGGCCTCTTTCTGAGGCCGTTTTCCCAGGCCGCTTTCAGGGGGCCCGGACCCCATCTGGCAGAATGGTGCACTGCCTGCTTCCGCCGGACCCTCTCACCGCGCGAAAGCTGTGACCTTCGGGTGCCCGCGTCCGTGTCCCCACTCGGACCGCGTGCGCCCACCCCAGCACCAGAGAGATTTGAGGAGTACCCACACCCGTGGCCGTCAAGATCAAGCTGCAGCGCCTCGGCAAGATCCGTGCGCCGTACTACCGCATCATCGTCGCCGACGCGCGCACCCGCCGGGATGGCAAGGCCATCGAGACGATCGGCAAGTACCACCCGAAGGAGGAGCCGAGCCTCATCGAGGTCGTCTCCGAGCGCGCCCAGTACTGGCTGGGTGTCGGCGCGCTGCCGACCGAGCCGGTCCAGCGTCTCCTCGAGATCACCGGTGACTGGCAGAAGTTCAAGGGCCTGCCGGGCGCCGAGGGCACCCTGAAGGTGGCCGAGCCGAAGCCGTCCAAGCAGGACCTGTTCAACGCGGCCCTGGCCGCGGCGGGCGAGGAGCCCACCACCGAGGCCACCACGCCGAAGAAGAAGTCGGCCCCCAAGAAGGCCGAGGCCGAGAAGGCCGAAGCCACCGAGGGTGAGAAGGCCGAGTGAGCTTTCTGGCTGATTCCCTCGAGCACCTGGTGCGCGGGATCGTCGACAACCCGGACGAGGTCCGGGTCGAGCTGCTGACCACGCGACGTGGCCGCACGCTCGAGGTGCACGTGCACCCCGACGACCTCGGCAAGGTGATCGGCCGGGGCGGACGCACCGCGACCGCCTTGCGCACCGTCATGGGCGGCATCGGTGGCCGCGGCGTCCGCGTGGACGTCGTCGACACCGACCGCTGATCCAGGCACAGAGAACGGTCAGATGGACGTCGTAGCAGGCCGCATCGCCAAGGCGCACGGAATCCGCGGGGAACTCGCGGTCGACGTGCGCACGGATTCGCCGGAAGAGCGGTTCAAGGTCGGTGCGGCCGTCACGACGAAGCTGCGTGACGGCAGCAAAAGGGAACTCACCATCGCAGCCGCCCGCGAACACAGCGGGCGGCTGCTGGTGCGTTTCGAGGAGGTCCTGACCCGCGACGTCGCCGAGACGCTGCGGGGCGCGCTGCTGCTCGTCGACACCGACGCGCTGCCGCCGACCACCGACCCCGACGAGTTCTACGACCACGAGCTGGCCGGCCTGCGGGCCGAGCTGCTCGACGGCACCGTCCTCGGCAAGGTCGTCGAGGTCGTCCACTCGCCCGCGGGCGAGCTGCTGGAGCTCGACGTCGAAGGCCGCGAAGTGCTGGTGCCCTTCGTGCGGGCGATCGTCCCCACCGTGGACGTCGCCGGCGGCCGGGTCGTGCTCGACCCGCCGGAAGGGCTGCTGGACGCCTGAGATGCGGATCGACGTCGTCACCATCTTCCCCGAATACCTCGACCCGCTGCGTGCCGCGCTGCTGGGCCGGGCCATCGACCGTGGCCTCATCGAGGTCGGCGTGCACGACCTGCGCGAATGGACCCACGACGTCCACCGCGCCGTCGACGACGCGCCGTACGGCGGCGGCCCCGGCATGGTCATGAAGCCGCAGATCTGGGGCCCGGCGCTGGACGACGTCTGCCGTCCGGAGACCCGGCTGGTCGTGCCGACGCCGGCCGGGCGCCCCTTCACGCAGGAGCTCGCGCACGCGTACGCCGAGGAGAAGCACCTCGTCTTCGCGTGCGGCCGCTACGAGGGCATCGACCAGCGCGTCGTCGACGACGCCGCCCGCCGGATGCCGGTCGACGAGGTGTCGATCGGCGACTACGTCCTGGTCGGCGGCGAGGCGGCGGTGCTCGTCATGGTCGAGGCCGTCGTCCGGCTGCTGCCCGGCGTGCTCGGCAACGCCCGCTCGGCCGCCGAGGACTCCTTCTCCGACGGCCTGCTCGAAGGGCCCAGCTACACGCGGCCCGAGGTGTGGCGGGAGCTGCCGGTGCCCGAGGTGCTGCGGTCCGGGAACCATGCCCTGATCGACCGCTGGCGCCGTGACCAGGCCCTTGATCGCACCGCCCGCCGCCGCCCCGACCTCTTGGCCGCGTTGCCGGAAGGCAGTCTGGACAAGCACGATCGCGGGGTCCTGGAGGGCTTGAGCGCCGCCGACCCCGAGCGGGCTTAGGGGCGGTTCTCCCGCCGGAACCCCGGTCTGTAATACTTGACAGGTTGGCGTGAGTGGACTTCCTCGTTCACGAGCCCGCCATCAGCCCCCTGGGTCGCCCGCAGCAGCATCGTTGCGCGCGGTGTGCATCTCGGGGATGTGTACGCAAGCCATACGAAGACGAGGACGGACCACCGATGAACACCCTGGACGCGCTGGACAAGCAGTCACTGCGTTCCGACATCCCGGCCTTCCGCCCGGGCGACACGCTCAAGGTGCACGTCCGCGTCATCGAGGGCAACCGCGAGCGCAACCAGGTCTTCCAGGGCGTCGTGATCCGCCGTCAGGGCGGCGGCATCCGGGAGACCTTCACCGTTCGCAAGGTCTCCTTCGGTGTCGGCGTGGAGCGCACCTTCCCGGTGCACTCGCCGAACGTGGCCGAGGTCGAGGTCCACAAGCGCGGCGACGTGCGGCGCGCGAAGCTGTACTACCTGCGCGACCTGCGCGGCAAGAAGGCCAAGATCAAGGAGCGTCGCGAGAACCGCGAGACGGCTAACTGAGTCACAACCCGGTTACCGGTAGCCTGACGACGTGGCCGAACCCGTGTCCCAGAACGCTCCTGAGGATGACCCCGATCGCTCCGAGGAGAACCAGCCCCGGCTGTCCCGCTCCGAGGAGCGCGGGGGCGCCCGCCGCAGGCGAGCAAAGCCCGCCAAGAAACGGTCGTTCTGGAAGGAACTGCCGATCCTGCTCGTGATCGCCCTGGTGCTCACGATCCTGATCCAGACATTCCTGGCGAAGGTCTTCATGATCCCCTCGGGGTCGATGGAGGCCACCCTCCACGGGTGCCCCGGATGCACCGGTGACCGGATCCTCGTCGATCGGGTCACTTACGACTTCACCGAGCCCGGCCCGGGCGACGTGGTCGTGTTCAAGGGCCCGCAGGCGTGGATCAACAACGAGATCCCGCCGCAGGAGTCGAGCAACATCGTGGTCCGCGGGCTCCGCGGCCTCGGCTCGCTGGTCGGGTTCGCCCCGCCGGACGAGCGCGACTTCGTCAAGCGGGTGATCGCGGTCGGCGGCCAGACCGTCCAGTGCTGCGACCCGCAGGGCCGCGTGATCGTGGACGGCAAGGCGCTCGACGAGCCGTACGTCTACTGGGAAGACCCGTCCAACCCGAACGAGAAGCCCTTCGAACCGGTCAAGGTTCCCGCGGGGATGGTCTGGGTGATGGGCGACAACCGCAACAACTCCGACGACTCGCGGTTCCAGGGCGGCGGCGGCGTGAACGGTGCGGTCCCGGTCGACAACATCATCGGCAAGGCGCGGATCATCGTCCTGCCGCCGGGCCGATGGGGCGGGATCACCGACCACAACCCCCAGGAATCGGCTCAGCCGGTGGCGCTCGGCGCGCCGGCGTATCAGAGCGGGCTCCCGCTCGGAGCCGGGATCGCGGCGGCCTGGCCGGCGCTGTTCCTCGGGCGCAAGCTCAAGTCCGGACTGCGCCGGACGGCCGGGCGGAAAAGCTAGCCACCCGGACCGTGCCGGCAGACGGGTGATGCAGCCTTGACACTTCCCGTTCCCCTCACCGCGGCCGAGCCGATCCGGCCGCCGCGAGCCGTGGTGCGCGGCGACCTCTTCTGGGGTCTGCAGGGCGCACTCGACCGCCGTGGCCTCGGCCCGGTCGCCGGTGTGGACGAAGCCGGGGCCGGCGCGTGCGCGGGCCCGCTCGTGATCGCGGCGTGCGTGCTCAAACAAGGCGACGCGGCGCGGCTCACCGAGCTGACGGACTCCAAGCTGATGACGGCCAAGGCGCGTGACCGGGTCTACGACCTGGTCCTCGCCCGGGCCGTCGACTACTCGGTGATCGTCGTCCCGACCGCCGAGGTCGACCTCTACGGCATCCGGGTGATGAACCTCGAAGGCATGCGCCGCGCCGCGGCGGCGTTGCGCGTGGCACCGGGCTACATCCTCACCGACGGGTTCCGCGTCCCGGGCCTCACCGCCCCGAACGCCGCGGTGATCAAGGGCGACCGGACGGTGGCCGCCATCGCGGCCGCGTCGGTGCTGGCGAAGGTGACCCGGGACCGCATCATGGCCGGTCACCACGACGACCTGCCGCACTACGGTTTCGACGTGCACAAGGGATACAGCACGGCGGACCACCTGTCGGCGCTGCGCGAACACGGGCCCAGCGACGTCCACCGCTGGTCGTACACGAACGTCGCCACGGCGGCGATCGCGCACGGCATGCGGCCCGAGCGCCCGGTCGTCCTGACCTACGCGGCACTGGAGAAAGCCATGGAGAAGGACGCCGGTGCGAGCCTGGCCGCCGTCCTCGACGAAGCTTTGGACCCACAACTCAGCCTGCCGTTGCATGCCCCGAGCGCCGGCGTAGGTCACAATGAACGCTCCGCCGGCGGAGCAGGAGCACGATCCCGAGGAGGGGCGCGGATTTCATGAGCGCAGAGGATCTCGAGAAGTACGAGACCGAGATGGAGCTCTCGCTGTACCGCGAGTACCGCGACATCGTCGGCCAGTTCTCGTACGTGGTGGAGACCGAGCGGCGGTTCTACCTGGCCAACGCGGTGGACGTCCAGGTCCGCGACGGCGGTGGCGAGGTGTACTTCGAGGTCCGCATGTCCGACGCGTGGGTCTGGGACATGTACCGCCCCGCCCGGTTCGTCAAGCACGTGCGGGTGATCACCTTCAAGGACGTCAACGTCGAGGAGCTGGACAAGCCGGACCTCCGGCTTCCCGAAGACGGCCCGTTCTCGGGCTGAGCTTCCCCGTCACACCGGCGAAACCGCGCTACCAGGCGCGGTTTCGCCGGTTTTGTCGTCTCCGGGCCCCTTGCCGGGGTCCGTGCCCTTAGCACGCCGCACCGACATTTCCGGTCCCACGCCGTCGCCGGGCGGGGCAGTTGTCCACATCCCCCCGGTTGTCCACAACCCGGCGATCCGGGTCTGGTCTCCCCGCCACGCGCCCTGGCAACGTCGTTCACGCACGCACCGTGATCACCGGGACCGCCCCGGTGACCGCCGCGGCGCGGCGAGGGGACGAAACACGATGACGGGCACCGATCAGCTCGCGAGACACCGCCGCGACTTCGGCACCTGGGGCGAGGACGTGGCCGCGCGGCACCTGCAGGACCGCGGCCTGGTCCTGCTCGCCCGCAACTGGCGCTGCCGCGAGGGCGAGCTCGACCTCGTCCTCACCGACCGCACCCGGGTCGTCTTCTGCGAGGTCAAAACCCGGTCCGGAACCGAGTTCGGCCTGCCGTCGGAGACCGTCACCGAGGAGAAGGCCGGCCGGGTCCGCCGCGCGGCGCAACGCTGGCTGCGCGAGTTCCGCATCGGCTGGTGCCCCGTGCGCTACGACGTCGTCACGATCCTCGCCGAAGCCGGCGCCCGCCCGCGGCTGCAGCACATCGAGGCGGCATTCTGATGCCGATCGCCAAGTCCTGGTCGGTCGCCCTGCTGGGCATCGACGGCCGCGTCATCGAGATCGAAGCCGACCTCGGCGGCGGCCTGAGCCGCGTCACCCTCGTCGGCCTGCCGGACGCCGGTCTGCGCGAGGCGAAGGACCGCGTCCGCTCCGCCGTGCGCAACTCCGGGCAGCCCTGGCCCGACGGCAAGGTGACGCTCGGCCTGTCCCCGGCGAACCTACCGAAGGTCGGCTCGGCCTACGACCTCGGCATCGCGGTGGCCGTGCTCGCGGCGACGGGCGCCGTCCCGGCGACGCGCTTGCTCGGCACGGTCCTGCTCGGCGAACTCGCCTTGGACGGCCGGGTCCGCGCGGTCCGCGGCGTCCTCCCGGGCCTGCTGGCGGCGCGCGCGGCCGGTTACGAGCGAGCCGTCGTCCCGGCGGATTCCCTCGTCGAGGCGGCGTTGGTCGACGGCATCGAGGTGGCGGGCGCGACCCACCTGCGTGACCTGGTGGGCTGGCTGAAGGGCGAAGCCGGCCTGGTCGCCCCGGAACCGCCCGCGCCGGTCGTGCCACCGCAGGTTCCGGACCTCGCCGACGTCGTCGGCCAGCCGGAGGCGCGCTGGGCCCTGGAGGTGGCCGCGGCGGGTGGGCACCACCTGCTGCTCACCGGGCCGCCGGGCGTGGGCAAGACGATGCTCGCGAAGCGGCTGCCCGGCCTGCTCCCGCCGCTGTCGTCCGAGGAGTCCCTGGAAGTCACGGCGGTGCACTCGGTCGACGGTTCGCTGTCGAAGTCGTCGCCACTGGTGACGATCCCGCCGTTCGTCGCCCCGCACCACTCGATCTCGGTGTCGGCCCTGATCGGCGGCGGCAGCGGACTCGCGTCCCCCGGCGCGATCAGCCGTGCCCATCGCGGAGTCCTGTTCCTCGACGAGGTCTGCGAGTTCGGCAGCCAGCGCCTGGAATCCCTGCGGACGATCCTGGAGGAGGGCGAGGTCCGCATCGCCCGCGTCAAGGGCTCGATCACCTACCCGGCGCGGTTCCAGCTCGTGCTGGCGTCGAACCCGTGCGCGTGCGCCCCGCCGAAGGACGTGGACTGCGTCTGTTCCCCGATGGCCCGCCGCCGTTACCTCGGCCGCTTGTCGGGTCCGTTGCTGGATCGGGTGGACCTCCGGGTCCGCCTGCGTCCGCTGAGCGCGATCAGCGTCCACGACACGGATACGGCGGAGTCCTCGGAGACGGTTCGCGCCCGGGTGCTGGAAGCCCGCGCCCGTGCGGCCCACCGCTGGCAGGACCACGGCTGGCGCGCGAACTCGGAGGTCCCCGGTCCGGCCCTCCGGCGCGAGTTCGCCCTCCCGCCGTCGTCGACGGTCCTCCTGGACCGGGCCATGGACCGCGGAATCCTGAGCGGCCGGGGAGCGGATCGCTGCCTCCGCATCGCCTGGACCCTGGCCGACCTGGACGCCGAACCCCGCCCGGGTCCCGAACAGGTCGGCTCGGCGCTGGCCTTCCGAGAGCGGGTCGCGGCATGAGCACTCCCGGATGCCCGCCCGCCGGATGCCTGCCCGGTGAGTCCGAGCCCGGCTCCGAACCGGCCGGCTCCGCACCCACCGTCGAGGAGCGCGCCGACGAACTGCACCGGGCCCGCGCCTACCTGCTGCGGGTCGCCGAGCCACCGGCCCCCGCACTCGTCGCCTTCGTGGCCCGGCACGGGCCTGTGGAGGCCGCCGCTCGCGTGTGGCGTGGCGACTGCCCGCCCGACGTGCTGAAGGCGACCGAGGCCCGGCGGGCGTACAACCTCGTCGGCCAGGACTTCGAACGGGCCGCGGCGGTCGGCGCCCGGCTGGTCGTGCCCGAGGACGACGAATGGCCGGCCTGGCCACTCCTCTCCCTCGACCTCGCCGCCCAGCGCGGGGTCACGGAAGCCGTGCCACCACTGGCGCTCTGGGTCGCCGGCGACATCCCGCTCGGCACCGCGGCCGATCGTGCCGTGGCGGTGGTCGGCGCCCGGGCCTCGACCGACTACGGCAACCAGCACGCCACCGATATTGCCCACGGGCTCGCCACCCGAGGCGTGCCGGTCTTTTCCGGGGCGGCCTACGGCATCGACGGCAAAGCCCACCACGCCGCGCTCGCCGCGGCCGGGGTCACCGTCGCGGTGCTGGGGTGCGCCATCGACGCTGGCTATCCCGCTGGGCACGTCGCGCTGCTCACCCGCATCGCCGGCAGCGGTGGCGCGGTGGTCAGCGAATACCCGCCCGGCACCCCGCCGGCGCGGCACCGGTTCCTGGTCCGCAACCGGCTCATCGCCGCCCTCACCGAAGGCACCCTGGTGGTTGAGGCCGGGCGGCGCAGCGGTGCGCGCAACACCGCGAGCACCGCCGGCGCGCTGGGCAAGGTGGTGATGGCCGTACCCGGGCCGATCACGTCGGCCATGTCGGTCGGCTGCCACGAGCTGATCCGGGACGCCCGGGCCACGCTGGTCTCGACGGTCGACGAGGTCCTCGAGACCGTGGGCCTCTTCGGCGTCGTGGAAGCCGGCACCGCGGCCCGGCCGAAACGGCGCACCGACCGGCTGGGCCCCGACGCGCTGCGGGCGTACGAGGCGCTGGCCGTGCGCGCGGACCGGTCCGACGCCGAGATCGCGGCCGAGTCCGGCGTTCCGCTGCGGACCGTGCGGGCCCTGCTACCGGAGCTGGAGATCGACGGATTCGCCGTCCGCGGCGAGGCGGGCTGGCGACGGCGGAAGGAAAGCGCGTGAACACCACGGATTCCCGGCGAAATCGTCGAATATGTTCGGCCGGACCGGTGGGCCCGCGTGGCGATCCTTGACCGGCGGCGGATGTTCGCGCAGCGTGACATCCATGCCGCCGCCACCTCGATCCCGCCGGCCGGACCTGCGCGGGCTCCGGGACACCCTGCCCGAGCCGGTCCGGGCCGTGATCACCGGTTACGAGCGGCACCTCGGGCTCGAACGGGGCCTTTCCGCACACACCGTCCGCGCGTACGTCGGTGACGCGGTGTCGCTCCTGGGCTTCGTCGCCGAGGCCGGGGGTGGGCTCGCGGACGTGGACCTCGCCCGGCTGCGGGCGTGGCTCGCGGCGCAGCAGACCGGTGGGGCCAGCCGCACGACGCTCGCCCGGCGGGCGGCCTCGGCCCGGACGTTCACCGCTTGGGCGCACCGCACCGAGGTCCTCGCCACCGACCCCGGAGGCCGGCTCGCCGCCCCGCGGGCGCACCGCACCCTGCCGGGGGTGCTGCGGGCCGCTCAGGCGGGGGAGGTCATGCGGGCCTCGGCGGCCGGCGCGGCGGAACGTGATCCGATCGCCCTGCGTGATCGCGCGATCGTCGAACTGCTCTACGCCACGGGCATCCGGGTGTCCGAGTTGTGCGGCTTGGACCTCGGCGGCGCGGATTTCTCCCGGCGTGTCGTGACCGTGCTCGGCAAGGGCAGCAAGGAGCGGGTGGTCCCGTTCGGCGTTCCCGCGGCCGGGGCGCTGGGCGACTGGATCGAGGAGGGCCGTCCGAAGATCGTCGGCGAAAGTGCCGGTGGGAGCGTCGAGCCCGCGCTCTTCCTCGGTGTCCGGGGGAAACGCCTCGACCCGCGGGCGGTGCGCCGCGTGGTCCACGACGCCGTCACGGCGGTGCCCGGAGCGCAGGACATGGGCCCGCACGGCCTGCGCCATTCGGCGGCGACGCATCTGCTGGAAGGGGGCGCCGATCTCAGGAGCGTTCAGGAACTGCTTGGTCACGCTACGCTTGTCACGACGCAGCTCTACACTCATGTGACCGTCGACCGGTTGAAAGCGATCCATGACCGAGCGCATCCCAGGGCGTGAAGTGCCCCGGGGAGCCTCGCCGGGGTCGTCACCAGCGGGCCTGGCGGCGCACGCGCATCCGCACGAGCACGGAGACGACACTGAGCCGCATGCCGAGAACGACGGTGCAATGACCGCAGGACCGCACGTCACCGACGCCACCGGAGTGAACACTCGCGGTGCCGCCGCCGTGCCCGCGGAATCTCGGGCCGCCTACGACGTCGACGCCGGTATCGCGGCGCTGTGGCAGCAGTTCGCCGACAGCCCGGACCAGGCGTCGCGCGATCGGCTCGTGCTGCACTACGCCCCGCTGGTCAAGTACGTCGCCGGCCGGGTCGGCACCGGCCTGCCCACCCACGTCGACGTCGGGGACCTCGTGCAGTCCGGCATCTTCGGGCTCGTCGACGCGATCGAGAAGTTCGACCCCGAACGCGGCCTGCGCTTCGAGACCTACGCGATGCAGCGCATCCGCGGCGCGATCCTCGACGACCTGCGTTCGCAGGACTGGGTCCCACGCGCGGTCCGCAGCAAGGCGAAGGAAGCCGAGCGCGCGATGGAGCGCCTGGGCGCCCGCCTGCATCGCACCCCGACCGACGCCGAGCTGGCCGTCGAGCTCGGCATCGGCCTCGACGACCTGCGCGACTTCTACGGCCAGCTGCAGCTCACCAGCGTCGTCGCGCTGGAGGACCTGGTGGCCGCGGGCAAGGACAGCGGCTCCCTGGTCGACACGATCCCCGACGACGACGCGGTCGACCCGGTCGCGGTCCTGGTCGACCAGGACAACCGCCGCCAGCTTGCGCAGGCGATCGGGCAGCTGTCCGAGCGCGACAAGATCGTGGTCAGCCTCTACTACTTCGAGAGCCTGACCCTCGCGGAGATCGGGAAGGTCCTCGGCGTCACCGAGTCGCGGGTCAGCCAGCTGCACACCCGCGCCGTCATGCGGCTGCGCGCCAAGCTGGTCGAGCAGACCGGCAGCTGATCACGGTTCACCGCCCCACGGCTTGAGCCGGTAAGCGCCCACCTCACCGGTCAGGGACAGTGGATCGACGTACTCCTCACCCCGCCGCACACCCCAGTGCAGACATGCGGCGACCGCGCAGCCGGGGTGCCCGGCGAGGACGGTGCCGAGAACCTGACCGCGAAACACCTGCTCACCGGCGGCCACCTTCGGCGCGATGGGCTCATAGGTGGTGCGCAGCCCACCGTCGTGGTCCACGGAGATCACCGGCCGCCCGGCCACGAGCCCGGCGAACACGACCACCCCCGCATCGGCCGCCAGAACCTCCTGCCCGGGCACGGCGGCCAGGTCGACCCCGCGGTGCCCGGGCCCGTAGGGCGTTTCCGGCGCGTCGAAGTACTTGGTAACCACCGGATCGGGTGAGAGAGGCCAGGAAAGCCGCGGCTGAGGCACAGCCCACGCATCAGCCACCGCGGGGAGACCCCATCCGGCACCGGGCGACGGCGGGTCAACCGGTTCGGGTGACTCGCGCACGGCAGCCCAGGACGCTGCACCTGGAGACCATGCCCAGATGCCATCCCGATCCGCGAGGACCGGTGCAGCACGTGCCAGTCCGGCCGATCCGGCGGCGCCCGGTGCGGGTGCTCCCTGCGCGGTTACCCACGGCCCGGCCGAAGCCGGATCGACCGGCCTCAGGGTGCTGGCCGGCGCGCTCTGGTAGCGCGGGCCGGGTACGCCCGCTGCGAGCGCTATGGCATCGGCGACAGGTGGGCTGGTTGCCCAGGGCACGGTGGCTGCAGCGCCCGAGAAGGCAGAGCCGGTCGCCCTCGCAGTCTCCGCGGCGTCCGCGAAGCCGGGTCCGGTCGCGCCTGCGAGTGCCGCGGTGTCCGCGAGCTGCAGGCGGGTCGCCGCTGCGAGCGTCGCAGCGCCTGCAAGTGCCGCGGTGTCCGCGGCCTGAAGGCGGGTCGCCGCTGCGAGCGTCGCGGCGTCTGCGACGCCGGGGCTGTTCGCTGCTTCGGGTGCCGCTGCGTCTGCGGGGCGACGACTGGGCATGCCTGCTGCGAGCGCCGCGGCATCCACGATGCCCGAGCTGCTCGTCCTTCCAAGCTCCGCAGCAGCTGCGGGGCGGCGGCTGAGCGCACCCGCCGCGAGCGCCGCAGCATCGCGGGCGCTGGGGCTGCTCGTCGCTGCGAGCGCCGCAGCGTCCGCGATGCCGGAGCCGCTCGCCCTGGTGAGCGCCGCGACGCCTGCCGAAGGCGCCCTGGCCGCCGTCGGCCCGGCGACGGGCGGGCCCAACGACCAAGCCACCAGCACCACAACGCCCGCGAAAGCGGCCGTGACCAGGGCAATCAGCCCCTTGCCACGACCCGGCACCCCACCTTTGAACCCCTTGATCGACTCCACCCGTCCAGCCTGCGGCACCTTCGAACCTCTTGGGGTCCGATGCCCGGATCTGTGGACAACTCACCCCGTTGTGGACAACCCGGCCCGGCGGTGGCCGCCGGTGGGGGAGGGGCTGGTGGCAGGGGGTAGAATCTTTTCCGCGGTCCGTGTGAGCGGACTGACTTCGCGTGCACGTGCGCGTTCCCCCGCCAGTGGATCACCGGCCGGGGCGAGTCGCACGGTGTTCGGCGGTCCCTGTGGTCCTTCGCCTCAGGGTCCGGACACCGGCACGGGCACCAGGGCGAGCGGCCTCCCGGCCGCGAGCGACAAAACCGAGTAGCGCGGCAGGGTCCTCAAGGGCTCCGGCGCGCACGACACAGAAGAGGTCGATTCCGGCAATGGCCGTCGTCACCATGAAGCAGCTGCTCGACAGCGGCGTCCACTTCGGGCACCAGACCCGTCGGTGGAACCCGAAGATGAAGCGCTACATCTTCACCGAGCGCAACGGCATCTACATCATCGACCTGCAGCAGACGCTGACCTACATCGACCGTGCGTACGAGTTCATCAAGGAAACCGTCGCGCACGGCGGCACGATCATGTTCGTCGGCACGAAGAAGCAGGCTCAGGAAGCCATCGCGGCCGAAGCCCTGCGCGTGGGCATGCCCTACGTGAACCAGCGCTGGCTCGGCGGCATGCTGACCAACTTCCAGACCGTGCACAAGCGTCTCCTCCGCCTGAAGGAGCTCGAGTCGCGGGAGCAGACCGGCGGCTTCGAGGGTCTCACCAAGCGCGAGATCCTGACGCTGACCCGCGAGAAGGACAAGCTCGAGAAGACCCTCGGCGGTATCCGCGACATGGCCAAGGTGCCGAGCATCGTGTGGATCGTCGACACGAAGAAGGAGCACATCGCCGTCGGCGAGGCTCGCAAGCTGAACATCCCGGTCGTCGCGATCCTGGACACCAACTGCGACCCGGACGAGGTCGACTACCCGATCCCGGGCAACGACGACGCCATCCGGTCGGCCGCGCTGCTGACCAAGGTCGTCGCCGAGGCCGCGGCCGCCGGTCTGATGCAGCGCTCCAGCCGCAACGGTGCTTCGGCCGACTCCAAGCCGGAGCCGGGTGTCGCCACCGACGAGCCGCTGGCCGAGTGGGAGAAGGAGCTGCTCGCCGGCTCCGAGACCGCCGCCGCCGACGCGACCGAGGCGGCCGCGGCCGTCGACGCTCCGGTCGAGACGCCGGCCGAGGCCCCCGCCGAGGCCGAGCAGGCGACCGCCTCCTCCTGATCCACCGCTGTCCGTGCGGCCGGGCCGGATCCCGGCCCGGCCGCACGGATGTCGCTCCCCCCAAGGATTTCACGTACCTGAAAAGGACGGATTTAGCAGAATGGCGAACTACACCGCCGCTGACGTGAAGCGCCTGCGCGAGATGACCGGCGCCGGCTTCATGGACTGCAAGAAGGCGATGGAGGAGAACGACGGCGACTTCGACAAGGCCGTCGAGTTCCTCCGCATCAAGGGCGCCAAGGACGTCGGCAAGCGCGCCGAGCGCGCCACCGCCGAAGGCCTCGTCGCCGGCGCCGGCGGCGTCCTGATCGAGCTCGACTCCGAGACCGACTTCGTCGCGAAGAACGCCGAGTTCCAGGCGCTCGCCGCGAAGATCGTCGAGGTCGCGAAGACCCTCAAGTCCAGCGACGTGGACGCCCTCAAGGGCGCCGAGCTGGACGGCAAGACGGTCAACGAGGTCGTGCAGGAGCTGTCCGCCCGCATCGGCGAGAAGCTCGAGCTGCGCCGCGTCGTGTCCTTCGAGGGCCAGACCACGAGCTACCTGCACCGCCGCGGCTCGGACCTGCCGCCGGCCGTCGGCGTGCTCGTCGAGTTCACCGGTGACGACACCGAGGCCGCCCGCGCCGCCGCCATGCAGGTCGCCGCGCTGCGCGCGAAGTACCTGACCCGCGACGAGGTGCCCGCCGAGATCGTCGAGAACGAGCGCTCCATCGCGGAGAAGACCGCCCGTGAAGAGGGCAAGCCGGAGCAGGCGATGGCGAAGATCGTCGAAGGCAAGGTCAACGCGTACTACAAGGACAACGTGCTGCTCGAGCAGCCGTCGGTCAAGGACAACAAGAAGACCGTCAAGGCTCTGCTCGACGCGGCGGGCGTGACGATCACGAAGTTCGCCCGTTTCGAGGTCGGCCAGGCCTGAGGTCAGGTCCGGGCGTAGGTTTCACCCCCAGTGCCCCGTCTCCGTCCATCGGGGACGGGGCACTGCCGGGTCCAGAAGAAGATTTTTCGAAGGTCGAAGCGCCTAGGAGGCGACATAGATGGGTGACCGGGTCGAAGGTGGCTACCGCCGGGTGCTGCTGAAGCTGGGCGGCGAGATGTTCGGTGGCGGTTCGATCGGCGTCGATCCGGATGTCGTCCACTCGGTCGCGCAGCAGATCGCCGACGTCGCCCGCACCGGCGTCCAGGTCGCCGTCGTGATCGGCGGCGGCAACTACTTCCGCGGCGCCGAGCTGTCGCAGCGCGGCATGGACCGCGACCGCGCCGACTACATGGCGATGCTGGGCACCGTGATGAACTGCCTGGCGCTGCAGGACTTCCTGGAGAAGGAGGGCCTGCCCACCCGGGTGCAGACCGCGATCACGATGGGCCAGGTCGCCGAGCCGTACATCCCGCGCCGCGCCGAGCGGCACCTGGAGAAGGGCCGCGTCGTGATCTTCGGCGCCGGGGTCGGCATGCCGTATTTCTCCACCGACACCGCGGCCGCGCAGCGGGCGCTCGAGCTGGGCTGCGAGGCCGTGCTGATGGCGAAGGCCGTCGACGGCGTCTACACCGCGGACCCGAAGAGCGACCCGACCGCCGAGATGTTCCGCGAGATCACCCACCGCGAGGTGCTGGAGCGGGACCTCAAGGTCGCCGACGCGACGGCGTTCAGCCTCTGCATGGACAACAACATGCCGATCATCGTGTTCAACCTGCTCACCGAGGGGAACATCGCCCGCGCGGTGAGTGGTGAAAGAATTGGGACCCTGGTCTGTACCCCCGCCGACGGGGTACCTGCCTAGACCTGCTGGGATCAGCCAGGCGCCACACCATCACAACAACGGGAGTAGCCGTGATCGACGAGACCCTCCTCGATGCCGAGGAGAAGATGGAAAAAGCGGTGTCCGTCGCGAAGGACGACCTGACGTCGGTGCGCACCGGCCGGGCCACCTCGTCGATGTTCTCGCGCATCGTGGTCGAGTACTACGGTGCGCCGACCCCGCTGAACCAGCTGGCCAGCGTGAACGTGCCGGAAGCCCGGATGGCGCTGATCAAGCCCTACGACCAGACCCAGCTCAACGCCATCGAGAAGGCCATCCGCGAGTCCGACCTCGGGGTCAACCCGAGCAACGACGGCCAGGTCATCCGCATCGTCATCCCGCAGCTCACCGAGGAGCGGCGCAAGGAGATGGTGAAGGTCGCCAAGGGCAAGGGCGAGGACGCGCGGGTGACCATCCGCAGCATCCGCCGCAAGGCCAAGGAAGAGCTCGACCGCATCGGCAAGGACGGCGAAGCGGGCGAAGACGAGGTCGTGCGCGCGGAGAAGGAACTGCAGAACCTCACCGACACGTACTCGCACAAGGTCGACGAGCTGGTCAAGCACAAGGAAGCCGAGCTGCTCGAGGTCTGATGGCACAGGTGAGCGAGGAACGCGAAGACCGGGTGGACGCCACCGGCGAAGAACCGGCGGCCGGTCCCGGGACGCCGGAACCGGCCACATCCGGCGAGCCGGCATCGACCCGGCCGGCCGACGCGGCCACGCCGGGATCGGCCCGGCCGAATGGTGCTGCTGTGCCGACCGAGGTCACTTCGTCGGGATCGGCTCAGCCGACCGAGGCTGCTTCGCCGGAATCGGCTGAACCGACCGGGGCCGGGTCGGCATCGGCGCGACCGGCCGCTGCTACCTCCCGAGGCTCCGCCCGGACGAACGGTGCTGCTGCGCCGGCTTCGGCGCAGCCGAGCGGCGCTGCCGAGGCTGAGGTGACCGAGACCGACGCGTCGGCTCAGGCGACTGAGGCGACGGCGTCGGCTGAGGGTGCTGTGGCGCCTGAAGCCAAGAAGGGCTCCAAGGCCGGGCGTAACCTGCCCGCGGCCATCGGTGTCGGGTTGCTGCTCGGGGCCGCGATCATCGTTTCCCTGCTCACCGTGCGCTTCATCTTCATCGGGATCATCGCGGTCGCCATCGCGGTCGGCACCTTCGAGTTCGCCGGCGTGCTGCGCCGGGTCGCCGACACCCGGATCGCCGTGATCCCGGTGCTGGTCGGCGGGCAGGCGATGATCTGGCTGGCCTGGCCGTTCGGCCGGGAAGGCGCGCTGACGGCGTTCGTCCTCACCGTGCTCGCCTGTCTGCTCTGGCGGCTGCCCGGCGGTGCGAAGGGCTACCTGCGCGACATCAGCGCGTCGGCGTTCGCCGCGGCCTACCTGCCGCTGTTCGGCGCGTTCGCGGCGATGCTCGTGCCGCCGTCGGACGGCGTCGGGCGCGTTCTCACCTTCCTGATCGGCGTTGTCGCCTCGGA
Source organism: Amycolatopsis sp. WQ 127309 (assembly GCF_023023025.1). Classification (NCBI taxonomy): domain Bacteria; kingdom Bacillati; phylum Actinomycetota; class Actinomycetes; order Pseudonocardiales; family Pseudonocardiaceae; genus Amycolatopsis; species Amycolatopsis sp. WQ 127309. Next base: position 4,880,014 of record NZ_CP095481.1, read on the forward strand.
CACCGGTGGGTACATCGCCGGCGTTCTCGGCGGGAAGCACCCGATGGCGCCCAGCATCAGCCCGAAGAAGACCTGGGAAGGCTTCGCGGGGTCGGTGGTCGGTGGCGTCGTGGCCGGAGCGCTGACGCTCAGCCTGCTGCTCGACGGCCACGTCTGGCAGGGCGTGATCTTCGGCGTCGCGATCGTGCTCACTGCTACCCTCGGCGACCTCGTCGAGTCGCTGATCAAGCGCGACCTGGGCGTCAAGGACATGGGCACGCTGCTGCCCGGGCACGGCGGGATCATGGACCGCCTCGACTCGCTGCTGCCCTCAGCCGTGGTGTCCTGGCTGCTGCTCTCGGCGTTCGTGCCGCTGGGCTGACGCGCGGTGCGGGTCGGTCGCCGGTAACCAGGCGCCCGGCTCGTCCCAGCGCATCGTCGCCCGCAGGCCCAGTACCCGCTCGACGACCTGCGCGACCTCCGGCCGGTCGTCGTCGCGCCGGTGCACCAGCGACCACGTCCAGCCCGGGCCCGGAGCGCCGATCGGGCGCCGCACCAGGCTCGGCGGGAACGGCGCCGTGTGCCGCTTCGGTGACTGCAGCACCGGTACCCGCAGCCGTGTCACGTGGTCGAAGAACGCCTGGCCGGTAACGCCGCCGTCGTCGATGTGGACGACCCGGGCGCCGCTCGCCGCCGCGTAGTCCAGCGCGAACTCGTTCCACGCCAGCCACGACGACTGGTCCGAGTCGACCAGCACCGACACCGACGGCGCGGGCACCGTGTCCAACCGGGCCGCAGGCTGATCACCGGGCACGATCGCGGGCAGCGTCTCGATCCGCACCAGGTGCGCCACGAGGCCGAGGGAAGAAAGCCGCCCGGTGTCCACCCAGGCCAGCGCGAGATCCAGGGTGCCTTCGGCGACCCGGACGACCTGGGTGTGCGACGGCAGCACCCACTCGTCCAGCCGGACGACGTCGCCGAGCAGCCGCGTCAGCTCGGCCGGCAGCCAGCTCACGTGCCCGAGGCGGAGCTTCGTCCGCGCGGTGCCGCGAACCCGGCGCGCAGCGGCGTCGGCCAGCTCCAGGATCTGCCGCGCGTCGCCGACCAGCGCGGCCCCGGCCCGGGTCAGCTCGACGTGCCGCCGGTCGCGGACGAACAGCGCCGCGCCCAGGTCCCGTTCGAGCTTCTTGATCTGCTGTGACAGCGACGGGCTCGCGATGTGCAGCCGCTCGGCCGCCCGTCCGAAGTGCAGTTCCTCCGCGACCGCCAGGAAGTACCGGAGCTGCCGTAGTTCCATGACGGCACGGTAGACCTGCGGTAAGAGGTTCCGCCTACCAGACGTAGGCGATGGTTCGTGGACCACCGAAGCGTCCAGGGGTTTGACTCGGGGCATGCCCGCCGAAACCCGCGCCCCGGCCAAGCTCGCGCTCACCGCCGTCTGTCTGGGCTTCCTGATGATCACCCTCGACGCGACCATCGTGAACCTCGCGCTCCCGGCGATCGGCGCCGACTTCGGCGAGCCGTCGACCGCCGCGCTGCAGTGGGTGGTCGACGCCTACACCGTGACGCTCGCCGCGTTCCTGCTCACCTGGGGCGCCGCCGGCGACCGGTGGGGTTCGCGTCGCGTCTTCGAGGTCGGCGTCGCGGTCTTCGTGCTCGCGAGCATCGCCTGCGCGCTCGCGGGCTCGGCCGCCTGGCTCATCGCCGCGCGGGCGGTGCAGGGTGCGGGCGCCGCCGCGCTGCTGCCGTCGTCGCTGGCGCTGATCGTCCACCAGTTCCCGGACCCGCGGGAGCGGGCCCGCGCGCTCGGTGTGTGGGGCGGGATGAGCGGGGCCGGTCTCGCCGCCGGGCCGGTGCTCGGCGGGCTGGCCGTGGGCCTGGCCGACTGGCGGCTGGTGTTCGCGGTGAACGTGCCGGTCGGGATCGTCGCGATCGTCCTGACGCGCCGCGCCGTCGCCGAACCGCCGCGGCACGCGTCGACCCGGCTGGACCTGGCCGGGCAGCTGACCGGCACGGCCTCGCTCGCCTGCCTCGTCGCGGGGTTCATCGAGTCGGGTCACGCGGGCTGGCTCGCCCCGCTGACGCTCACGTTGCTGGCCGGGGGCGTGGTGGCCGGCGCGGTGTTCGTGACCGTCGAACGGCGGGTGCCGGATCCCGTGCTGCCGCTGGGCGTCCTGCGGATCCGGAACTTCGCGGTGGCGACCGGCATCGGCGGCCTGTTCAACTTCTGCCTCTACGGCACCCTGTTCTCGCTCGCGCTGTACCTGCAACGCGCCTGGTCACTGGGTGCGCTCGCCGCCGGTCTCGCACTGGTGCCGCTGACGATGGCGGTGGGGCTCAACGCGTTCTTCAGCGGCCGCCTCACCGGGCGCTTCGGCGCGCGCGTCCCGATGATCGCGGGTGCGCTGGCCGGGTTCGCCGGCTCGGCCGGCTTCGCGCTGCTGCCCGCGGACCGGTCGCTCGTGGCGTTCGTGCTGGTCTCGGTGGTCTTCGGCTGCTGCTCGCTGGCGATGCCCGCGATGACGTCGCTGGCGATGAACTCCTTGCCGGACAAGGCAGGTCTCGCCGCCGGGGTGCTCAACGCGTCCCGGCAGACCGGCGGCGCGATCGGGGTCGCGCTCGTCGGCGCGTTGCTGCCCGCCACCGGGATGTGGCTGGTGGCGGGCGGCTACGCGCTGGTGGTGGTGCTGGCGCTGCTCGGGCGTCAGTCGTCGTAGGGGTCGTCGACCTCGGCGCGGCCCCAGCCTTCGGCGATGCGCGAGTGGTCGATCACGGCGAACACCGCGCCCTCCGGGTCGGCGAGGATCGCCATCCGGCCGAACGGGGTGTCGTACGGCTGGATCACGACGGTGCCGCCGTGCATGAGCGCCTCGCCCGCGACGGCGTCCACACCGCGCGCCGGGTCGATGTCGAAGTACACGAGCCAGTGCGGCGGGGTGTCGAGGCTGTACTCCGAACCCATCACGTAGCGGTACAGCACCGGCTGGTGCTCGATGAGCCATTCGGCGTAGTCGAGCGACTCGCCGTCGCCGATCTGGTGGCTCGAGTAGTTGAACAGCTTGGTGTAGAAGTGATCCGCCGCGACGCCGTCGTGGGTGTTGAGGTCGGCGCCGCTGAAGGTGTTGGGGATCCCGGTGACGAACTCCCAGTCCGGCGGGACCTCCCAGAACACCACCGGCGCGCCGCACGCGTCGTAGGCGTGCAGGATCGTTCCCCGCTGCGGGATCGGCATCGGGCCGAGCGTCAGTCGCCCGCCGAGGTGCTCCACCCATTCGGCCGCACTCGCCGTGTGCGGCACGGAGATGTGCGGCATCCAGCCCAGTGGCGCACCTTGGGCGGCGCGGTAGAGCCCGCCGACCGGGAGCTCGTTCAGCGTCGCGATCGCATAACGTCCGTCGGACGTCGCGGGATCGCGTTGAGTGGCGTACATCCAGCCGAAGAGGTCGCCGTAGAATCTCTCCACGACGGCCTGCTCCCGGCAGGCGAGCTCGATCCAGCACGGAATTCCGGCCGGAACCGGGGACGGGGTACTGGGCGGGCCGATCGTCATGAGTGCTCCTCCCGAGACCACCGAATTCTAGGCGTGATCCGTAAGGTTTCCGGCAAGAATCCGCGCCGGAAGAATCACTGTCGGCGGAGCGGGCCCCGGAAGGAGCAGCGGTGCGGTGGTCGTCCCGGCGCGCGGAGGTCGTGCCGAGTCCGAACATCTGGTACTACCAGGCCGACTACGAGCTGGAGAACCGGGCGCAGGACAGCGGGGGCGAGATCTGGCGCGTGCTGCGGGAGGAGTACGATTGGGCCGGCCGGGACGTGCTGGACGTCGGCTGCGGTGACGGCTACCACCTGCCGCGGTTCGCGCGCGACGCGCGGTCGGTGCTGGGGATCGAGCCGCACGAGCCGCTGGTGCGGGACGCGCTGGGGCGCGTGCGGGAGCTGGCGAACGTGGATGTCCGGCTGGGCCGGGCCCAGCGGCTGCCGGTCCGCAGCGCGAGCGTCGACGTCGTGCACGCGCGCACCGCGTACTTCTTCGGGCCCGGGTGCGAGCCCGGGCTGGCGGAGGCCGAGCGGGTGCTGCGGCCGGGTGGCGTGCTGCTGATCGTCGACCTCGACGCGACCAGTGAGCCCTACGGCGGCTGGATGCGTGCCGACCTACCGCGTTACGACCCGGTCGCGGTCGAACGGTTCTTCGCCCGCGCCGGGTTCGCGTGCCGCCGGGTCGCCACCGAGTGGCGTTTCGCGACCGCCGCGGACCTCGAAGCCGTGCTGAAGATCGAGTTCAGCAAACCGATCGCCGAACAGGCGATCGCGAAGTCCTTGCAGCGTAACGGGAATCGCGAGACCGACCTGACGCTGCCGGTGGGCTACCGCGTGCACACGCGGGTCAAGCCCACCGGCCTCGTCCTGCCTGGTCACTCCGCGGTCTCTTCGGACGGAGCCGAGGATTCGTCCTCGTCCTCGCCGAGGATGCCGTAGAGCGAGCGCCGGGCGTCGTTGAGCACCTCGGCCGCGCGGGCCTGCTGGCTCTCGGAGCCCGCGCGCATGATCTGCACGACGGCGGCGGCCAGGTTCTTGCCCGCCTTGGCCAGCCCGATCTCGGACGGGTCGACGTCCTGCGCGATCTGCTCCCACGGCGGGGTGCTGTCCTGCTGCTCCGCGGCGGTCCGGCCGTCGTCGGTCAGCTCGAACAGCTTCTTGCCGTGCTCGTCCTTGCTGACGACCAGGCCTTCGTCGGCCAGCAGCTGCAGCGTCGGGTAGACCGAGCCGGGGCTCGGCCGCCAGAAGCCGCCGGAGCGTTCGCCGATTTCGCGGATGATCTCGTAGCCGTGCCGGGGCTGCTCGGCGAGCAGCGCCAGGATCGCGGCGCGGACGTCACCGCGCCGGCTGCGACGACCGCCGTGGCCTCGCCGGCCCGGACCGTGACCCCGGCCGCGTCCGCCACCGGGACCGAAGCCCGGGGGGAAGTCGCCGAAGCCACCGAAGGGAGTGCGCCCGCGTTCACGGGCGAAGGGGTGTTCCTGGGTGAAGGGGTGTCGTTGCCTACGCATGTCGGTGTTCCTTTCTCGAACTGTTGCGACACGTTCACGATATATCGGAAACAGTCGGATGGCAACTGCCTCGTCGTGACACCGCTCACGACGGCCTGCGAAGATCGGCGGCGTGCCCGACACCATCGACGACATCGACGCGCGGCTCCTGCTGGCCCTGGGCGCGGACCCGCGCTCGACGGCGGTCGCGCTGGCCGAACGCCTCGGCCTGTCCCGCAACACGGTGCAGGCCCGGCTCGCCCGGCTGGAACAGCGCGGCGTGCTCGAGTCGTTCGAGCGCCGCATCGACCCGGCGCGGCTGGGCTACCCGCTGCGCGCGTTCGTCAACGCGCAGGTCGACCAGCGGCGCCTCGCCGCGATCGCCGACGCCCTCGCCGGCATCCCCGAGGTGACCGAGGTCTGCGGGCTGACCGGGGCGAGCGACCTGATGGTGCAGGTCGTCGCCGTCGACGCGGACGACCTCTACCGCATCGCCGGGCACATCCTGGCCTCGCCGGGTGTCGAGCGGACGAACATCTCGCTCGTCATGCGGGAGCTCGTCCCGTACCGGCTGAAGCCGCTGCTGGAGCGCGTGCATTCTGCCCAGCCGGAGGCGTGAGTCCCCCTCGGGGGAGTGCATTCTGCGCAGCTCGCGCGGCATCGGTTGTGCGATGCGTCCACCAGTGCTGTCCTGGTGACGCTTCCTGCACGAAAGGTGTCGACGATGACCCAGACCTCCCCGACCGCTCCGGCGACCGGCTCGGCCGAGCTCGCCGCGATCGAACGGCGGGTGCTGTGGCTCGCCACCGCGATCGTGCACCAGGCCAACCGGGTGCGGCCCAACCCGTCCGGGCTCAAGGTCGGCGGGCACCAGGCGTCCTGCGCGTCGCTGGTCTCGATCATGACGTCGCTGTGGTTCCGGCACCTGCGTCCCGAGGACCGCGTCTCGGTCAAGCCGCACGCGTCGCCCGTGCTCCACGCGATCAACTACCTGCTCGGCGAGCTGGACGAGGACTGGCTGCCGACGCTGCGCGAGTTCGGCGGGCTGCAGAGCTACCCCAGCCGCGCCAAGGACCCCGACCCGGTGGACTACTCGACCGGCTCGGTCGGCATCGGCGCCACCGCGCCGATCTGGGGCGCGCTGGCCCGCCGCTACCTGACGACGCGCGGGCGTGACGCGGGCACCGGACGGCAGTACTCGCTGGTCGGCGACGCCGAGCTGGACGAGGGCGCGATCTGGGAGGCGATCCTCGACCCGGCGGTGGCCGAGCTGGGCGAGATCGTCTGGATCGTCGACCTCAACCGCCAGTCCCTCGACCGCGTGGTGCCGAACATCGCGGCCGGGCGGCTGCAGGGCATGTTCGACGCGGCCGGCTGGCAGGTCCTGACGCTCAAGTACGGCCGGCTGCTGGAAGAGCTGTTCACCCGGCCCGGCGGGGCCGAGCTGCGCGCGCGGATCGACGCGATGCCGAACCCGGAGTACCAGCGGCTGCTGCGCTGCGACGCCGCTCAGCTGCGCGACCGGCTGCCCGCGGGCGATCAGGCACTGGCGGGGCTGGTGGCGTCGCTCGACGACGAGACGCTGCTGGCCGCGATCCGCAACCTGGGCGGCCACGACCTCGGCTCGCTCGACGAGGTCTTCGCGTCCATCTCGGACAGCCGGCCGACAGTGATCTTCGCCTACACCGTCAAGGGCCGCGGCCTGCCGACGCAGGGGCACCCGCAGAACCACTCGTCGCTGCTGACCGTCGAGCAGATGGAAGAGCTCGCTGCTTCGCTGGGCACGGATCTTTCAGCGCCGTGGCAGGGCTTCGCGGACGGGACATCCGAAGCCGCGTTGTGCGCCGACGTCGCTTCGCGCCTTCGCCGTCCGGACGTCCCTGCCGTGCCTCCGGTGGACCTGCCGGTCGACATCGGGCGCACGCCGTCCGGGACCGCGACGACGCAGGCGGCGCTGGGCCGCGTCCTGCTCGACCTGACGCGCGAAGCGCCCGAAGCGGCGAAGCGCGTGGTGACGGTCAGCCCGGACGTCAGCTCGACGACCAACCTCGGCGGCTGGGTCAACAAGGTCGGCGTCTGGTCGGCGATCGAGCGCCGCGACTGGTTCGACGACGACCCCGAGACGATCATGCACTGGCGCGAGAAGCCCACCGGCCAGCACGTCGAGCTGGGCATCGCCGAGACGAACCTGGTCGGCCTGCTGGGCGAGCTGGGCGCCACCTGGAGCCGCTGGGGTGAGCCGCTGCTGCCGATCGGCGTGATGTACGACCCGTTCGTCGAACGCGCGCTGGAGCCGTGGTCGTTCGGCATCTACGCGGGCGGCCAGTCGATCCTGATCGGCACGCCGTCCGGCGTCACGCTCGCCCCCGAAGGCGGCGCGCACCAGTCGATCACCACGCCGTCGATCGGCATCGAGCAGCCCGGCTGCGTCAGCTACGAACCGGCGTTCGCGATCGACACCGAGTGGACGCTGCTGGCCGCGCTGGGCCGGCTGGGCAAGCCGGGCGGCACGTCGTCCTACTTCCGGCTCTCGACCCGGCCGGTCGACCAGACGCTGGCCGGCGTCCCGGCCGACCCGGCCGCGCGCGAACGCCGTCGCCGCCAGGTCGTGGCGGGCGCGTACCTGCTGCGCCGGGCCGAAGCGCCGGTGGTCACGCTCGCGGCGATGGGCGCGCTGGTGCCCGACACCCTGGCGGCGGCCGAGCGGCTCGCGCAGGTCGGCGTCGAGGCGGACGTCGTCTGCGTGACGAGCCCGGGCCTGCTGTTCGAGGCGACGCGCGCGCGGACCGGGCAGGGGAGCGGCGAGAGCTGGATCCTCGACCAGGTCTTCCCGGCGTCCCGGGCGTGCCCGCTGGTCACGGTCCTCGACGGGCACCCGCACACGCTGGCGTTCCTCGCCGGGATCAACCGCGTGCCGGCGGCGACGCTGGGCGTCACCGGCTTCGGCCAGTCCGGGTCGCTGGAGGAGGTCTACCGCTACCACGGCATCGACACCGACGCGATCATCCGCGCGGTGCTGGACGTCGTGGGCTAAGAGAAGGTGGCGCCCGTCAGCAGGGTGTCCATCTTGGCGTCCCAGCCGGCGAAGGCGCCGTACTCGACGACGAGGATCTTGCTCGTCGGCAGCCACCACATGCGGACCTCGTTGTTCTGCGTGGCGTCCTCGCAGCTGACCTGCCAGCGGCCGTACTCGGCGTTCTTGGTCCCGACCGGCTTGAACCCGGACTCGACGAGGGTGCTGCCGGTGGCCGTCGCGGCCTCCCCGGGCGGCGACGCGGCGGTGATGCACGTCGGCACGTCCGTGCCGGTGTACCAGCCGAAGGGCCGCTTCGCGCTCGGCAGGTTGAGGGGCGCGTTGGGGTCCGACGTGGCTTCGCGCAGGTCCAGGAGCCGCGCTTCGCAGACGACGGTGCCTTCGGTGATGCAGCCGTCGAGCAGCCCGTCCTGGCTGTGCGCGGTGTACTTCGCGCCCGCCGGCAGCGTGACGTGCATGGTCCCGACGTCGATCCGGTCACCTGTGGGGGCCGCGGTCACGGTCGGCACCGGCTGGGGCCTGCCGTCCGTCGATGTCGTGCAGGCGGCGGCGCTCAGCACCACCACTGCGCCCACGACAATGGCCAGGACGCTGCGCCGGAAGGAACGGCTCCGCACGGGCTCACCTCTTTCGTCCGCCCTTGGACTCACGAACGGCCCGTCCGGTTCGCTGTGAATCCCGGTCAGATTAGGGCGGTGCGTTCAGGTGTGTTCACCCACCCGGGTCAGCCCAGAGCGGCGACCGCCCGGGCGAGGACGTCGGCCGGGCTGGGCTGCGTCGCCATCTCCGCGGCGACCTCCCGGGCCGCCGTCCGGAACCCGTCTTCGGTGAGCAACCGCTCGACCATCGCCCGCACGGTGGCGGCGTCCACGGTGGCCGGGTCGTGGCTGAGGCCGACGCCCCGGTCGGCGACGCGCTGCGCCGAGAGCGGGTTGTCCGCGAACGACGGCAGCACGAGCTGCGGGACGCCATAGGACAACGGCGCGGCCGTGGTGCCCGACCCGCCGTGGTGCACGATCGCCGAGCAGGACGGCAGGAACGCCGACAGCGCGAGGTAACCGACCGAGCGGACGTTCGGCGGCAGCTCGCCCAGCTCCGTCAGGTCCGCGGTCCCGGCGGCGAGCACGACCTCGACGTCCAAGGCGCCGAGCCCCTCCAGGACGACGGCCAGGCTGCTGACCCCGGACATCGCCGGCACCACTGTGCCGAGCGTGACGGCGATCCGCGGGCGGTCCGGGCGGCGCAACGCCCAGTCCGGGACGACGGCGCCGCCGTTGAAGGGCACGAACCGCATCCCCCACCACGGGACGCCGTCGCGCTCGTCGGGGTGCTCCGCGCCGGCGGCCAGCCCGCCCATGCTGGGCGCGCGCGGGTCGACCCTGGCGAGCACGGCGGGTTTCGCGTCGCCGATCCCGAGCTTGGCCCGCATCAGGTCGCTGACCTCGTCCTCGCCGAAGACGTGGTGCTCCGCCCGCCAGTCCGCGTCGCGCACCGACCACGAGATCCGGTTGCCGACCTCGAGCGCGGGCACGCCGAGTGCGACGGCCGCGAGCATCCCGGCGGCGTGGTCGGAGGTGTGGACGACGAGGTCGGCGCCGAACAGCCGGCCGGCCTCGATCGTGCCTTCGGTCATGGTCACGGTGAACAACCCGAAGGGGTTGCCCGCCCGCCGGGCCAGCCGGTACTCCTCGGGGAACTCGTCCTCGGACTTCCCCGCCACCGTGCCCATCAGGTCGTCCCAGACGTCCCGCTGCGGGAAGACGTCGAAGGCGGGCAGCCCGGCCCGCGCGCCGGCGTCGACCATCTCGGCGGACGTCGCGAGCAGGACCTCGTGCCCGGCGGCCCGCGCGGCCCAGACCAGGGGGATGAGCGGCAGCGTCAGCCCGTAGCCGGGGGCGGTCGCGAACAGGATCTTCACCCGGCGAGCCTGGCAGAACCCGCCGGTCACCGCAGCCGGTTTCCGCTCCGCCGTGACCTGGGGAACAGCCGTCCGGGTGGCCTGGGTGGCGCCGGATGCCGCGTGGGACACTGGGGGAGTTATGACTGCCCTTCCGCTCGTCTTCGACGCCCCCAAGCGCGGCCTGCCGCCGCGCCACCTCGCCGACCTTTCGGTGGCCGACCGCGCCGCCGCGGTAGCCGAGCTGGGGGAGAAGCCGTTCCGCGCGAAGCAGCTGTCGAACCACTACTTCTCGCGCCTGACGGTCGACCCGGCGGAGATGACGGACATCCCGGCGGCGTCGCGCTCTCGCTTGGTCGAAGAGCTGATGCCGACGCTGCTGACGGAGGTCCGCGCGCTGTCGGCCGACGACGGCGCGACCCGCAAGACGCTGTGGCGAGCGCACGACGGCACGCTGCTGGAGAGCGTCCTGATGCGCTACCCGGACCGCGCCACGCTGTGCATTTCGAGCCAGGCCGGCTGCGGCATGGCGTGCCCCTTCTGCGCGACCGGCCAGGGCGGCCTCGACCGCAACCTGTCGACGGCGGAGATCGTGGACCAGGTCCGCTCGGCCGCGGCGGTCATGCGCGACGGCAAGATGCCGGGCGGCCCCGGGCGGCTGTCGAACATCGTCTTCATGGGCATGGGCGAGCCCCTCGCGAACTACAAGCGTGTGGTGGCCGCGGTCCGGCGGATCACGGATCCTGCGCCGGGTGGTTTGGGGATCGGTCAGCGTTCGGTGACGGTGTCGACGGTGGGGTTGGCGCCGGCGATCCGGAAGCTGGCTGACGAGAAGATGCAGGTCCGCCTCGCCGTGTCGCTGCACACGCCGGACGACGAACTGCGGGACACGCTGGTGCCGGTGAACGAGCGCTGGTCGGTCGACGAGGTGCTGACGGCGGCTCGGTATTACGCGGACACGTCGGGTCGGCGGGTGTCGATCGAGTACGCGTTGATCCGGGACATCAACGACCAGCCGTGGCGGGCGGAGCTGCTGGCGAAGCGGCTGCGCAAGCACCTGGGTCAGCTGGTCCACGTGAACGTCATTCCGCTGAACCCGACGCCGGGTTCGAAGTGGGACGCGTCGCCGAAGCCGGTGGAGCGGGAGTTCGTGCGGCTGGTGAACGCCGGCGGCGTAGCCTGCACGGTGCGTGACACGCGCGGCCAGGAGATCGCCGCTGCTTGCGGGCAGCTCGCGGCCGAAGGCTGAGTTCCGGTTCTGTTCTGTGATGGAGAGTTTGTTGTGATGTCTGCCCCGAGCCTGTTCGACCCGGCCGCCGAGGAGCTCATGCTCACCGACGTCACCGGTCGCAGCGCGACCGAGGTCGCCCGCACGGCCCGGACCCTGCTGGGCGAGCAGTTCAGTTCGATGAGCTTCATGTACGTGCTGATGCGCGCGTTCGAGGTCGAGTTCCACGCGGCACGGGACGCCTCGCGCTGGCACGAGTTCCACGGCGGCCCGCGCGCCCTGTCGGACGCGGACCTCGAGGCGTTGCTGGCGCCCTGGCTGCCCGCACGCTGATCCCGAAGCGGCGGCTGGGGTACGTGCCCAGCCGGGCTCGTCCATAGTGGACGGTCAGAACCACTGCAGGCAGTGCGGGTCGCGTTCGGCTCGGAAGAGGTTGTCGGCCAGGGTTGCCGCCGAAGGGTTGTGTGCTCGGATGTGGCCGGCTCTTACCAGCGTGCTCGGGGCCGTGCCGCCCAGGTAGATCGAGCCCAGGTCGCTCACGTCCAGGGACAGGTCCGGCTCTCGGTCCGTCCGGACGCACGTTGCCTTTCCCGCCCTGACGCTCAGCAGGTAGCGGCCCTGCTCGGTGCGGAACGGGTCGGTGACGTCGAGGACCAGTTCGCCGTCCGTGAACCAGCCTCGGGCGGTCAGCGCGCGCGGGATGTCCAGTAGCCGCACCCAGAGCCAGTCGCCCTCGTCGCTCGCCTCGGCGGCGCGGAAGTCCGTCAGCTGCCAGCGCAGCGGGTGTCCTGGCGGGACCTGCTTCAGCACCACCTGGGTGACCAGGTCATGGGCGAGCAGGAACCGGGCCAGGGCCGTGAACACGGCGTCGTCGGAGGTGATGATCTCGTCCGCCGTCAACGTCGTGGGTTCGCTGAGGGAGTAGGCGGCGTAGCCGTCCGGGACGCCGTCCGCGCCGCGGTGGATGGCGATGTGGCGCTGCGCCAGGGAAACCGGGGGCTGGCCCGCGCCGGACGTCCACCAGTGGTGCGGCCGGGACAGCGCGCCCGGCTGCGTGCGGCGGTAGCGGTCGTAGATCTCTTCCAGGAGGTCGCCGCATTCGGCACGCTGCCGCAGCTCGATCGAGCCCGTCGCGGCCGGTTCGCCCGCCCGGGGGACGGCGAAGGTGGCCCGGTGGCGCGGCACCGTCAGCCGGCCCGTGTAGGTCGCCGGGCCGTAGCCGAACCGGCGGTAGATCACGGCTTCCGACGACAGCAGCACCGAGAGGAACTCCCCGCGGGCCCGCACCTCGGCGAGCTGGTGCCGCATCATCGCAGTGAGCACGCCTTGACGCCGGTGCGTGGGGACGACGCCGACGGCGGTCACGCCCGCGACCGGCGCGAGGGTGCCGCCGGGCAGCGTGAGTTCGAAGGAGTGCGCGGCGGCGGTGCCGACCGGCCGCCCGTCCGCCGTGACGGCGAGCAGGCCGCGGTCCATTTCGAGCGCCGACCACCAGAACCCGGTGCCTTCGGCCGGGGTCTCGCGGAAGCGCGCGAACGCGGCGTGGAGCGTCTCGAGGAAGACGTCGAGATCCTCGTCGGTCGTGGAACGGATCTCGGCCATCGAACTGCCTTTACGAGGAGAGGGAGGGGACTAAGAACCATTACAAGGAGTAGAAGGAAGTCCTCTCATGGCCTCGCACGACCAGGCTAGCGGTCAGCTCAGCTCGGGACCAACCGGTTTAGCCGGTCCAGGGTGATCACCTCGGCCGCGTCCGGCAGGCCGTCGGGCTGGTGCACGCCGAGGAACGTGACCGGGCCGTCGAGTTCGACGCCGGGCTCCCACTCGGTGACCTTCGTGCCCGCCGCGCGCATCAGGCCGACCAGGTGCGCGACGGTCAGGTACCGGCGCCGCAGCATGCCGCGCACCAGCCCGGCGGTGCCGGCCTGGTTGGCCTCGACGCGGTTGAAGTTCGGCGAGCCGGTCAGGTACAGGTGCAGCCACGTCGCGGTCCACGATCCGTCGTGGCAGCGGGCGAAGACGATCGGGAGCGCGACGCGGCCGCCGCCGCGCATGTCCGAGCGGGTCCGCACGGTGCGGGCCTCGAACGGCGCCCCGGCCTGCTCCCGATCGCCCGTCATCCAGCCGAACACCGACTCCGCGACTTCGTCGAAGCCTTCGCCGTAGTAGACGTTGACCTGCGGCACGACGTACGCGGCGGAGACCGAGTCCCGCGGGATGTCGATGAACTCGCTCGCCCCGTCCCGCGCGTCGGTCACGTCGCCGGAGTACACCGCGCCGCCGTCGCGGAGGTTCGTCCACGAGACGTGCCCGGCGTAGTGGAAGTCGGCGTCCAGCAGCAGCGCGGACAGGTCGAAGTCGGTGCTGCGGCCGGTCTGGCGCCAGTGCGTGAAGAACCGCAGCACCTCCCCGTCGACGTGACTGCGGGAACCACGCGGCAGTACGGCGAAGCCGTCTTCGCTCGCCTTCCCCGACAGCGGCAGCGCGACGTCCAGCACGGCCGGGTCGACGACCAGGTGCCCGTAGCGGGGGAGCCGGGTGGTCAGCTCGGCGTCGATCAGCGCGCAGGCGCGGACGACGACGTCGCCGGGCAGCGGCGGCCGCGTGTCCTCGGTGACCCACGCGCGGCGGCCGCGGGTGGTGAACACCCGGGCGGCGTCCGGCTCGGCGCGGTTGCCGAGGTGCTCGCGCACCGAGCACAGCACGCGCCCGGACACCGAGCCGAGGACCTTCGCCGCCGCGTCGAGGACGTCGTCCTGCTCGGCCTCGGAAGCGTTGCGCAGCAACCGATCCAGTGAGCGCAGCAGCATGCCCGGCGCGGCCGTGAGGATCGCCGCGGCCCCGGCGACGTCGTCGGCCGCGAAGGCCGCCTCCGCGCGGCCCGCCGTCGACTGCGCCGTCTTCTCGCCGCGGGCGACCGCGAACACGTCACGCGCGTTCGGGAACCGCGGGTACTCGTGCGGGTGCAGGTACTCGCCGAGGCGCTTGAACCGGCGCGAGAAGCGGTTGACGTCACCGAGCTTGCCTTCGTTGCCGGCGACGACGCGGTCCAGCGCGGCGAGCAGGACCCGCCGTTCACGGCGGGAGAAGCTGCGGAACCGCGTCGGTTCGGCCAGGGTGACGTCGCCACCGCTGGCCGCGCACGCGGTGCGCAGCACGTCGAGCACGGTGTCGACGGCGACCAGCGGCCGGCCCGCGGTCAGCCGGGCGGCGTTGAGCACGGCGCGGTTCTCCCGCACCGGCACGGCCGCGAGCTCGACGTCGCCGCAGCCGTCGGCCAGGTCGGCGAGCAGCCCCAGGTCAGCCTCCCCCAGCGGCGTGGCCGACTCGGCCAGCGTCCGGTACAGCGCGCGGGTCTCCTCTTCGAGGCTGCCGCCGAGCCGCAGGAGGGTGACGCGGTCCTTGACGGACGCGATCAGCTCGTCGTGGGCGGCCAGCAGTTCGGCGTAGGTGTGCTGGTAGCGGCCGTAGCGCGGCAGGTCGAGCAGCCCGACCAGACCGTCGCCGAGGAGCGCGAGCAGCTCCTTGTCGGTGGCCTTGCGCCTCTTGTCCGGGACGAAGGCCGAGCGCAGGCAGCTCACCCAGAACTCGACGGTGTCCGGCACGCCGCGCGGGAAGTCGATGAAGTACGCGTTGTGCCGCACGTGGTCGCCGACCAGCGCGCGGGCGGCGCCGACGACGTCGGCGGCCAGGTCCGTCGCCGCCCCCGGTTCCAGGCCGGCGACGTGCTCCAGGAGCTCGCGCGTGGCCTTGTACCCGGCGGTGGCCAGGACGGCGTCCATCTGCCGGGCCACGACGGCACCGTCCCCGGCGGGTGCGGTGCTCCGCGGCACACGCAGCGTCTTCCGGATGATCGTCGACACGTCCATGGGCCCATCTTCGGCTATTCCCCCGCGCGGGTGAAAAGGGTTTTCGGGACGTCCCCGGTCATTTCGCGAGCGGCGGGCGTCAGGTGAATGGCGGGCGAACGACCGGTGGCCGGCGGCGAATTCCGCGAGGACGAATAGCGCACTTCGGCCGAAATGAACACCCTTCACCACGGATTGGTCGAAGCGCTGTGGGATATGTCACTGTTGGTGAGTTGCCAACTCCGTTGATCTCCATGAAACATGGGTGCCACGCCAATGGGTGAACGGGCTGCGCCGTATGTCGCAGTACGTCGCCAATGTCGCAGGTGGTTCGCACCTTTCGGGTGAGACCAGGACTTGGAGGATCTTCGGTGGTGTTCACGGACTTCACGTCCGATTTCGCGGTCGGGACCAAGACGCCCACGCGGGTGCGGAAACCGATCCGGCGGATGCACCACGTTTTCGAACGGACCGCCGACGTCGTTCCGGACGCGATCGCCGTCGAAACCGGCGGCGAGTCGCTGAGTTACGCGGAATTGGACCGGCGGGCCAACCGGCTCGCGCACCACCTGCGTGCGTCCGGCGTCCGGCGCGGATCCCGGGTCGCGATCCTCGTCGAACGCAGCGCGCACACCTACGTCTGCCTGCTCGGCATCGGCAAGGCCGGCGGGGTCTTCGTGCCGATCGACCCGGCCTCGCCCGCGGACCGGATCGCCTACATCACCGAGGACTCCCGGGCCGACCTGCTCCTGACGACGGCCACGCTCGCCGGGCGCACCGGGGACGCCGCCTGCCCGGTGCTCGACCTCGCCGACGTGCCCGGCGGCGGCCGCGACGACCGGCCGGACCTGCGTGAAGACGACCTGCTCGACCCGGACCCGAGCGCGTACATCATCTACACCTCCGGCTCCAGCGGCCGGCCGAAGGGCGTCGAGGTCGCGCAGCGCAGCATCCGCAACTTCCTCGACGTCGTGCCGGATCTTTACGACGTGCGCCCGGACGACCGCGTCTACCAGGGCATGACGATCTCCTTCGACTTCTCGATCGAGGAGATCTGGCCGACCTGGGCGGTCGGGGCGACGCTCGTGGCCGGGCCCGAGGACTCCCGGCGGCTCGGCGCCGAGCTGGCCGAGTTCCTCACCGAGCGGCGGATCACCGTCCTCTACTGCGTGCCGACGCTGCTGGCGACCATCCCGCACGAGCTTCCGTTGCTGCGCAACCTGCTCGTCGGCGGGGAAGCCTGCCCGCGGCAGCTGGTCGACCGCTGGGCGGGACCCGGGCGTCGCATCCTCAACACCTACGGCCCCACCGAAGCCACCGTCACCGCCACCTGGTGCGAGCTGCTCCCGGGCCGCCCGGTCACCATCGGCGTGCCCGTGCCGACCTACACCGTGGTCCTGCTCGACGACGACCGCCGCCCGGTCCCGGACGGCGAGGTCGGCGAGATCTGCATCGGCGGCCCCGGCGTCGCGAAGGGGTACGTCGGGCGCCCGGAGCTGACCGCGGACAAGTTCTTCGACTACCGCGGCGAGCGCGTCTACCGCACCGGCGACCTCGGAAAGCGCTGGGACAACGGGGAAATCGAGTACCTGGGCCGCGCCGACGCCGAGGTCAAGATCCGCGGTCACCGCGTCGACCTCGGCGAGATCGAGAGCGTGCTGCTGGCCGACGCGCACGTGGCCGCGGCCGCCGCGGCGATGGTCGAGGTGACGCCCGGCGCGCCCGAGCTGGTCGGCTACGTCGTGTCCACTTCGGACGAAGCTTCGGCCGGAGACGAGACCGAGCTGTTCCGGCGGCTGCGGGAAACCCTGCGCGAGCAGGTGCCCGCCTACATGGTGCCGGGCTTCTTCGTGACGCTGCCGCAGCTGCCGATGATGCCGAGCGGCAAGGTCGATCGCCGCGAGCTGCCCGTGCCCGAGGGGCGCAAGCGGACGACGGACGGCCCGGTCGTCGCGCCGGAGGGCGACGCCGAGGAGCTGCTCGCGCGGGTGTGGGCCGAGGCGTTCGCCATGGCGCCGGAGGACCTTTCGGTCACCGCGGACTTCTTCACGGACCTGGGCGGTCATTCGCTGCTCGCCGCGACGGTCGTGTCCCGGCTGCGCGAGCACGACGCGGGCGCCGGCATCGCCGTCCGCGACCTCTACGCCCACCCGCAGGTCCGGGATCTCGCCGCGCACATCGGAAAACCCGCGGCGGCGCCGGCCGGCGAGCCGCGGTATGAGCCATTGCGGCACGGTGCGCGCCGGATCGCGGCCGCCGGTGCGGCGCAGACCGCGGTGATCTACCTGCTGCTGCTGGTGATCACGCTGCCGGTCGCCTACGTCTACACCTGGAACAACGGCGACGTCTCGGTCCCGGTCCTCGCCCAGCTGCTGGTCGCGATCCTGGTCAGCTACCTCGGCGTCCGCTGGCTGGTGCCGCTGCTGGTGGTCCGGCCGCTGTCCGCGGGCATCCGGCCCGGCCGCTACCGCCTGTGGGGCCCGACTTACCTGCGGCTGTGGACGCTCGACCTGCTGCTGAGCGTCGGCCCGCTGCCGGTGGTGAGCGGGTCCGGGCTGATGCCGCTGTACCTGCGGCTGCTCGGCGCGCGCGTCGGCAAGCGCGCAGTGATCGCCACCAGCTCCGTCTCGCTGCCTTCGCTCGTGCGCATCGGCGACGACGCGGCCATCGGCTACGGCGCCGTGCTGCGGCCGTGGCGGGTCGAGGACGGCTGGGTCACCGTCGGCGAGATCACCGTCGGCGACCGCGCGTTCGTCGGGGCGAACGCCGTGCTGGAGCCCGGTTCCTCGGTCGGGGCGGACGCCGCGCTGGCCGAGCAGTCGATGCTCGGGCGCGGCGAGTCCGTGCCCGACGGCCAGCGCTGGTCGGGTTCGCCGCCGGAACGCGTCGACGCGCTTTCCCCCGCCGTCGAGGACATGCTGGGCGAGCCGCCGGTGGCGCGCGGCTGGCACGTCCACCAGATCCTGCTGACGCTGCTGGGGCTCGGCGCGCTCGAGGTCGGCGCGATCTGCCTGATCCTGCCGAGCGTGGCGCTGGTGTGGTGGGCGCTGCTCGGCTGGGGCGTGCTCGCCGGCGTGGTGGCCACGCTGCTGGCCGGCCCGGTCTTCGTGCTGACGGTCTGCGTGGTCGTCGCCCTCGGCCGACGTCTTGTGCTGCCGGCGACGCCGATCGGGGTCCACCCGGTCCGGTCCGGGCTCGGCGTGCGCAAGTGGGTCGCGGACAAGCTCCTCGAGTTCAGCCTGACCTTCACGAACTCGCTGTACGCCACGCTCTACACCGTCCCGTGGCTGCGGCTGCTGGGCGCCCGGGTCGGCCGCGGCGCCGAGGTGTCGACCGCCGGGCACCTCGACCCGGACCTGCTCACCCTGGGCAGCGAAAGCTTCGTCGCGGACATGGCGACCGTCGGCGCGGCGACCTTCGCCCGCGGCCGCGTCGCGTTCCTCACCACCGACGTCGGCCGGCGCGCGTTCGTCGGCAACGCGTCGGTCGTCCCGGCCGGGACGGAGCTGGGTGACGGCTCCCTGGTCGGCGTCGGCACGGTGCCGCCGGGGCAGCACGTGCCGGGCGACTCGTCGTGGCTCGGCTCGCCCGCGATGCACCTGCCGCGGCGGCAGGACAGCGGCGACTTCCCGGAGGAGCAGACGTTCCGCCCGCCGCGTCGCGTGGTCCGGCAGCGGCTCGCCATCGAGTTCGCGCGCGCCACGCTGCCCGCGTCCCTGCTGGCGCTGAGCTTCTACCTGTTCCTGCTGACGTTGTCCGGGCTCGCGTTCGGCCGGGACCTGCCGGTGCCGGCCCTGGTGTCGCCGCTGGTCGCGATGGCGTCGGGGCTCGGCGTGATCGGGTTCTGCGCGGCGACGAAGCGCAACGTCATCGGGGAGTACACCGCGCGCGTCGAGCCGCTGTGGAGCCCGTTCGTGCGGCGCAGCGAGTTCGTCACCGGCCTGTACGAGTCGGCCGCCGTCCCGGCCGGGCTCGGCATGCTCGTCGGGACGCCGATGCTGCCGCCGCTGCTGCGCTGGTTCGGCGCCCGGATCGGGCGGCGGACGTGGCTCGGCACGACCTACCTCACCGAGTTCGACCTGGTCCACGTCGGCGACGACGCCACGATCGGCACCGAGGTTTCGTTGCAGACTCATCTGTTCGAGGACCGGGTGATGAAGATGTCCGTCGTGACCGTCGGCGACGGCGCGACCGTGGGCACCCGCGCGATCGTGCTCTACGACGCGGTCGTCGGCGACGGCGTCTCCCTCGGGTCGCTGTCGCTGCTGATGAAGGGCGAGCACCTCGGCTCGCGCACCTCCTGGCGCGGCATCCCCGCGCAACTCCTTACGCTGAAAGGACTTCCGGCGTGAACACCGCACTGCTGATGTCGGGCGCCCACCACTTCCGCGTCGACTACGAGATCAACCCGTACATGGACACGGCGGTCCAGCCGGACGTCGCGGCCGCCGTGGCCGAGCACGACGCGCTCGTGGCCGCACACCTGGCCGCCGGGCGCAAGGTCGAGTTCCTCGACCCGGCGCCGGAGTGCCCGGACATGGTCTACACGGCCAACGCCGCCGTCGCGCGCGGCGGCCGGGCCGTGCTGGCGAACCTGCCGCCGGAGCGTCGCGACGAGACGCCGTACCACCGGGAGTGGTTCCGCGCCAAGGGTTTCGAAGTCGTCGAGAGCCCGTACGCGTTCAGCGGGCAGGGTGACGCGCTGGCGTACGGCGACCTGCTGCTGGCCGGCTACGGGCAGCGCACCGACCGCCGCGCGCACGACGTCGTCGCCGACGCGCTCGGCTACGACATCGTGCCGCTGCGCACGACCGGGCCGCGCTGGTACGACCTGGACCTCGCGGTCGCCGTCGTCACACCCGACGTCCTCGCGTTCTGCCCGGCCGCGCTCGACGAGCCGAGCCAGGCCCGGCTGCGGGAGCTGGGCGGCACGCTCATCGAGGTCACCGAGGCCGAGGCCGAGCGGTTCGCGCTGAACCTCGTCAGCGACGGCAGCACCGTCACGATGACCAGCGGCGTCCCGGAGCTGGCCGCGACCCTGCGCGAGCGCGGGCTGAGCGTCGTCGAACTCGAGACGACGCAGCTGCGCAAGGGCGGGGGCGGCGTGCGGTGCACCGCGTTGACGCTCGACAACCCGGAGCGGACGGCGTGAGGCCGCTCGCCCTCGTCTACCGCGGTCCCGCTTCGCTGCCGGGCTGCCCGGAAGCCGTCGCCGACCTGCTGAAGTCGAGCAAGCACGGCTTCGACGTCCGGTTCACCGGTCCCGACGAGAAGTTCAAGCTCGGCGAGGCCGCCCTGGCCGGTGCGGCGCTGTACGCCCAGCCCGGCGGCGGCACGCTCGGGAGCGCGTACCGGAAACTACGCCGTCACCGCGACGACGTCCGCGCGTTCGTCGAAGGCGGCGGGCGGTACCTCGGGTTCTGCCTGGGCGGCTACCTCGCCGGCGCGACGCCGGGGTTCGGCCTGCTGCCCGGCGACACCGACCGCTACATCGACACCGAGGACGCGACCGTCGACCACGACGAGGACGCCGTCGTCAAGGTCCGCTGGCGCGGCCACCGGCGGAAGCTCTACTTCCAGGACGGCCCGGTGTTCCTGCTTGAGAAGCCCGACTCCGCCGACGTGCTGGCCACCTACCCGAACGGCACGGTCGCCGCGCTCGTCGCGCCGTTCGGCGCCGGGCGGGTCGGCGTCGTCGGACCGCACCCGGAGGCCACCCGCGACTGGTACGCCGACGGCGGTCTGCGGCCGCCGCTGCTGCGCTACGGCCACGACCTCGGGCTCGACCTCGTCGACACGGTGATGGCCCGATGACCGCCCCGGCGCCCAAGGTCCGGTTGACGGCGGTCGACGCCACCCGCGGGATCGCGCTGCTCGGCATGATGGCCGTGCACTCGCTGATCGAGGAAAGCTCACCGGGTCATCCGTCGGTGTCGTTCGCCATCTTCGGCGGCCGCGCGGCGGCGACGTTCGCCGTGCTGGCCGGGCTCGGGATCGCCTTCATGACCGGGCGCCGTCGCGTGCGGGGGGCGGATTTCGGGCCCACCGCGGCGATGCTGGCCGTGCGCGGGCTGGCGATCGGCGCGATCGGCCTCGCGCTCGGGTACACCGACGCCGAGCTCGCCGTCGTCATCCTGCCGTACTACGCGATCCTGTTCCTGCTCGCGATCCCGCTGGTGCTCCTGCCGAGCTGGGCGGTCGCCGGGGTGGGCGTGGCGGTGGTGGCCGGCGTCCCGCCGCTGACCCACCTGCTGCAGCCGCACCTGGCCGAGCCGACCCTGCTGAACAACGGTTTCGCTTACGCCGCGGAGCATCCCGTGCGGCTGCTGACCGAGCTGTCGCTGACGGGGGAGTACCCGGCGCTCTCGTGGACGGCGTACCTGTGCGCGGGGATCGTGATCGGCCGGCTGACGCTCAGCCGCGTCAAAGTGGCGGTCACACTGCTGGTCACCGGGGTCACGATGGCCGTCGGCGCCGCCGCGGTGTCGTGGGTGCTGCTGAACCGCTTCGGCGGGCTGGCGGCGATCTGGGCCGCGCAGCCGGGCAGCGTCCTGACCGCGCCGGAGACCACCGAACTGCTCAACCTGGGCGGCGACGGCACCACCCCGACGTCGACCGCCTGGTGGCTCGCGGTCGACGGGCCGCACACCGGCACCGCGCCCGACCTGATCGGCACGACGGGCGCGGCGATGGGCCTGCTCGGGCTGCTGCTCCTGCTCGGCCGCCTGCGGGTGGCGAAGATCGTCTTCGCGCCGCTGGCCGCGGCTGGGAGCATGACGCTCACCTTCTACACGGCGCACATCATGTTCCTGAACTCCGACTACGACGTCTACACCTCCGGCGTCGGCTACGCGCTGCAGGTCGCCGGTGTCCTCGTGGTGGGCCTGGCCTGGCGGGCGACGGCCGGGAAGGGCCCGCTGGAAGCCCTGGTCACGGCGTTGGCCACCCGCGCGAAACGGCGGGTGGCGGCCGCGCCCCGGTTGCGGGTCGCGACGTGACGGTCTCCCGCCGGCTGGTCCTGACGGGCGCCGTCGCGGCCGGGCTGCTCGCGGCGTGCGGCGCGCCCACGCCGGACACCCGGCCGCTGGCGCTGGTCTACCGCGGGAAGGCGTCGACCGGCGCCTGCTCGGACGCCGTCGCGGACCTGCTGCGCACGCGCATGCGCGTCGAGTTCTGCGGCCCGGACGAGAAGACCCCGCTGACGGCCGCGGCGCTCGCGACGGCGGCGGTGTACGCCCAGCCGGGCGGCGGTTCCCTCGACGACGGCTGGCGCGCGATGCGCCGCTACGCCGACGTGATCACCGGCTACGTCCGCGGCGGCGGGCGTTACCTCGGGTTCTGCCTGGGCGGTTACCTGGCGGGTGCGACGCCGGGGTTCACCCTGCTGCCCGGCGACACCGAGCAGTACATCGGCACGTCGGGCGCCGAGGTGCGCTCGACCCGGGACACGGTGATCCCGGTGGACTGGCAGGGAAAGCGCCGTCGGATGTACTTCCAGGACGGCCCGGACTTCGTCTTGCGGTCCGGTGCGCAGGCGACGGTGCTCGCCCGGTACACGAACGACAAGATCGCCGCTTTGGTTGCGCCGTACGGAAAAGGCCGCGTCGGCGTGGTCGGCCCGCACCCGGAGGCGCCGGAGTCCTGGTACCGAGACCTGCGCCTGACGAACCCTGATGGCGTGACGCCGGACCTCGGGCTCGAGCTGGTGGACCGGACGCTCACCCCCTAGGCGCCCACAACCGGTCCGCGTCCCCGGCTTCCAGGCGGCCCCGGTAGACGTCGATCTTGTGGTCGATCAGCTGCAGGTTCTCCTGCAGCTCGGCCAGCTTCGCGAGCACCTCGGCGCGGTGGGCTTCCATCAGCGCCAGCCGGTCCTGCTCGTTGCCGCGTCCGGCCGCCACCAGT
The DNA here is from genome assembly GCF_023023025.1 of Amycolatopsis sp. WQ 127309. Lineage (NCBI taxonomy): Bacteria > Bacillati > Actinomycetota > Actinomycetes > Pseudonocardiales > Pseudonocardiaceae > Amycolatopsis > Amycolatopsis sp. WQ 127309. The sequence continues at coordinate 4,902,929 of NZ_CP095481.1, forward strand.
TCGGCGTACTCGCGGATCGTCTTGATGGGCATGCCGGTGGCGCGCAGGCGGGTGCAGACCGTGATCCAGTCCAGGTCCAGCTTGCGGTAGCGGCGCCGGCCGCCGGCGGTGCGGTCGACGCGGGTGACCACGAGGCCGGCGCGTTCGTAGTAGCGCAGTGTGTGCGCGCTGACCCCGGTGCGGCGGGCGGCGTCGGCGATCGACAGCCCCGCCGCCGGGATGGGCGGTGATTTGACTTCGAGCACACTCTAAATCCTAGCGTCGGAACCCATGAACGCTCCGACCGTCAACCGCCGGCTCGTGCTGGCGATCTGCTGCGTCAGCATCGTCGTCGTGGTGATGGACATCTCCGTCGTCAACGTCGCCCTCCCGTCGATCCGCCGCGACCTGCACGCCTCCCCGGCCGGGCAGCAGTGGACGATCGACGCCTACACGCTCGTGCTGGCCGGGTTCCTCGTGCTCGCCGGGTCCACCGCCGACCGCGTCGGCCGCAAGCGGGTCTTCCTGACCGGGCTCGCCGTCTTCGGTGCCGGGTCACTGCTGTGCGGGCTCGCGCCGGGCATCGGGTGGCTGATCGCCGCACGCGCGTTGCAGGCGGCCGGCGGCACGATGCTCAACCCCGTCGCGATGGCCATCGTCGCCACCGCCTACCCCGCCCCGGCCGAGCGGGCCCGCGCCATCGGCGTCTTCGGCGCCATGTCCGGGCTGGCGCTGGTGCTCGGGCCGATCCTCGGCGGCCTCCTCGTCGACGGCTTCGGCTGGCGCGCGGTCTTCTGGGTCAACGTCCCGATCGTCGCCGCCGCGATCGTGGCCACCGCGCGGTTCGTGCCCGAGTCCCGCGCCGCCCGCACCCGCCGGTTCGACCCGGTCGGGCAAGTCCTGGTGGTGCTCGTGCTCGGCAGCGTCGTCGCCGCGATCATCGGGTCCCGGGGGCTCGGCTGGTCGTCACCGGTGGTCCTCGGCCTGCTCGCCGTGGCCGCGCTCGGCGTCACCGGGATCCTCGTTTACGAGCCGCGACGCGCGGATCCGCTGCTCGAACTGCGGCTGTTCCGCAGCGTCTCGTTCAGCGCGGCGATCGTGATGGCGGTCTTCGCGCTGTGCGGCTTCGGCGCGTTCCTGTTCGTGACGACGCAGTACCTGCAGGACGTCCGCGGGCTGTCGGCGCTGGACGCCGGGTTGTGCCTGCTCCCGGTCGGGGCGCTGGTCCTGGTGCTGTCGCCGGTCACCGGCCGGCTGGTCGGCACGCGCGGGCCGCGGCTGCCGCTGGTCGTGGCCGGGAGCGCGCTCGCGCTGGGCGGCGCCGCGTCGGTGTGGTTCGGGCCGGCGACCCCGCTGGTCGCCGTGCTCGCGGTCTCGCTGCTCTTCGGCGTCTTCCTCGGCACCGTCAACCCGCCGATCACGACCACGGCGATGGCCGGGATGCCGGGGTCGATGGCCGGGGTGGCCGCCTCGCTGGCCTCCACCGGGCGGCAGACCGGCACCACGCTGGGCGTCGCGATCGCCGGCGCGGTGCCCGGCGTGGGCTGGGTGGTGGCCGGTCTCGGGGCCGGTCTGGTCGGGTTGGCCCTGGTCAGCACGGCCGCGAACCGTGTACCGATGAATGTGACTCAGGTCACACGATAGTCTGCGGAAACCCTCCCGGGAAATGTCGAACGCCGCGAGCGGCCGATCGACGCGGGGGTGAAGGCCGCTCATCGCGTCCGGGAGCGAACCGGACCACGGCCGAGAACACCAGGGAGTCAGCCATGCGTTTCCTCATGATGCACCGCCTCGACGAGAGCGTCCCCGAGGCCTGGAACCCCAGCCCGGAGTTCATCGAGAAGATGGGCGCGTTCATCCAGGAGTCGGCGGAGAACGGCCGGCTGATCACGGCGGAGGGCGTCCTCCCGTCGGAGAAGGGCGCGCTCGTCCGCAAGCCGCGCGGCGCGGCGATCCGCGTCACGGACGGCCCGTTCGCCGAGGCCAAGGAGGTCATCGGCGGGTTCGCGCTGATCAACGCCGAGGACCTGGCGGACGCCGTCGTGTTCGCGAAGTCCTACGTCGAGCTGTTCGAGGCCGAGATCGAGGTCGAGGTGCGCCAGGTCGCCGAGTTCGACGACATCCCCGGCTGACACCGTGCCCGGCGGCGGGCGATTTCCGCCCGCCGCCGGACGGCCGTTGTGCTTCGTCCGGCGGCACGCCAAGGTGGGTTCGCGGTCGGCCGGGACGGGGGAGCGGACGTGGGCGAGGGCGAGCGATCCAGGACACGGCCGGACCTGTCCGCCGTCGTGAGTGTCGTGCTTTCCGTGCCCGTCGTCGCCAGCAGCGGGCTCGTGCTGGTCCTGCTCGGCAAGCTCGCCTGGCCCGCGTACTTCTGGGTCGCGCCCGCCGGGTGGGTGGTCGCCGGCGGGATCACCTTCGTGCCCGCGTTCGAGCACTTCCTGCTGCCGCTGATGTTCGGGATGCGCTCGCCGACCGCGCGTGAGCTGGCCCGGCTGACGCCCTGCTGGCAGGCGGTGTGCGCGGCCGCGGGCGTCGATGGCGGCCGGTACCGGTTGTGGGTCGAACGCTCCCGCGAACTGAACGCCTTCGCCGCCGGCGGCCGGACCGTCGCGGTGACGCGGACCGCGCTCGACCTGCCGCGGGCCGGCCTCGAAGCGATCCTGGCGCACGAGCTCGGCCACCACCTCGCCGGGCACACGCGGATCTCCCTGCTGATCTGGTGGCTGGAGCTCCCGGCCCGGATCCTGACCCGGCTGGTCCGGCTGCTCGCCCTGGCCGTGCCGTACGTCGGACGCGCGTTCGCGGCCTTCGGGCGGGCGGTCGCCGTGCTCGTCACCGTGCTGCTGAGCTTGGGGATCCTCACGGCGCTCGCGTTCCTCGACCCGTGGCTGCTGCTGGCGCCCCTGCTCGGCCCGGTGCTCGCCTGGTCGAAACGGCTCGGCGAGTACCGCGCTGACCGGATGGCGGCGCGGCTGGGTTACGGCCCGGAGCTGATCGCCCTGCTCAAGCAGTGGATCGCGCTGCACCGCGGCGACGAGCGGCGGCTGTGGGCCCGGCTGCTGGCCGGGCACCCGGCCCACATCGACCGGATCAAGCGGCTGAAGGAGCACCGCGGCGGATTTTGAGCACGAGAGGCAGAATCTCCGGCGAGGGTGTCCAAGGCGCCGCGGGCCGTTCGTAGTGGTGGCGTACGGCAACCACGCCACGACACGACGGAGGAACACCGTGAAGTACCTGATGCTGATCAACGCTTCGCTCGACGCCGACGGCGCGCCCACCGGCTGCAGCACCCCCGAAGACTGGATGCTGTTCGACAAGTCCATGAAGGACGCCGGTGTCCACGTCCACGGGAACTCGCTCGCCGACTTCACCACCGCCGCCGCGGTCCGCGTCGACGAGCGCGGCGAGCGCGTCGTCACCGACGGGCCGTTCGCCGAGTCGCGGGAGGTGCTCGGCGGCTACTTCGTCGTCGACGTGCCGGACTTCGACGTCGCGCTCGAGTGGGCGGCGCGCTGCCCCGGCGCCCGCGACGGCGGGTCGATCGTCGTCCGGCCGCTCGCGTCCTACGGGGACTGACGAAGGTGCCGGAGCAGGCGGACGCGTCGAGCGATGCTTTCGGGGGTTCCGGGTGGCGGAGCCCCCGGCCCGGGGCGAAGTCCCGGCTGACGCTGGAGGCGGTGTTCCGGGAGGAGCGCGGGCTGCTGCTCGCCGCGCTCGTCCGCCGGTTCGGTGACCTCGACCTGGCCGAAGAGGTGACGTCGGAGGCGATCGAGGCGGCGCTGGTGCGCTGGCCCGTCGACGGCGTGCCGCCGAAGCCGGGCGCGTGGCTGATGACGACGGCGCGGCGCAAGGCCGTCGACCGGCTGCGCCGCGACCAGGCCTACGCGGCCCGGCTCGCGGTGCTGCAGGTCGAGGCCGACCGCGCGGCGCCCGCCCCGGCGCCCGGCGGCGAGCTGCCGGACGAGCGGCTCCAGCTGTTCTTCACCTGCGCCCACCCGGCGTTGCCGGCGGAGGACCGCACGGCGCTGACGCTGCGCTGCCTCGCCGGGCTGACGACGCCGGAGGTGGCGCGTGCGTTCCTGGTGCCCAGCGCGACGATGGGCAAGCGGATCGTGCGGGCGAAGAACCGGATCCGCACGGCCCGGATCCCGTTCCGGGTGCCGGACGCCGCCGAGCTGCCCGGCCGGCTGCCGGGTGTGCTCCAGGTCGTCTACTCGATCTTCACCGAGGGGTACGCGGCCAGTTCGGGCCCGGACCTGCAGCGGCTCGACCTGGCCGAGGAGGCGATCCGGCTGGGCCGGATCCTGCGCCGGCTGCTGCCGGCGGAGCGCGAGGTCGCGGGCCTGCTCGCGCTGATGCTGCTGGTCCACGCACGACGCGACGCCCGGACCGGCGGCGACGGCGACGTAGTCCTGCTCGACGACCAGGACCGCGGCCGCTGGGACCACGCACTGATCTCGGAAGGCACCTCGCTGGTGGAGGTGGCGTTGACCGGCGGCCCGCCCGGCCTCTACGGCGTCCAGGCGGCGATCGCGGCACTGCACGACGAGGCGCCGGACGTGGCGGGCACGGACTGGCCGCAGATCGTCGCGCTCTACGACGTCCTGCGCGGCCTGGCGCCGTCCCCGGTGGTCGAGCTGAACCGCGCGGTGGCGGTGGCGATGCGCGACGGCCCGGCCGCGGGCCTGGCCCTCCTCGACGCCCTCACCGAGGAACCCCGCCTGCGGTTCTACGCCCCGTTCCCGGCGGCGCGGGCGGAGCTGCTCAGCCGCCTGGGCCGCCTGCCGGAGGCGGCATCGGCCTACCGCGACGCCCTGGCCCTGGCGGGCACCGAACCAGAACGCACCCACCTGCGCCGCCGCCTCGCCGAGTGCCAAAAGCCGTGAAGGGCACCCTCAGGGATCTCATGTCCCTGAGGGTGCCCTTCAGGACATCAGCCGGGGCGCGCAGGACGACGGCCGGGACGCGCACGCCCACCTGCGCCGCCGCCTCACCGAGTGCCAAAAGCCGTGAAGGCCCCCTTACCGGCCATAAGAGCCGGGAAGGAGGCCTTCACGGCTTTCAAGCCGGCCGAACTGTCGGTGGTCCCCCGTAGGCTGGATACCGGGGGGGGTGTCCCTATGTGGTTGTCAAGCCGCAGCGGGGACGGGAGCTGGTTCGGGGTGGCGGTAGTGGGTGCCGTTGCGGAGCATGGCGTAGAGGACGTCGCAGCGGCGGCGGGCCAGGCAGATCAGGGCGGCGTTGTGCTTCTTGCCCTCGGCTCGTTTGCGGTCGTAGTAGGTCCTGCTGGTCGGGTCGTGCAAGGCCGCGAACGCGGCCAGGAAGAACGCCCGTTTCAGCTTCCGGTTGCCGGTCCGAGCCGGATGCTCGCCTCTGATCGAGGATCCAGAGCTGCGGGTGACCGGAGCGATGCCCGCGTAGGCCGCCAGATGGCCGGAGCTGGCGAAGTTCGAGGCGTCGCCGACCTCGAGCAGGATGCGGGCTGCGGTCCTGACTCCGATGCCGGGCATCGAGGTCAGGACCCCGGCAAGAGGGTGCGCATCAAGTATCCTCTCAACCTGATCAGCGACGGTTTTGCGTTGCTGGAGCACGGTTTTAAGGCTGTCAGCCAGCCGCGGCAAGACCGTGTCCGCGGCTGCGGTGCCCGGGACGGTGACCGTCTGCTCGTCCAGGGCGACCATGATCGCCTCGACGAGTTTGTCGCTCATGCGGGGGCGTGGACTTTCGCGATCGCGGTGAGTTTGCGGCGGCTCGGCCTTGGCGATGCCGGTCGGGCCGCCGCAACGCGAGAGGATCTCCAGCACCGCGGGATGACTGATCCGCGGTCCGATGGCGTGTTCAAGGGCCGGGTGGATGCCGGTGAGCAGGCCCCTGATCCGGTTGGCGATGCGAGTGGCTTCGCCGACCAGGTCGTCATCGAACCCGACCAGCACCTCCAGCTCGGCCAACGCCTCGTCGCCGACGTCGACCGGCCGCAGCGTATGCGGCAGCGAGCGGGCCGCGTCGGCGATGATGAACGCGTCCCGGGCATCGGTTTTCGCTCGGCCGGGGTAGAGGTCGGCGATGCGGCGCATCGCCAGACCTGGCAGATAGGCCACCTCATGGCCGACCGCGCGGGCGACCGTGACCGGCAACGCCCCGATCGTGGCCGGCTGGTCCACCACGACCAGCAGCGGCCCGTGCTGGGCCAGCTTGTCGAACAAGGCCCGCAGTTTCGGTTCACTGTTGGGCAGCGGCCCGTCATGCAGACGCTTGCCCGTCGGGTCGAGGCCGACCGCGTGATGGGCTTCCTTGCCGACATCCAGGCCGAGGAACACCCCGAAAGTGCTGCTCATCCACCATGCCGTTCGATCGTCGCGAGTGGTCACCTGGTTGGGCATCGAGCGCCGGCACCCACGTTACGACGAGACCTACCTGGTGGTGGCCGTGTCCCTATCAGCGGTCGGTCGATGCCACCAGACCCGGTGACACCACCCCCCGGATCATGCGTGCGACTGGGGGCGTAAGTCATGCCGGGCCTAGTGACCACAACTCCCTGGTCGGGAGCCACGAAAAAGGTACCGGGGGGCGGCGCCCTAAGCCGGGGTGCGCAGCGCCGTGGCGGCCGGGGCGAACATCGTCGCCTTGATCGCGCCCAGCGTGCCGCGGTCCTTGCCCGCCAAGGCCGCGACGCGCGAAGAAGCCACCGTCACCAAGTCGGCCTCCGGTGCGGTTTCGTCCACCAAGCCCAAAGCGAGCGCGTCCGGGCCGCCGAACCGGCGGCCGGTGGTCATCGACGCGATCGCCGCGGCCGGGGTCAGCTTGCCCTGGATCAACGCCGCCATCCCCGGCGTGAACGGGATGTTGATGTCGGCCTCCGGGAAGCAGAAGTACCCCCGGTCGGCGCGCATCACGCGGAAGTCGTGCGCCATGGCGAACATCGCGCCGGCGCCGAACGCGTGGCCGTTGACCGCGGCGACCGTCGGCACCGGCAGCGTCAGGATCCGGGCGAGCAGCTCCTGCACCTCGGCGACGTACTTCGCGGCCTGGTCGCCGTTCGCCATCAGCCAGTCGAGGTCGAGGCCGTTCGAGTAGAACTTGCCGCTGCCGGTGGTCACCAGCGGACCCTCGACACCGTCCACAAAGGAGTGCACGCGCTGCAGCCAGTCCGGCGAGAAGCGGTTTTCGTCGCTGCCGAGGTCCAGCACGGAAACGGGGTCGGTCACGGTTGAGCCTTCTTTCGAGGGGGTACGGTCAGCACGGCCCGCACGGCGGCGGCGAGCCGCTCCCGCACCAGGGGATCGGTGATGTCACGGCGGAAGAACGCGGTCGGCAGGTCGACGACGCAGGTGGTGATCACCTCGACGGCCAGGCCGTCACCGCGGTCCCACACCAGCCGCGCGAGCCGGACCAGCAGCGCGATCAGCCGCTTGTCCAGCGCGTGCAGGGCGTCCGCCGGCTCGTCCGGGAGCTCGGGCCCGAACAGCCGGTCCGCCTTGACCCGCAGCAGCATCCGGGCTCCGTCGGGGCGCACCGAAGCGAACACCGCGGGCGTGTCGGCCGCCGCGACGACCGCTGCCACCGGCGAGGAAGCGGCGTCCACCCGTGCGGTCTGCAGGTCGAGGAACGCGGTCGCCGCGCGCAGCCAGACCTGCGCGAGCAACGCGCTGAGTGACCCGAAAGCGTGGTAGATCGTCCCGTTCGGGACGCCTGCTTCGGCGGCCAGGCCACGCACGGTGACCTCGCCCGACGACGCGACGAGCCGTTCGGCGACGTCGAGCAGCGCGTCGAGGTCGTGGACGCGGGGGCGGGGCATACCGCGACCGTAACAGAACGCGTGCTCCAAAATCATCGCGGTAGGCTGCGCCGGTGGAGATCTGGGTCAACCCGGCGTGCGCGAAGTGCCGGTCAGCGGTGTCGATGCTCGACGAAGCCGGCGCGGAGTACACCGTGCGCCGCTACCTCGACGACCCGCCGACCGCGAAGGAGCTGAAGGCCGTCCTGAAGCGGCTCGGCCTGGAGCCGTGGGACATCACGCGCACCACCGAGCCGGTCGCGAAGGAACTCGGCCTCAAGACGTGGGGCCGCACCCCGGCCGACCGCACGCGCTGGATCGACGCCCTGGCCGCGCACCCGAAGCTGATCCAGCGCCCGATCATCACCGCGGACGACGGCACGACCGTCGTCGCCCGCACCCCCGAAGCGGTGCAGTCGGTCCTCTAGGGGATCGAGTCGGTCTTCGCCAGCAGCGGCACGTCGAGCGGCACCGTCTCCGGGTACTTGATCCCGGCGCCGGTGTTGAGCACGACGACGTCCTCGTCGCCTTCGAGCCAGCCGGACTCGCGAAGGTGCCGCAACGCGGCGAAGCACGCTCCGCCCTCAGGGCAGACGAAGGTGCCTTCGCGCTCGGAGAGTTCCCGTTGCGCCGCAAGCAGTTCCTCGTCGGTGACGGCCACCGCGCTGCCGCCGGTCGCGTAGACGGCGTCGAGCACGAGGAAGTCGCCCAGGGCCTTGGGCACGGTGATGCCGAACGCGACGGTCCGCGCGTCCGGGAACGGCACGCTCTCCCGGTCGCCGCGCGAGAACGCTTCGACGATCGGGGCACAGCCGGTGGCCTGGACGGCGACGAGGCGCGGCAGCGCGCCGGAAACCCAGCCCATTTCCCGCATTTCCAGCAGCGCCTTGTAGATCCCGATGATCCCGACGCCGCCGCCGGTCGGGTACAGGATCACGTCGGGCAGCCGCCAGCCGAACTGCTCGGCGATCTCGTAGCCCATCGTCTTCTTGCCCTCGATGCGGTACGGCTCCTTCAGCGTCGAGACCTCCTGCACGTCCGGACGTCGCTGGACCGCCGCGGCGACGAGCTTTCCCGCGTCGCCGATGAGCCCGTCCACCCGGTACAGCTCGGCGCCGGCCGCGACGCACTCGCGCATGGTGATCGACGGCGCGTCGTCCGGCATCGCGACCAGGCTCGTCAGCCCGGCGCGGGCCGCGTACAACGCCCACGCCGCGCCCGCGTTGCCGTTCGTCGGCATCGCGATCCCGCGCACGCCCAGCTCGGCCGCCCGTGAGACGCCGACCGCGGCGCCCCGCGCCTTGAACGAGCCGGTCGGCACCAGCCCCTCGTCCTTCATCCACAGCCGGGACAGGCCCAGCTCACGGCCGTAGCGCGGCAGGCGCAGCAACGGCGTCATGCCCTCGCCGAGGCTCACGACGTGCTCGGCCGAGCGCACCGGCAGCACCTCGTGGTAGCGCCACAGCGTCGGCTCGCGCCCGGAGATCTCCTTCGGCGTCACGCCTTCGCGGACGCCGTCGAGGTCGTAGCGCGCGAGCAGCGGCGCGCCGGCCGGGGACACGCCCTGGACGACGTCGGCGTCGAGGCGCTCGCCGGTCCGGGAGCATTCGAGGTGGCTGAGGAACGAGTACGGCACGGCGTCTCCGGTCTGAAGCGTCAGAAGCGGCGGGTGAACGGCTTCGGCGCGCGCATCCGGATCAGCAGCAGGAGCGGCACCAGGACGTAGGGCAGGTTGAACGCGAGGAACTTCACCGGGTTGCCGGTGCGCGTGGCCGGGTCGCCGAAGAACTCGACGCCGAACACGACGACCCCGGTGAGCGTGACGATCATCGTCGCGTAGACCACCGCGGGCAGCTGGATCCAGTTCTTGCCGCTGAGCAGCGCGAACACGAGCACGACGTAGAACGGCATGTAGACGAACGCCGAGAGCCCGGTGACGATCCGCATCCAGTCCGGCGGGTGCATGAACAGCGGGTCCGCGTCGTGGGCGTACCACCAGTTCGAGTTGACGAAGAAGTTGCTGGACGGCTGCGAGAAGTCCACGCCCACGGTCGGCAGCAGGTCACTGATCAGCGAGGTGATCGTGAAGGCCGAGAACAGCACCGCGAAGAAGATGTCGATCTTCCGGTCCCGCAGCGGCAGGTTCATGTGATCGATCCTAAGTCCTATTGTGAGGGCATGGACGCGCTGCGGGTCTGCCTCTACGTCTTCGCCGGAGTGACGCTCGGCACGTGGCTGCTGTCGGTGCTGACCAGGGAGTACTCCTGGGTCGACCGGATCTGGTCGATCGTCCCGGTGGCCTACCTGGGCATCTTCGCCGGCGCCGCCGGGTTCGCCGACGCCCGCCTGGACGTGATGTTCGCGCTGGTCCTGGCGTGGGGCGTCCGGCTGACGTTCAACTTCGCCCGGAAGGGTGGTTACGCCCGCGGGGGCGAGGACTACCGGTGGGCGGTGCTGCGCGAGAAGCTCGCGCCCTGGCAGTTCCAGGTGTTCAACTTCTTCTTCATCTCGCTCTACCAGAACGCGATCCTGCTGCTGATCACGCTGCCCGCGATGACGGCGCTGGACCACCAGGGCGCGTTCGGCGTGTGGGACGTCGTCGTCGCGGTGATCTTCGCGGCGTTCCTGGCCGGCGAAACGGTCGCGGACCAGCAGCAGTGGACGTTCCACCGCGAGAAGCACGCGGGCCGGGCGTCGACGCGCTTCCGCCAGGACGGCCTGTTCCGCTACTCGCGGCATCCGAACTTCTTCTTCGAGCAGGCCCAGTGGTGGGTGATCGCGGCGTTCGGCGTGGTCGCGGCGGGTCTCACGTGGACGGTCCTGGGCGCGATCCTGCTGACGCTGCTGTTCGTCGGGTCGACGAAGTTCACGGAGAGCATCACGCTGGGACGCTACCCGGAGTACGCGGACTACCAGCGCCGCACGTCCGCGGTGGTGCCGTGGCCGCCCAAGCGCGAGCCGGTCCGCCCGTAGCGGCAGAGCCGTTTCCGCCCGGAACGTCACCAGTCGGTTCCGGTGTGCCCCGATGGCCGCGGGACGGCGTCACTTCCGGCGGTGACGCCGTCCCGCCGGGCTCACACCGCCACCCGGCCGCCGTCCACCGGGAGGATCGCGCCGTGGACGAAGCTCGAGCCCTCCGCCGCCAGGAAGGCGATCGCCGACGCGATCTCCTCCGGGGACGCCGCCCGGCCCGCCGGCGCCGCCGACGCCAGCTGGTCCAGGGCGTCGCCCATCGCGGCTGTGCCCTCGGTGCGGGTCGGGCCGGGGCTGACCGCGTTCACGCGGACCCCGGACGGGCCGAACTCCGCCGCCCACGCTTTCGTCAGCAGCTCCAGCGAAGCCTTCGACGCGCCGTAGAGCGCCATGCCCGCCAGGCCGATCTTCGCGACCATCGTGGTCACGTTGACGATCGAGCCGTGCCCGCGCTCGGCCATCTCCGGGGCCAGCTCGGCCACCAGGAAGAACGCCGCCTTCACGTTGGTCGCGAAGACGCCGTCGAACTCCGCCTCCGTCGCGGATCCGGTGGGGCCGAAGGGAAAGACGCCGGCGTTGTTCACCAGCACGTCCACCTGCCCGCCCACCTCCCGCGCCCGCGCCGCCAGGGCCCGCGCCGACGTGGCGTCCGTCAGGTCGGCCGCGACGAAGTCGGCCTTGCCGCCCGCCGCGCGGATGCGCTCGACGACTTGGGCGCCGCGCGTGGCGTCCCGGCCCGACAGCACGACGTGGGCGCCGAGCCCGGCCAGCGCGACCGCCGTCGCCCGGCCGATCCCGCTGGTTCCGCCGGTCACCAAAGCCGTGGTACCGGACAGTTGTGCAGTCATGTTCTCGTCTCCTGCTCTCGTTCGGGTGATTCCCCGGGTTCAAGCGGGAGCGGCCGCGCGGCCTTCCGGATCGGCGTTCGGCACTGCTTATGGCGGCTATCGGCCGGTTCGATGCCCGGCGTCTTCCAGGGCCGCCACGAACTTCCCGAGGTCGCGCCGGTGCGACGCGGCGGGCCAGACCGCCCAGGTGCGCCGGACGATCGGGTGCCCCGCCAGCGGCACCCACGTCACCGTCTCCGGCAGCGGGTACGGCCATTCCGGCGGCGCCAGCGCGAACGCGCCGCCGGCCGCGACCGCCGGGAGCTTCAGCTCGACGATGATGGCCTGCCCGTCGGGGACGTCCGGGCCGAGGTCGAGGCCGTGGCTGCGCAGGATCGCGGTCAGCTCGTCGAACCACGCCGGGCTGCCCGACCGCGCGAAGCCGAACCAGTCCAGCCCGGCGAGGGCCTCCAGCCGGACCGGCTCACCCAGCTTCTCCGCCAGGTCCGCGGCCAGCAGCACGCCCAGGTTCTCCGAGACGACCGGCACGGCGTCCAGGTCCGGGCCGATCGGGCGCTCGCGCACCAGCCCGACGTCCAGTTCGTCCGCCCGCAGCGCGGCCACCTGCGCCGCGGTCGAGAGGTGCCGGGCCCGCACGCGCGTGTCCGGGCAGGCAGCCGCCAACGCCGCGAGCGCGGTCGGCAGCAGCTCGGACGGCAGCTCCAGCGGGACGCCGACCCGCAGCACGCCGCCGCCGGCCGTGGTGTGGCGGGCGAGCGCGGCCAGGGCCTGGTCGTGCCGCGCCAGCACCGCGCGGGCCTCGGTCAGCAACGTCGTCCCGGCTTCGGTGGCCCGCACGCCGGTGCTGGCCCGCACCAGCAGCTGCACCCCGAGCCGCCGCTCGAGCGCGGTGATCGTCTGGGACAGCGCGGGCTGGCTGACGTGCAGCTCGCGCGCCGCCTTCGACAGCGTGCCCGCCTCGGCGACGGCGACGAACGCCCGCATCTCGCGCAGCTCCATCAGCGCGTCCAGACGATCGGCAGGGACTTCAGCCCGTTCTGGAAGTTCGAGCGCAGCCGCACCGGTTCGCCGGCCGGCGACACCTCGCCCAGCAGGTCCAGCACCGCCGTGAACATCGCCCGCAGCTGCACCCGGGCCAGCTGCGCGCCGAGGCAGAAGTGCGGGCCGTGGCCGAAGGCCAGGTGGTCGTTGGGCGTCCGCGCGATGTCGAACGCGTCCGGATCGTCGAACACCGCCGGATCACGGTTGGCCGAGGAGAACCACACCACGACCTTGTCCCCGGCCCGGATGTCCACACCGGACAGCCGGACGTCGGAAGTGGCCGTGCGCCGGAAGTTCATCACCGGCGTCCACCACCGCAGCATCTCCTCCACCGCGGACGGCAGCAGCGACCGATCGGCCAGCAGCCGCCGGTACTGCACCGGGTGCGACAGCAGCGCGAGCATCCCGCCCGGCAGGCCGTTGCGCAGGGTTTCGTTGCCCGCCACGGAAAACAGCCAGAACAGGTTCTCGAACTCGGCCAGCGAGACGCGGCCGCCGTCGTCGCCGACGTGCCGCATCAGGGTGCTCATGACGTCGTCGCCCGGGTGCTCGCGCTTGTGCTCGCCGAGGGCGTTCGCGTACGCGTAGAGGTCCGGCATCCCGGCGCGCGTGCGCGGGTCCGGCATCACGCCGTCCGGGCCCGGTGCCGGCCGGACGGCCAGCGCGGCCCGCGCCAGGTCGGTCACCTCCGCCGGGTCGACCGTCGAGCTGGCCGCGTACTCGGCGTCCTGGTAGCCGATCACGCGGTTGCTCCAGTCGTACATCAGCCGCCGGTCGCGCTCCGGCACGCCGAACACCGCGGCCAGCGTGCGCAGCGGCAGGTCGGCCGCGACCTTCGCGAAGTCGCACCCGCCCTGGCCGGCGACGTCGGCGACGAGCTCCCGCGCCGACGTCTCTATCTGCTCGGTCAGCTTCGCGATCGCGCGCGCCGTGAACGCCTTGGTCAGCAGCCCGCGCAGCCGGCCGTGCTCCGGCGGGTCCATGTTGAGCATCATCCGGCGCACGTACGCGAGGTCGGCGCCCGCCGGGTCGCGGATCTGCGTGCCGCCGAGCTGGGAAGAGAACCGGCCCGGGTCGCGCAGCACCGTGCGGACGTCGGCGTGGCCCAGCACGGCCCAGAAGTCGTCGACGCGCACCACCGGCGTCTCGCGCCGCAGCCGCGCCAGCTCGTCGTACGGGACGCCCCGCACGTAGCCGTCCGGATCGGTGATCCCCACGCGCCCGACCCTAGCCCGGCGCCACGACGTAGGGGAGGCTGCTGCGATGGACACGCTGAACATGCGCACCGGCGGCGAGGGCGAACCGGCCATCCTCTTCCTGCACGGGCTCGGCGCGACCGGCGCCGTGTGGGCCCACCTGACCGAAGCGGTCCCGCGGCGCGTGCTGGTGCCCGACCTGCCCGGCCACGGCCTGTCGGCCCCGCTGCCGCACTACAGCTTCGAGACGCTCACGGCCGCCGTCGCGCGGGCGCTGCCGGACAAGAAGCCGCTGGTCGTCGTCGGCCACTCGCTCGGCGGGGTGCTCGCGCTCGAGCTCGCCTCGGGTAAGTACGACGTCGAGGTCGCCGGGGTGCTGGCGCTGGGCGTGAAGGTCGAGTGGAGCCAGGACGACCTGGGGCGGGCGGCGTCGTTCGCCGTGCGGCCGCCGCGGGTGTTCGAGACCCAGGCCGACGCCGACCAGGCGTACCTGAAGGTCTCGGGGCTGCTCGGGATCGCGCCCGCCGACCCGGCCGGGCTCCGCGAGACGGAGGGAGGTTGGCGTCTCGCGATGGACCCGGCCGCGTTCGGCGTGGGCGCTCCGGACATGCCTGCCCTGCTCGCCGCGGCGCGGTGCCCGGTCGTGCTGGCGGCGGGCGAGCACGACCCGATGAGCCGCCGGGAGCAGCTGCGCGTCCTGGCCCCGGACTCGGTCACCCTCGCCGGTCTGGGGCACAACGCCCACGTCGAGGACCCGGCCGCCGTGCGCGCTCTGCTCGAGCGCCTCGGCGTCTGAAGCCCGCGGGTGCAGCCGTCGTACCCCACGCGACGGCTGAACCGCGAACCCCTCGCCACCACCGGACCCGCACAGCCTAGAAAGGCTCGGTGGACGAACGGCTGTACTCGACCCGAATGCGCGGTCACCCCCTGTCACCTGCGAAAACAGGGATCTTCGCCGTTCGGTGGTACAGCGGAACCGGCACGTTGGCGATGCTGGAGGGGTACGTTCGGCGCGAGGGGCACGCGGGGAAGGACGCTTGTGGACGATGGCCTGCCGTTCGCCGGATGGCTGCGCGACGAGCGGGTGCGCGCCGGGCTGACCCAGGCGGAGCTCGCCGGACGCGCCGGGCTGAGCCTGCGCGCGATCCGCAACGCCGAGCGCGGCAGCGTTCGGCGGCCCCGGCCGGAGACCGAGCGGCGGCTGCGGGAAGCGCTGGCCGAGGCGCCGCCGGAGCCGGTGCGGATCGACGTGCTCGGGCCGCTGGCCGTCCGCTTCGGTGACCGTCCCGTCGAGATCGGCGCGGAGAAGCAACGCCTGCTGCTCGCGCTGCTCGCCCTGCAGCCGAACCGGACCGTGCGGCGCGAGGACCTCGTCGACGTCATCTGGGACGAGCCGCCGCCGTCGTGCCTGGAGCTGGTCCACACCTACGTCGCGCGGCTGCGGCGGGCGCTGCGCCCGGCCGGCCTGATCACCACCGACAAGGGCGGCTACCGGCTGTCCGTCGGCGCGGACGAGCTCGACCTCCTGCGCTTCGACGCGCTGGTGGAGCGGGCCGAACGGGAGCCCGAGGCGGCCGAAGAGGCCTACCGCGACGCGCTGGCGCTGTGGCGCGGCCCGGCACTCGCCGACGTCGAACGGCTCCGCCAGCACCCGGTCCGGCTGGCGCTCGCGATGCGGCGGGCGCAGGCCGTGCTGGCCTACGCCGGAGCCGCGGCGGCGCACCCCGAGGACGCGGCCGTGCAGCTGCGGGCGCTGACCGCGGAGGAGCCGCTGAACGAGTCGGCGCACGCCCGGCTGATGCTGGCGCTGGCCGCGTCCGGGCGGCAGGCCGCCGCGCTGGGCGTCTTCGACGAGGTCCGGCGGCGGCTGGCCGACGAGCTGGGCATCGAACCCGGCCCGGAGCTGCGCGAGGCGCAGCGCCAGGTGCTGCGGCAGGACTTCGGCGCCCCGGAGCAGCCGGCCTCGGTGCCCGCGCAGCTGCCCGCGGACGTCCACGGGTTCCGCGGGCGCACGGCCCAGCTCGGCGAGCTGGACGCGCTCCTGCGCCGCGGCGAGGCCGACACCGGCGCGCGCATCGCCGTGCTGTCCGGGACGGCGGGCGTCGGCAAGACGGCGCTGGCCGTGCGCTGGGCGCGGCGGGCGCGGGCGGAGTTCCCCGACGGCCAGCTGTACGTCGACCTGCGGGGCTACGGCACGGTCCGGCCGGTGGAGCCCGGCGACGCGCTGTCCGGCTTCCTGCGCGCGCTCGGCGTCGACGGCGCGGACATCCCCGCCGAGCCCGACGAACGGGCCGCCAAGTTCCGCACGGTGCTCGACGGCCGGCGGATGGTGCTGCTGCTGGACAACGCCGGGTCGGTCGGCCAGGTCCGCCCGCTGCTGCCCGGCTCGCCGTCCTGCCTGGTGCTCGTGACCAGCCGGGACGCGCTGCCGGGGCTGGTCGCCCGCGACGGCGCTCGCCGCGTGCTCGTCGACCTGCTGACCGACACCGAGGCCCGGGACCTGCTGCGGACCCTGGTCGGGCGGCGCGTCGACGACGAACAGGCGGCCACCTCGGCGCTGATCGGCTACTCGGCCCGGCTGCCGCTGGCGTTGCGGCTGGTCGCGGAGCTGGCGCTGAGCCGCCCGGGGGAGCGGCTGACGGCGCTGGAAGCCGAGCTGGCCGACGAGCGGCGGCGCCTGGACCTGCTCGACGGCGGCGGTGACCCGCTGACGGCGGTCCGCGCGGTGTTCTCGTGGTCCTACCGGCACCTGGCGGCCGACGCCGCGCGCGTGTTCCGGCTCTGCGGCCTGCACCCGGGCCGCGACCTGACCCCCGCCGCGATCGCCGCGCTCGCGCGGCTCCCGCTGCCGGAGGCCGAGCGGCTGACCGGCTCGCTCGTGCGGGCCCACCTCGCGCAGGAGACCGGCCACGACCGCGTCCAGCTGCACGACTTGCTGCGCGTCTACGCCGCCGAGCTGGCGGCCGAGGAGCCGGGCGAGAGCCACGACGCCCAGGAGCGGCTGTTCGACTTCTACGTCCGATCGGCCGCGCAGGCCATGGACGTCGTCCTGCCGCTGGAACGCCACCTGCGCCCGCAGGTGCCGGACCCGGACGTCAAGGTGCTCGACGCGCCGGCGTGGCTGGAGGCCGAGCGCCGCAACCTGCTGGCCGTCGCGGCGCACGCGACCCGGCACGGCCGCCCGGAGCACCTGCGGCTGCTGTCCGGGATCCTGTGGCACTACCTCGACGTCGGCGGCTACCACGAGGAATCGCTGGTACTGCACACCCACGCGTCCGTGCTGGCCCAGGACTCCGGCGACCGGGCGGCCGAAGCCGACCCGCTGACGCTCATCGCGCTGGGCCACTGGCGGGTCGGCCGGTCCCGGGAAGCCGTGCGGTACCTGGAAGAAGCGCTCGTCATCGTCCGCGAGTCCGGCAACCGGGTGACGGAGGTCCACGTGCTCAACACCCTCGGCCTGGCCTGCCGCGCGCTGGGCCGGTTCGCCGAGGGCATCGGCTACTCGACGGAAGCCCTGGCCCTGGCCCGGAAATCCGGCGATCAGACGAGCGAAGGCCTGGTGCTGGTGGTGCTCGGCTGCACCTGCCGCGGCATCGGCCGCTACGGCGAAGCGATCGGCTACCTGGGTGAAGCCCTGGACCTCGCGCGGGAGATCGCCGACCGCACGAGCGAGGGCTACGCGCTGGTGAACATCGGCGACGCGCTGTCGGCGCTGGGGCGTTACGACGAGGCCGTCGCCTCGATTTCGGCGGGACTGGAGCACTTCCGCGCGATGGGCGTGCGCGTCAGCGAGGGGTACGCGCTGGGCATCCTCGGCGACATCGAGCACGCGCGCGGCCGGTACGCCGAAGCCGAGGCGCACCTGGAGCGGGCGCTGGAACTCGCGCAGGAGACCGGCAGCCCGACCAACCGCAGTGTCGCGCTCAAGCACCTGGGCGACGTCCGGCTCGGGCAAGACCGGCACGACGAAGCGGCCCAGCACCTCGAAGAGGCACTGGGCATCGCTCGTGAATGCGGGGATCTCGGCGTGCAGTCCCGCGTGCTGAACAGTCTCGGCTTCGTCGCCATCGCGCGTGGCCGCGACGACCAGGCGCTGACGTACCACCGTGAAGCCCTTGCCGCGGCGAAGGAAACGGGCTGCCTGCCGGAGCAGGGCCGGGCTCACCGCGGGCTCGGCGACGTCCACTGTGGACTGAGTGATCCGGACGCCGCGCGCGAACACTGGGCCCGCGCCTTGGATTGTTACGCCGCGGAACGGGTTCCCGGCGCGATCCTGGTCCGGGAACGGCTGGCCCGCGTCGCGGAGTAGTGCCGCTCTTCGGCGACCAGGTCGCCTTCGAGGCGCTGGGCGTCGCGGTCGTAGACGTCCATGCTGCCGGCCAGCCGGTTGCGCGGGTACGGACGGCGGCGGTAAGCGTGATCCAGTGCCCAGACGAGGAGTCCGGCGGCGACGAGAACGGCGATGATCATGACGCTCCTCCCGGAGTTCGATGTGCTGTTGCCTTGTAGAACGCGTAATGGAACGTCCCGTATTCCCTTGTGGTGCGGTAAAGATCGGCTACGCCGCGGTTCCACTCGGATGCCGTAGTGAGCCCGCGCGCGATGGCGTCCTCCTCGACGCCTTCGACCATCGCGATGAACGTGTCCCGGGTGAACCCGGCGACCAGGCCGGGCCGGGACGCGTCGACGTAGACGGTCCGGGGTTCGACGGCGACGTCGTCGAACCCGGCGCCGGCGAGCAGCGGGTAGAGGCGGCGGCCGAGGAGCGCGTCACCGCCGGCGTCGGCCTGCAGCCGGACGAGGCAGTCGATGGCGGCTTGGGCGTGCTCGCTGCGCGGGTGGAAGAACGCCGAGCCGTGGTCGCCTTCGACCACCGTGATGGTGCCGCCCGGGCGGAGCAGGGTTTTCAGGTGCGCCAACGCTTTCCCGGGTTCGGGGAGGTGTTCGAGCACGAAGCAGACGAAGATGTGGTCGAAGGTCTCGTCGACGTCGAACAGGTCGGCCCGCCGCCAGTCGACGTCGGCGCCGACCTTCGCTTTCGCTTGCGCCAACGACGCCGCCGAGACGTCGATCGCGGTCAGGTGCGCGCCCGGGCTGCGGGCGACGAGGTGGCCGGTCTGGGCGCCGACGCCGCAGCCGACCTCCAGGACGCGGCTGCCCGCGGGGTAGGTCGTCCCGGCGTGCAGCAGCTCGGCCAGGGTGTCGGCCTGGTCGCCGAGGCGGCGGGCCTCGGGCTCGGCGTATCCGTGCACGTAACTGGTGTCCATGAACCCAGCGTGCTGCGACAATGGCCCGATGGACAGGGCCAAACCGGACCCGGCGGAAGGGACCATAACCGCCGGCTCCGACTTCCTGCAGCTCGACGTCCGGGCCGCGCCGCCGGGCGGGCTCGCGGACTGGCTCGCCGGGCAGCTGCGGGCCGCGGTCGCCGACGGCCGGCTCTCGGTCGGCGGCCGTCTCCCCGCGTCGCGGGTGCTGGCGGCCGAGCTGCGCGTGTCGCGGGGTGTGGTCACCGAGGCCTACCAGCGGCTCGTCGACGACGGCCACGCGGCGGGCCGCGGCCGGGCCGGCACGGTCGTCGTCGCGGCGCCGGTGCTCGCGCCCGCGCCGGTGCGGCGTCCACTGCCCGCGAAGGTCATCACGGCGTTGCCCGGCGCCGACGTCTTCGACGAGGTCCGCGCCACCCCGGCCCGGATCGACCTCACGCCGGGCGTGCCGGACCTGACGGCGTTCCCGCGCGCGGCGTGGCTGCGGGCGGAGCGCGCGGTGCTGGACGAGCTCGAGCCGGCCCACTTCGGCTACGGCGACCCGCGCGGGGCGCCGGCGATGCGGCTGGCGGTGTCGCGCTGGCTCGCGCGCAGCCGCGGGATCCGCGCGGATCCGGGCGAGATCATCGTGGTGTCGGGGGTGGCGCAGGGCCTGACGCTGCTCGGCGAGGTGCTGCGGCAGCGGGGCGTCGACGAGATCGCCGTCGAGGACCCCGGCTCGCTCGGCGCGCGGCAGCACCTGCACCACAACGGCCTGGCGACCCCGCCGATCACGGTCGACGACGACGGCCTGCGCGTCGACGAGCTGCGGGCGAGCGGCGCGCGGGCGGTGCTGCTGACGCCGGCCCACCAGTTCCCGACGGGCGTGGTCCTGGGCGGCGAACGCCGTCGCGAGCTGATGCGCTGGGCGGGCGAGGGCGGCCTGGTCGTCGAGGACGACTACGACGCCGAGCACCGCTACGACCGCGCGCCGGTGCCCGCGGTCCGGTCGATGCTGCCGGAGGTCTGCTACACGGGCAGCGTCTCGAAGCTGCTGGCCCCTGCCCTGCGCGTCGGCTGGCTGCTCCCGCCGCCGGCGTTGCGCGAGGACCTCGTCGCGGCCAAGCGGTTCGCTGACCTGGGCAACGCGGTGCTGGCCCAGCTGGTGCTGGCCCGGTTGATGGAGACGGGCGAGCTGGAGCGTCAGCTGCGCTCGGTGCGGGCGCGGCACCGCCGTCGTCGCGACGCGATGATCCGCGCGGTGACGGCGTCGCTCCCGGCCGCGCGGGTGCACGGCGCGGCGGCGGGCCTGCACCTGACGATCACGTTCGAGCAGGGCTTCGACGACGTCGCGCTGGCGGCGGCCGCGCTGGCGGACGGGGTGAAGGTCCAGCCGTTGTCGTGGCACCGGCAGCGGCCCGGGCGGCCGGGCCTGGTCATGGGCTACGCGGCCCGCACGGCGGGGGAGATCGCCGACGGCGTGGGCGTGCTGGGGCGGCTTCTCCGTTAGCGCGGGGTTACGGCGGCGTCACGTCGCGGCGTCACCTTAAAGAGTCCACAAAGGATATTCATGGCGATGTGATCATGCTCTCGCAGGCGATCCCCCGTGATGGTTGCCATACGCAAGCAAGTTGCTTAGCCTAGCTAAGGGACTTGCGAGTGGAAGGTTTGCACACAGTGGCGAAAAGCCGGACGTATTCGATCGAGGAACTGGGGCCTCGGTACAAGTGGATCGCGCTGTCCAACACGACGCTGGGCATGCTGATCGCCACGATCAACTCGTCGATCGTGCTCATCGCGCTGCCCGACATCTTCAAGGGCATCGGGATCAACCCCCTGGAACCCGCCAACACCAGCTACCTGCTGTGGATGATCATGGGCTTCCTCGTGGTCACCGCCGTGCTGGTGGTGAGCTTCGGGCGGCTCGGCGACATGTACGGCCGTGCCCGGATGTACAACCTGGGCTTCGCCGTCTTCACGGTTTCTTCCGTCATGCTGGCCATCACCTGGTTCGACGGTGACGCGGCCGCGCTGTGGCTGATCGGCTGGCGGATCGTGCAGGGCGTCGGCGGCGCCTTCCTGATGGCGAACTCCTCGGCGATCCTCACCGACGCCTTCCCGGCCAACCAGCGCGGCCTCGCGCTCGGCATGAACGGCGTCGCGGCCATCGCGGGCTCGTTCCTCGGCCTGGTCGTCGGCGGCGTGCTCGCGCCGATCGACTGGAACCTGATCTTCCTGGTCTCGGTGCCCTTCGGCGTGATCGGCACGATCTGGGCCTACCTCAAGCTGCACGACACCGGCGTCCGCAAGCACGCGCGGATGGACTGGTGGGGCAACATCACCTTCGCCGTCGGCCTGATCTCGGTGCTGGTCGGCATCACCTACGGCATCCAGCCCTACGGCACCTCGGCGACCGGCTGGGGCAGCCCGATGGTGCTCTCGTGCCTGATCGGCGGCGTCGCGGTGCTGATCGGCTTCGTGGTCATCGAGACCAAGGTCGACAACCCGCTGTTCCGGCTGTCGCTGTTCAAGATCCGGTCGTTCACCTGGGGCAACATCGCGAACCTGACCGCGTCGCTCGGCCGCGGTGGGCTCCAGTTCATCCTGATCATCTGGCTGCAGGGCATCTGGCTCCCGCAGCACGGCTACACGTTCGAGCAGACGCCGTTGTGGGCGGGCATCTACATGCTGCCGATGACGGTCGGGTTCCTGCTGGCCGCGCCGACGTCGGGCATCCTCGCCGACCGGATCGGCAGCCGCATGCTGGCCTCCACCGGCCTGGCGATCACGGCGCTGACGTTCCTGCTGCTGATCATCCTGCCGGTGAACTTCGACTACTGGGCGTTCGCCGCGATCCTGCTGATCAACGGCATCGGCATGGGCATGTTCTCCTCGCCCAACCGCGCCGAGGTGATGAACAGCCTCCCGGCCGACTCCCGCGGTTCGGGCGCCGGGATGATGACGACGTTCCAGAACGCGGCGATGGTCCTGTCGATCGGCTTCTTCTTCAGCCTGATCATCTCGGGCCTGTCGAGCAGCCTCCCGTCGACGATGCACGACGGCCTGATCGCCCACGGCGTCCCCGAGGCGGCGGCCACCCAGGTCGCCCACCTCCCGGCGGTCGCGGTGCTGTTCGCGGCATTCCTGGGCTACAACCCGATCCAGCAGCTCCTGGGCGGCCAGCTCTCGTCGCTGCCGCCGGACCAGGCCCAGTTCCTCACGGGCCGCAGCTTCTTCCCCAACCTGATCTCGGGCCCGTTCCAGTCGGGCTTGGCGGTGGCGTTCGGTTTCGCCATCGTGGTCTGCCTGATCGGCGCGGTGGCGTCGTTGCTGACGAAGGACGTGAAGAAGCCGAAGGGCCAGTCGGTGGGCGAGGAACTGGCCGCGGTGGCCGGCGAGTCGGGCACCGGCCCGAGCGAACTGGTGGCACCGGCCGTCGAGCGCTGACGGTAGGTTCCGGAAGCCGGGTACCGCACCTGCGGTACCCGGCTTTGTCGTTGAGGTCGCCGGTCCTGGCTCGGCCGGCGTCTCCGGTGCCGCGAACGTCGACCGAGGAGGACGCTGCGGATCCGGAACGATTCTGCTGACTCAGGCCACGGCCATGGCGGGCTCCGCAACCTCGGCCACCGGCGCGGCTTCGGCCTTCTTCGCCCGGCGGCGCGCGATGATCCGGCGCCCGACGTCGATCATCGGGACCTCCACCCAGCGGTAGAGCAGGTCGGCGGCCAGCAGCCCGACGATCGTCACGGCGACCGCGGTGAGCGTCCGGTGCGGCGCGAACTGGGGGATCGCACCCGCGAGCGCCACGGCGACGACGCCCTGCATGAGGTACAGCGAGTAGGACCGCTCGCCGATGAACCGCAGCGGTGCGAGCGACAGCACCCAGGCCAGCGGGCCGCCGGCGACCAGCGACGGCACGAGCAGCGCGGCGAGCAGGACGTAGAGGGTGCCGGTGATCGACCCGCCGTCGTCGTGCAGCAACGCGGTGATCTCGCCGAACATGGTCTGGACCGCGATCAGCGCGGCGGCGACCACGAGCCCGACGACCGGGTGGGTGAAGAACCGCAGGGCGGCGAAGCCCTTGCGGTGGTGCAGCACGATCGCCAGCGTGCAGCCGATGAGGATCGGCGAGTACGCGCCCGCGTAGGGCATGAAGGGGATCAGCGCGAGCATGACCGCCACGAGGCCCAGCGAGAGGCTCAGGCGCTTCGCGAAGCCGAGCGCGGCGACGCCGAAGGCGAGCAGTGGCCACACCAGGTAGAACTTCTGCTCCACGCCGAGCGTCCAGGCCTGGCCGAACATGGTCATCTGGTGGTACTCGCCGACGAACGCGACGTTCCACGGCAGCGCCGCCACGATGCCGCTGTGCCGCAGGCCGAGGCCGCGGAAGTACGCGAAGACGACGACCACGCCGATGACGACGTAGTAGACGGGCAGGATGCGGAACGCGCGGCGGATGTAGAACTCCGCCAGCGACACCCGGCCGGCGCGGTCCTCTTCGCGCAGTGCCAGGGTGGTGATCAGGAAGCCGGAGAGCACGAAGAACAGGTGCACCCCGATCCAGCCGTTGGCCCGCACCCACCCGGGTCCGCCGTAGTGGAAGACGACCACGAGCACGGCGGCGATGGCGCGCACGCCGTCGAGGGCGCCGAATCTTCGGGTGGCCAGGTACTCGTCGTGCGTCATCATCACGTGATCCCCCCACGCAGCGCAGCCCACTGAACTCGCACAATGTAATTGGACGAAGCTGGCATTCACTCGTCAGGGTGACATTTGGGCGGTAAACCGGTCGAGTTGGCCGCCGACAGCCCGATAGCGCGCGGGATCGTGACGGGGGAGACCGCAGTGTTCACTATTTCGGTGCCGGACGGCGGTGGCCATGACACGTTCTTCGCGGCCGTCCGCGCGGCGCTCCCGCTCGACCCACCGGTGCCGGGCTCGCGCAGCTGGGACGCGCTGTCGAGGTCGCTCTACGCGGGCCTTCGCGGGCTGGGCGCCGCCCGCGTGGAAATCCGCTGGCCGGACGCGGAGCGGTTCGCCGCCCGGTACCCGGAGGACTCCGTGCCGGCGAGGGCCGTGCTGGAGTTCGTCGCGGCGAGCCTTGCCGCGGACGACCACCCGGTGGAGCTGCGCACGGTCTTCGGCGCCGTAGCCGCCCCGCCGTCGCGGTTCGCCGGGCGGGTCGAGCGTGACCTGCGTGCCGCGGGCTGGCTCCCGGGCCGGCAGGTCGACACCGCGGGCTGGCGGGAGCAGCTGGAAGCGAGCGGCGAGGTTCGCATGCACGAGGCGGCCGAGCGGTTCCTCGGTGAGTTCGGCGGCTTGAAGGTCGACATCTCCGGACCGGGGATCTCCGTCGCCCGGGTTCCGTTCGAGTTCAACCCCGGTGACCTCGACGGCGAAGAGGGCCGGTTCGCCGACTGGGGCGCGGCCTTCGGGATCTCCCTGTTCCCGCTCGGCGAGCTGGACCGAGGCCGGACCTTCCTCGGCATTTCCGAGATTGGCGAGGTCGTCCTGGTGGAGACGTGGGTGGCGAGCTTCGGAGTAGGCGACACGGCGCTGGAGAACCTGATCCTGGGCGTCCGCCCGGTGCCGAGACCCGTCGCGATGGTGGTGGACCGTGACGTGGTCCAGATCCAGAGTCTCCCCGCGCGGCCGCGGCCGAAGCCACCCGCTTTCGGCGTCCGTGACGGTGAACCGCGTCGGCCCTACGGCTTTGCGCCCAACCCGTGGTGACCGCGCAGGGACACGAAAGCCCCGGCGTCTGGGTCGCGAGTGTGTCCGCGCCGGCCCGGGAACTCGTCCGCGGACCTCCCGCGGGAACTGCTTGACCTCTACGGGGTGATCGACGAGGTCTCGCTCCCCGACGTGGGGGACGGCTACTTCGTCCACGCCGCGGAGTCGGTTCTGGTCGAGCACGGTGATGAGCGGCCGACGCGGGTGACCGGATCCGTGACGGACGAGATCGTTGTCTTCGCGTCCGACGGCGGGGTGCCCTCTTCGCGTTGAGCAGGAGCGGGCGTGGGGTCTACCGCATGACCGGCGGGCGTTCGCAGCGCGCAGCCAGTCCTATGTGGACGGCGAAGTCTCGGTTGTGGCCCCGGACATCCTGCGGTTCCTGGACTTCGTGCGCGAAGAACTGCGCACGGCTGACCTACCGGCCGAGCGTGGCCCGCTGGATCTTCACCGGTTTCGCCGGTGCCCCGTCCAGCGGCCCGTTCGGATCGGTCGGGATGATCCCGTCCGCCACCATGTGATCAATGGCGGACATCCCTCGCACCACGGTCCCCAGCACCGAGTAGTTCGCCGGGATGTTCGCGAACGAATGCACGATGAAGAACTCCGACCCGTTCGTCCCCGGGCCCTGGTTCCCCATGGCGATCGTCCCGCGAGGGTACGTCTCCGTGCCCGACACCTCGTCCGGGAACTTGTACCCCGGCCCGCCCTTCTCGACCTCGTAGATGTCTCCGCACTGGAGCACACCCAACCGGGAAGAGTTCGACAGGCGCCAGCACTGGGAGTGGTCGTAGAACCGCTGCAAGACCAGGGAAGCCATGTTGTGCACCGCGCACGGCGCCGCCCCCGCGCGGTTCAGCCGGACCGTCACCGGCCCGTAGTTGAACCGGAACGTCACATCGACGGTCCCGCGCGTCAACGCAAAGGGCAGCGGACGCACCACGGGACGAGCCGCCGGGTTGTCAGGGGTCGGTGTGAACGTGCACCGGACCACCGGGGCGGACGCGGCGGAAGCCGGAACGGCGGGCACCACGAGGGCACCCAGGACACCGACGAGAGCCAAACCCCAGCGCAGCTTCATGAGCCGGGAGGTTAGCGGGTCACCAACTACTTGCGCCAGGCCGTGCGGCGCTTGCGGATGTCGAGGACCAGCAGCAGGACGAGGAACGCCGCCAGGCCGACCAGCCAGACGTTCTCGGTGTTGTTCTCGTGGTTGCCCTTGATCATCACGAGCAGGATGACCGCGCTGACCCAGCCGGCGATCCGGGTGCCCTTCGGGAAGGAGCCGTGCCAGCCCCAGGCCGCGGACGGCTCGTCGCGGGGGTCGACCTCGGGCCGCTTCTCGACCGCCTTGCCTGCCACGATGAACTCCCTCAAGACCCATGAACCACGTACCCCGCGATGATCCCACACCTCCGCGTGCGCCGCGGAGACGGCCCGCGCGACAATGGCCCGCGATGACTACCTCGCGAAGCGTCCTCGTGCTCGGCTCGACCGGGTCCATCGGAGTGCAGGCCCTCGACGTCGCGGCGCGCAACCCGCACCTGTTCCGGGTGGCCGGGATCGCCGCGGGCGGCGCCGATCCCGCGGCCCTCGCCGCGCAGGCGCTCGCGCACGGCGTCGAGGCCGTCGCCGTGACCAAGGCCACGGCCGCCGAAGACCTGCAGCTCGCGCTGTACGCCGAAGCGCAGAAGCGCGGCTACTCCCGGGGTGACTTCAAGCTCCCGCGGCTCTTCGCCGGCTCCGACGCCGTCACCGAGCTGATCGACGCCGTCCGCGTCGACACCGTCCTCAACGCGCTGCCCGGCTCGCGTGGCCTCGAACCGACCCTCAAAGCGCTCGCCACCGGCGCCACCCTCGCGCTGGCCAACAAGGAGTCGCTCATCGCCGGCGGGCCGCTGGTGCTCGCGGCGGCCAAGCCCGGGCAGCTCGTGCCGGTCGACTCCGAGCACTCCGCGATCGCGCAGGCGCTGCGCGCGGGGCACCAGAGCGAGGTCGCGCGGCTCGTGCTCACCGCGTCCGGGGGGCCGTTCCGCGGCCGCAAGCGGGCCGATCTCGCCGACGTCACCGTCGAGCAGGCGATGGCTCACCCGACCTGGTCGATGGGCCCGCTGATCACCATCAACTCGGCCACCCTGGTCAACAAGGGCCTCGAACTGATCGAAGCCGCGCTGCTGTTCGACGTCCCGCCGGAGAAGATCGACGTCACCGTGCACCCGCAGTCGATCGTGCACTCGATGGTGACCTTCACCGACGGCTCGACGATCGCCCAGGCCAGCCCGCCCGACATGCGGCTGCCGATCGCGCTCGCGCTGCACTGGCCCGACCGGGTGCCCGACGCCGCCGCCGCGTGCGCCTGGGACACGGCCGCGACCTGGACGTTCGAGCCGCTGGACGACGAGGCCTTCCCGGCCGTCGAGCTGGCCCGCCACTGCGGCACCGCAGGCGGCTGCCTGCCCGCCGTCTACAACGCCGCGAACGAGGAGCTCGTCGCCGCCTTCCTGGCGCAGAACACCCGCTTCACGTCGATAGTGGACACTGTTTCCGAGGTGGTGGGAGCCGCCGACGAATGGCGTCGCGAACCTCGCGACGTCGAGGACGTTCTCGCGGCCGAGCGCTGGGCTCGCGCCCGGGCCGGTTCGATCATCGAGGGGAAGTAGCGGGTGCTCGCCTACATCATCGGTGTGGTGCTCTTCGCGCTGGGGATCTGCATCTCCGTCGCACTGCACGAAGCCGGTCACATGGTCACCGCGAAGGCCTTCGGCATGAAGGTCCGCCGGTACTTCGTGGGCTTCGGGCCCACGGTGTTCTCCTGGCGTCGCGGGGAGACCGAATACGGCCTGAAGTGGATCCCGCTCGGCGGGTTCTGCGACATCGCGGGCATGACGGCGCTCGACGAGGTCACGCCGGACGAGGCGCCGCGCGCGATGTGGCGGTTCAAGACCTGGAAGCGCACCGTCGTGATGTGCGCCGGGTCGATCACGCACTTCATCCTCGGCTTCGTGGT
This sequence comes from Amycolatopsis sp. WQ 127309, assembly GCF_023023025.1. Classification (NCBI taxonomy): domain Bacteria; kingdom Bacillati; phylum Actinomycetota; class Actinomycetes; order Pseudonocardiales; family Pseudonocardiaceae; genus Amycolatopsis; species Amycolatopsis sp. WQ 127309. The sequence goes on from NZ_CP095481.1 coordinate 4,930,729, forward strand.
GCTCTACCTGATGGCCGTCACGATGGGGCTGCCGAACCTGACCGCCGCCGACCCGTCGCCGGTGCTGGCCTCGACGTCCTGCGCGCGGTCGGCGACGACCGAGGAGCAGGCCAAGGACACCACCTGCCCGCCGGGTGCGCTGCGCCCGGCGCAGGCGGCCGGGCTGCTGGCCGGCGACAAGATCCTCTCGGTCGGCGGCAAGCCGGTCGCGAGCTGGACGGAGATGCTCGCGGCGGTGCAGGCCACCAGCGGCCCGACCGAGTTCGACGTCGTCCGCAACGGGCAGAACCTGGCGCTCGTGGTCGACGTGCCGAAGGTGCAGCGGTGGAGCAGCGCGGGCGTCCGCGAGGTCGGCATGATCGGCGCGTCGCCGGTGACGCCCGCGATCACCACGCAGTACGGCCCGGTCGCCGCGGTGGGCGCCACGTTCGGCTTCACCGGCACGATGTTCGCCGAGACGGCGCAGCGGCTCGTCCAGTTCCCCGAGCGCATCCCCGCCGTGGTCTCCGCGATCTTCGGCGGTGAACGCGACCCGAACACCCCGGTGAGCGTCGTCGGCGCGAGCCGGATCGGCGGTGAGGCCGTCGAGCAGGGCATCTGGGTGCTGTTCTTCTTCCTGCTGGCCAGCCTCAACTTCTTCATCGGCGTGTTCAACCTGCTGCCGCTGCTCCCGCTGGACGGCGGGCACATCGCGGTGGTCTGGTACGAGCGGATCCGCGACTGGATCCGCGGCCTGCGGGGCAAGGCCGCGGGCGGTCCGGTGGACTACACGAAGCTGTCCGGGCTCACGATGGTCCTGGTCCTCATCGGCGGCGCGGTGACGCTACTCACGGTGACGGCCGACATCGTCAATCCGATTCGCTTGCAGTAACGCCACGCCACGGAGGGGTCGCGGCTCCTCCGTGGCGTGGCACACACGCCGTAATGCTGCTCACCGTGACGGTTGACATGGTGCGGGTGGCCCACTCGGGGTAGGTACGCTGAAGACCGTGACCGTCGCACTCGGTATGCCCGCCCTGCCCCCGCCCGTCCTCTCCGAGCGCCGCAAGACCCGCCAGCTCCAGGTGGGCTCGGTCGGTGTGGGGAGCGACTTCCCGATCTCCGTCCAGTCGATGACGACGACACTCACCTCCGACGTCAACGCGACCCTGCAGCAGATCGCCGAGCTGACCGCCGCGGGCTGCGACATCGTCCGCGTCGCCTGCCCGTCGGCCGACGACGCCGAGGCGCTGCCCGCGATCGCGCGCAAGTCGCAGATCCCGGTGATCGCCGACATCCACTTCCAGCCGAAGTACGTCTTCGCCGCGATCGAGGCCGGCTGCGCCGCGGTGCGCGTGAACCCGGGCAACATCCGGAAGTTCGACGACCAGGTCAAGGAGATCGCGCAGGCCGCGAAGGACCACGGCACGCCGATCCGGATCGGCGTCAACGCCGGCTCGCTCGACAAGCGGATCATGGACAAGTACGGCAAGGCGACGCCGGAAGCGCTGGCCGAGTCGGCGCTGTGGGAGGCGTCGCTGTTCGCCGAGCACGACTTCCACGACATCAAGATCTCGGTCAAGCACAACGACCCGGTCGTCATGGTGCGCGCCTACGAGCTACTCGCCGAGCAGTGCGACTACCCGCTGCACCTCGGCGTCACCGAGGCCGGCCCGGCGTTCCAGGGCACCATCAAGTCGGCCGTCGCGTTCGGCGCGCTGCTGCGGCAGGGGATCGGCGACACGATCCGCGTCTCGTTGTCCGCGCCGCCGGTCGAAGAGGTCAAGGTCGGCATCCAGATCCTGCAGTCGCTGAACCTCAAGCAGCGCAAGCTGGAGATCGTGTCGTGCCCGTCGTGCGGGCGCGCGCAGGTCGACGTCTACACGCTCGCCGAGCAGGTCACGGCCGGGCTCGAGGGCATGGAGATCCCGCTGCGGGTGGCCGTCATGGGCTGCGTCGTCAACGGCCCGGGGGAGGCCCGCGAGGCCGACCTGGGCGTCGCGTCGGGCAACGGCAAGGGCCAGATCTTCGTCAAGGGCGAGGTCATCAAGACCGTGCCGGAGCACGCGATCGTCGAGACACTGATCGAGGAGGCCATGCGCATCGCCGAAGAGGCGGGCGAAGGCCTCGGCGAGGGTGCCCCGGTCGTCACCGCCGGCTGAGGGCTCTCACCCCTGCAAGTGGTGCTGGGCGGCGTCGCGTATTTGCAGGCGGACGTTCTCCAGCGCCGCCGCGACCTCGTCGATCTGCTGGGACGCCAGCTGGATGGAGCCCTGGATCGCAGTCGCGGTCGACGTCTCCCCGAGCAGGCCCATGACCTGGGCCTGCAGGTCTTCGAGGTCGCTCTTCGTCGCGAGCGCGATGCCGGTGGGCACCTGGTCGGCGAGCAGTTCCAGCTGCTGCGCCTGCTCTTGGATCGTCATCGGTGGTTCCTTCCGCGGTGGGGGACGCACCTCCGTGTTAGCAGAAACCGGAACTGTCGGTGGTGACGTTTACGCTGGCGTTCGTGAGCGTGGGCTGGGCCGTCGGCGAGCCGCACCCGGTGGTGCGGCCCCTGGTCACGCGCTACATCGGGTACGCGCAGGACGACGTGACGCTGGCCGTGCACCGCGGCCTGCCGTCCCGGTACGTGACGCTCGTCATCAGCCTGGCCGCGCCCGTCCGGATGGCCGGGCACCGGCTGCAGGCGCTGGCCGGCGGGCTGCACACGAGCGCGGTGCTGATCGAGCAGGACCGCACGCAGGAAGGCGTCCAGCTCGAGCTCGACCCGCTGGGCGTGCGCACCCTGCTCGGCGTGACGGCGGCGGAGCTGAGCGGTGCTGTCGTGGACCTGGCCGAGTTCGGCCTCGGCGATCTCCCGGAGCGGCTGCGGGAGCGGCCGACGTGGCCCGAGCGGTTCGCGCTGCTCGACGACGTCCTGGCGGCGCGAGCGGTGGACCCGCGCCGGCCGCCGCCCGAGCTGGGGGAGGCGTGGCGCCGGATGCGCGGCGCCGACGGCCGGGTGCGCGTCGCGGACCTCGCCGGCGAGGTCGGCTGGAGCCGGCGGCACCTGGGCGAGCGCTTCCGGGCGGAGCTGGGGCTGGCGCCGAAGCAGGCGGCGCGCGTGCTGCGGTTCGAACGGGCCGGGCGGCTGTTGCGTGGTGGCCACTCCGACTTGGCCGCGCTCGCCGTCGAATGCGGCTTCTACGACCAGGCGCACCTGAGCAACGAGTGGCGGGCGCTGGCCGGGTGCACCCCGGGCACGTGGATCGCCGAGGAGCTCCCGTTCCTCCAAGACGGGGAGGTGGCCGCCGGGCAAGACTCACCGGCATGACTCCCGCACCGAACGTCTGGCCGGCCCTGCGTTACGACGACGCCCCGGCCGCGGTCCGTTTCCTCGTCGACGTCCTGGGCTTCACCGAGACGCTGGTGGTCCCCGACGGCGACCTCGTCAGCCACGCCGAGCTGCGCTGGCCCGAGGGCGGCGCCGTGATGCTGGGCAGCGTCCGCCCGCCCGACGGCGTCCACGACGCCATGAAGCCCGGCACCGGCGCGGTCTACGTCGTGTCGGACCACGTGGACGACATCCACGTGAAGGCGAAGGCCGCCGGCGCCGAGATCACCGCCGAGCTGACGGACACGGACTACGGCTCGCACACGTTCAGCCTGCGCGACCCGGAGGGCAACGCCTGGACGTTCGGCACCTACCGCGGCGCCCCCTGACCGACCCGGCGGCGGCGATCGGGCGCGCCTTGACCGACCCGGTGGCGGCGGCTGCCCGGGTCGACGGCGGATGGCCGACCCGGGCGCCCTCGCTTCGGCCGGTCCGCGCTCGCGGCAGGCCATGGGCTGGGTCGAATCCTCGGCTCACACCGGCGAGAGTGGCCGCTGCCGGAAGCGACGGCCTGCCCGGGTGGCTCGCCACCCTCGCCGCCGAGTGTCGGCGCCGGCAATCCACCGGGCGTCCGCGGCGGTCGGCTGAACCCGGCCGCGTTTGTGACGGCGGGCTAGACCTGGCCGCGCTCGTGACGGCCGGCTGAATCCCCTGGCCGCGCCCATGGCGGCCTGACTGAACCCGGCCGCTCCCGCGGCGGCCGGTCGAACCCGGCCCACCGGGTCCGGATCTGCGACGGGGCGATTGGGCGCGGCTGCTTTGGCCGCCCCCGCGGCCGATCGAACCCGGCCTACCGGGCCTGATCCGCGGCACGGCGATCGGGCGCGGCCACCTTGGCCGCGCCCGCACCCCCGCCGCCCTACTGGATGGGGCGTTCGAAGGTGACCAGCAGGCCTTCGACCCGCCCGGGCCGACCCGGCCCGATCTGCGGTGGGGCGATCGTGCGCGGCTGCTTTGGCCGCGCCCACGGCGGCCGCGGCGGCCGATCGAACCCGGCCTACCAGGCCCGGATCCGCAGCACGGCGATCGGGCGCGGCCACCTTGGCCGCGCCCGCACCCCCGCCGCCCTACTGGACGGGGCGTTCGAAGGTGACCAGCAGGCCTTCGACCCCGCCCGGGCCGACCCGGCCCTTGACCTCGGCCGACGTGATGGCCTTGAGCTGCCAGCCGTCCCCGGCGTGGTCGTTGAGCAGCTTCTCGAGCTTGTCCCCGGACATCTTGCCGCCCAGGAGCTTCTCGCGGACCTCGACGACCTTGTACGCGTAGCGCTGCATGTCTTCGATTCTGCCCGGTTCGCCGGACACCGGCTGTTCATCTGAGCGTGTCGAGAGGCTCGCGTTCCGTTTCGGCTGTTCATCTGGCACCCTGGAACCCGTGTTGCGGCTTGCAGGTGCACGGCTGCTCGATGATCGGGACTATCCGGCGGTCCGTGGGGCGCTCGCCGCCGACCCGGTGGGCAGCTGCATGGTCAGTGCCAGGGTGGAGGCCGCGGGCCTCGATCCCTGGCGGCTCGGTGGTGAGCTCTGGGCCGCCGACAACCGCCCGGTGCGCGCCGGGCGGCTCCAAGGGCTGTGCTTCTCCGGTCCCAACCTCATCCCCCTGCGCGGCAACGCGCCCGCGTTGCGCTCCTTCGCCGACCGCGCGCTGCGCCGGCAGCGCACGTGCTCGTCGCTGGTCGGCCCGGCCGAGCAGGTCCTCGGCCTGTGGGACGAGCTGGCCGACGAGTGGGGCCCGGCCCGCGAAGTGCGTGACGACCAGCCGCTGATGGCGCTCGACACGCTGCCGCTCATCAAGGCCGACCCGGGGGTCCGCGCGGTCCGCCCGGACGAGATCGAGCGCTACCTGCCCGCGGCTGTCGCGATGTTCATCGAAGAGGTCGGCGTCGACCCGCGCAGCGGCGACGGCGGCGCCAGCTACCGCGCCCGCGTCACCGAGCTGATCGGCGCCGGGCGCGCGTTCGCCCGGTTCGAGCACGGCGAGGTCGTGTTCAAGGCCGAGATCGGCGCGATGTCGGCGTCCGTCGGCCAGATCCAGGGCGTCTGGGTGCACCCGGAACGCCGGGGTGACGGCCTGGGCACCGCGGGCACGGCCGCCGTGGTGAACCGGCTCGTCCGCGGCCTCGGCCGCACCGCGAGCCTCTACGTCAACGGCTACAACAAACCCGCCCTCGCGGCCTACCGCAAGGTCGGCTTCCAGCAGGTCGGCCAGTACGCGACGGTGCTGTTCTAGCACTCTTCCGTGGCGGCGTTTCGGCCCCGCCGCACCGCCCTGACCAGGGCATCATCCGGCCATGAGTGCACGTCGAAGCGGTGCCGTGCTCGCGGTGCTGCTGCTCGCCGCCTCGACCGCGGCCGGCTGTTCGGGCGACGGCCCCGAGGACGCCCTCTCCGCGTTCCTCGACGCCGTCGCTTCCGGGGACATCGCCGCCGCGGCGGCGGGCACCGACTCGCCGGACGCGGCGAAGACCGTGCTGACGCAGGTCCGCGGGGCCCTCGACCCGGAGTCCCTGGACGTCGAGGACGAAGAGGTGAAGGAGCCGGCGGACGGCGACACCGTCACGGCCGGCTACCAGCTCACCTGGCACCTCCCGCACGGCCGCACCTGGACCTACCGCGCCGACGCCCAGCTGCGCGCGGCCGAGAACGGCTGGCAGGTGCACTGGCAGCCGACGGTCGTGCACCCGCAGCTCGCGGTCGGCCAGACCCTCGGCGTGCTGCCGCAGCTGCCGGAGACCGCGCCGGTCCTCGACCGCGACGGCGTGCCGCTGATGCGCCCGCAGACCGTGATCGGCGTGGTCGTCGACCCGGCGAAGACCGGCGACGCGGGCGCGGTGGCCAAGTCGCTCGCGGCCGCGCTGCACCGCTACGAGCCGTCGGTGACCGGCCGCTCGCTGCTCGACGGGATGGGCAAGACCAAGCCCGGCGCCACGTTCCCGGTGATCACCCTGCGCGCCGGCGACTACCAGCGCGTCAAGCCGGTGATCTACGACCTGCCCGGCGTCCGGTTCGCCAGCCAGGAACGGCTGCTGCCGGTGACGCGCGGGTCCGGGACGCAGGTGCTGCCGGCCATCCGCGCGCTGGTCGAGCAGGACCTGGCCGGGGCGGCGGGCTGGCGGATCGTCACCCAGGACGTCACCGGTGGCGAGGTGTCCGAGCTGCGGGCCGAGCCGCCGAAACCCGGGTCGGCGATCACCAGCACGCTCAGCGCGCGGATCCAGGACGCCGCCGAGAAGGCCCTCGCGCCGGCCGAGTACCCGGCCGCGCTGGTGGCGATCCAGCCGTCGAGCGGGGACATCCTGGCCGTGGCGCAGAACGAGGCGGCCGACGCCGAAGGCTCGCTGGCGCTGTCCGGGCGTTACCCGCCGGGCTCGACGTTCAAGATCATCACCGCCGCGGCCGCGCTGGCGGACGGCGACGTCGAGGCCGGCAGTCCGGTCGACTGCCCCGGCACCACGACGGTCGAGAACCGCGTCGTGCCGAACGAAGGCCGCTTCGACCTGGGCCGGGTCTCGTTGAAGACGGCGTTCGCGAAGTCCTGCAACACCACCTTCGCCCGGCTCGCGGCCGGGCTCCCGGGGTCGGCGCTGACCGACACGGCGAAGTCGTTCGGCATCGGCGCCGACTTCGTCGTCCCGGGCCTGACCACGGTCACCGGCGCGGTCCCGGCCACCGACTCCGCCGTCCAGCGCGCGGAGAACGGCTTCGGCCAGGGGACGGTGGTGACCAGCCCGTTCGGCATGGCCCTGGTCGCGGCGACCGTGCAGGCTGGGAAGGTGCCGACGCCGTCGCTGGTGAAGGGGCGCCCGGCGACCACCCAGAACGTCGGCGACGCGCCGTCGGACGACGTCCTCGACGCGCTGCGCGGGATGATGCGCGAGGTCGTCACGTCGGGGACGGCGACCGGCCTGCGGGACATCCCCGACGTCGCGGGCAAGACCGGCACCGCCCAGTTCGGCGACGGCTCCCGCTCCCACGGCTGGTTCGTCGGCTACCGCGGCGACCTGGCGTTCGCGGTGCTGCTGACCGAGGCGGGGTCCTCCAAACCGGCGGTTCAGGCGGCACACCGGTTCCTGGCGGCGATCGGCTGACGCGGCCGTCGTAAGGTGGAGGCATGTCCGTTCGTGCCCCCCTGGTTCCCGGCGTCCAGACGCCGCGCCGTGACGTCCCCGCTTCCATCGCCCGTCCCGAATACGTGGACAAGCCGGCACCGAAGCGGGACACCGGCAACGGCGTGCGCACGCCCGAGGTGATCGAGGCGATGCGGATCGCGAGCCGGATCGCGGCGCAGGCGCTGGAGGAGGGCGGCAAGGCCGTCAAGCCGGGCGCGACCACCGACGACATCGACAAGGTGGTCCACGAGTACCTGCTCGACCACCACGCCTACCCCTCGACGCTGGGCTACCGCGGCTTCCCGAAGTCGTGCTGCACCTCGCTCAACGAGGTCATCTGCCACGGCATCCCGGACTCGACGGTGCTCGAGGACGGCGACATCTGCAACATCGACGTCACCGCCTTCATCGGCGGCGTGCACGGCGACACGAACGCGACGTTCCTGGCGGGTGACGTCTCCGAGGAGGTCCGCCTGCTGGTGGAGCGCACCCGCGAGGCGACGCTGCGCTCGATCAAGGCCGTCCGCCCGGGTCGCCGCCTGAACGTGATCGGCCGGGTCATCGAGGCCTACGCCAAGCGCTTCGGCTACGGCGTGGTCCGCGACTTCACCGGCCACGGCGTCGGCCCGTCGTTCCACACCGCGCCGACCGTGCTGCACTACGAGGAGCCCACGGTGGAGACGGTGATCGAGGAGGGCATGACCTTCACGATCGAGCCGATGATCACCCTCGGCACCATCGACTACGACATCTGGGCCGACGACTGGACCGTCACCACGAAGGACCGGAAGTGGACGGCCCAGTTCGAGCACACCCTCGTGGTGACGGCCGACGGCGCCGAGATCCTGACCCTGCCCTGACGCGGAAACGGCCTTCCCCGCGAAGCGGGGAAGGCCGTTTGGCTGGCCGACGACATCGTGTCGACTCCGCGATCACGCGTGTCGACCCGTTGATCACGTGTGTCGGCTTCCGGATCACCCGGTCGGCCCGGTGAGACCGGGCCGATCGGGTGAGTTCCTGTGATGGAAGCGTCGGCACGCGTGTTCGGAAGGTCGGCATACGTGATTCGAGCGACGACACGGTGTTCGAGTACACCCTCGTGGTGACCCAGGACCTCGCCGAGATCCTGACCTTGCCTTGCGCTGACGGGAAAGGCCCGTCCTCCGGGTGAGGAAGGTCCGCTCGACCGGTTCCGATGGCATCGTGTCGACTCCGCGATCACGCGTGTCGACCCGTTGATCACGTGTGTCGGCTTCCGGATCACCCGGTCGGCCCGGTGAGACCGGGCCGATCGGGTGAGTTCCTGTGATGGAAGCGCCGGCACGCGTGATCGGAAGGTCGACACGCGTGATTCGAGCGACGACACGGCGCTCGTCCGGTCAGTGGCTCGTGGCCTTCTGGTAGCAGCGCACCGAAAGCGGCACGAAGACCGCCAGCAGCACCACGATCCACAGCACCGACGCCAGCACCGCGTGCTGCATCGGCCAGACGTCGTGCGGGGGCAGGGCCGGGCTCGTGTTGCCGAACAGGTCCCGCGACGCCTGCGTGATCGCCGAGATCGGGTTCCAGTCGGCGATCACCCGCAGCGGGGTGGGCAGCCGGCCGCTGTCGACGAACGTGTTGGCCAGGAACGTCAGCGGGAAGATCGCGATGCTCGAGACGTTGTTGAACACCTCGGGTTTGCGCACGGCCAGCCCGATCGTCCCCATCACCCACGACAGCGCGTAGGCGAAGGCGAGCAGCAGGAGCACGCCGCCCAGCGCCTCGAAGACGCCGGTGTGGATGCGCCAGCCGACCAGCAGCCCGACCAGGCCCATGATGAGCAGGCTCGTCACGTTGAGGATCAGGTCGGCGGTGGTCCGCCCGATCAGCACCGCGGCGGGGGACATCGGCAGCGAGCGGAACCGGTCGATGATGCCCTTCTGCAGGTCGTCGGTCAGGCCGTAGCCGGTGACGATGCTGCCCATGGCCACCGCGAGGGTGAAGATCCCCGGCAGCATGAACTCGCGGTAGGACAGGCCGGGGATGTCGATCACGCTGCCGAACACGTAGCCGAAGAGCAGCACGAACATCACCGGCAGGAACACGATGGACCCGAGCAGGTCCAGCGACCGGACGATCTTGATCGAGTTCCGCTTGGCGACGGTGACGCCGTCGGTCACGGCCAGTTGCACCGCGTTCATCACACGGCCTCCTTCGCGGGTTCGGTCACGTCATGACCGGTGAGGGTGAGGAAAACGTCGTCGAGGGTGGGCCGGCGGAGGCCGACGTCGCGGACGTCGACGCCGTCGGCGGAGAGCAGGGCCAGCGCTTCGGTAAGCGCTTTCGCGCCGTGGGTCACGGGCACGGTGAGCCGGAACCCGTCGGCCTGCGGCTCGCCGCCGCCCAGCCCGGCCAGCGTCGCCCGCGCGCGGGCGACGTCGTCGTGGGTGCCGACGGTCAGCTCGATCCGCTCGCCGCCGACGAGGTCCTTGAGCTCGTCGGAGGTGCCGCGGGCGATCACGCGGCCGTGGTCGACGACGGCGATGCTGTCGGCGAGCCGGTCGGCCTCCTCGAGGTACTGCGTGGTGAGCAGCAGCGTTGTGCCGCCCGAGACCAGCTCGGTGATGACGTCCCACAGGTCCGTGCGGGCCCGCGGGTCGAGCCCGGTCGTGGGCTCGTCGAGGAACAGCACCGGCGGGTTGGCCACGAGCGCGCCGGCCAGATCGAGCCGGCGCCGCATGCCGCCCGAGTAGCCCTTCACCGGCCGGTCGGCGGCGGCTTCGAGGTCGAACCGGGCCAGCAGCTCCCGGCCGCGGGCCTTGGCCCGCTTGGTGCCGAGGTGGTAGAGCCGCCCGACCATCTCGAGGTTCTCCGCCCCGGTCAGCTCCAGGTCGACGGCGGCGTACTGCCCGGACGCGCCGATGTGCGACCGCAGCGCGTGCGCGTCCCGCACGACGTCGAACCCGGCGACGGTCGCGTGGCCGGCGTCCGGCTTCTGCAGCGTCGTGAGGATCTGGACGGTCGTGGTCTTCCCGGCGCCGTTCGGCCCCAGCACCCCGAGCACGGTGCCTTCCGGCACCCGCAGCGACATGCCGTCGAGCGCGGTCACACCGCCGTACTTCTTGACGAGTCCTTCGGCCACGATGGCGTCTGGCATCGGATTCCCCTTCTGTGTCAGCGAAAGTTCAGGCGCGCCGGATGACGATGTCGCCGGTGTAGCTGCGGGCCTTGATCTGGACCGTCTCGGCGGTCCCGCTGGGCCCGTCGGACGCGGCGAGCGAGTTGCGCACGGCCCCGGTCAGGGAGCTGAGCTCGAGCCACGCGGCGCTGCCCTCGCGGATGCCGACCTCGATCTCGCCGACCGCGGTGTCGAGCACGACGGCGTCGCGGATGACCTCGCCGATCCGGACGTCACCGGCGGCCGTCTTCGCGTGCACCCCGGCGTGGGCGAGGTCGACGAGGATGTCGCCGTTGGCGGTGGAGACCCGCAGGTCGCCGGTGACCTCGCCGACGCGGGTCTCGCCGTTGGAGTTCTTCAGCTCGGCCGTGCCGTCGATCTCGCGGATCCGCAGCTCGCCGGTGCCGGTGCCGAGCTCGGCGTGCCCGGTGGCGCGGCCGACGAAGATGTCGCCGGTCGCCGTGTTCGCCTCGATCCGGGAGGCCTCGTCGACGTGGATGTTGCCCACGGACGTCTTGACGCGGCTGTCGCCGACGCGGCCGGACACGTGGTAGTCGCCCATGGCGGAGACCGCCCGGACCCGGGAGCCGGCCGGCAGTTCGACCGTGACGTGCAGCGCGCCGCCCTTGCCGAACAGCTTGGTGGTGTACTTCGGGCCTTTGACCAGCAGCACGCCGTCGGTGAACTCGACGCGGGTGCGGCCGGCGGCCTTGATGTCGTCGTTGTCTGACGGGTCGGCCGGCTCGACCTCGACGGTGGTTTCGGTGCGCTCGCCGGCGACGATCCGGACGTCGGCGACGCTGACGTCGATCGTGGCGGTGATCGGTTCGGGGGTGGCGAAAACAGGCATGGCTGTGCCCTCCTGGGCGGTTCGGGTGGCGTCTCCGCAGGTCGGAGCCGTGAAAGAAAGAAGAAGGGTTACTGAACCCAGCCGGTGTACTTGTCGCCGTAGACCGACCGCTGCCGGGGCTGGGCGCTCCCGGAACCGAGCGCGGCGTTCGCGGCCCGGACCAGCCAGGCGTTGGTGGAGAGCCGGTCCCGGTTCGCCGCCTCCTCGACGCGCTGCTTGAGCTGCTTGGGCAGGCGCAGGTTGATCCGGGAGACGGTGCCGTCGTCCGGCTCGGACGGTGGCGGCGGCGGGGTCTGCTGGGGCGCCGGCTCGGGTGCGGTGGGCAGCGAGACGGCGAATTCGGCGTCCCGGCGGCGAAGGCGGACTTCGACCGAGCCGGGTGCGAGGTCGCGGGTGATCTCGTCGGCCGCGGCCGACAGGGCGTCGAGCAGGGTCAGCCGGATCGCCGACTCGAGCGGCGCGGTGAGCCGCTCGGCGAGGGCGACGGCTTCTTCGCCCGCCGACTCGGCGGCGACCGCGAGCTCCCGCCGGAGTTCGTCTACGAAGGGCGTCAGGTCCATGGCACAACTATGGCGCCATCGTGGCACCACGACAACCCTGAATTGGCACCCTTAGGGGTCAAAAGTGGTGCCAGAGTGAGCAAAAGACCAGCTCAGGACGCTTCGATGCGCTCCAGCAGCTCGTCCAGGAAGCCGCAGACCTCGGCGGCGGCCCGGTCCGCGTCGCGCTCGGCGATGGCGTCCGCGAGGCCTTCGTGGCCGATCTCGGGCATGTGCCCGGCGCCTGGCGTGATGGTGGACGTCGCCGCGACACTCGCCGTGATGACCTCGGTCAGCCCGCGGTACAGCTCGGTGAGCAGCCGGTTGTGGCCGCTGCGGACGACCGCGCAGTGGAACTCGGCGTCGGTGCGCACGAAGTCCGGCCAGCGACCTTCGGCCAGCTCGACCTCGCGGCGAGCCAGCAGTGCGCGCAGCTCGGCGACGTCCTCGTCGGTCCGCTCGGCCGCGGCGAGCCGGGCGCCTTCGACCTCGAGGGTGCGCCGGACCTGCAGCACCTCGCGCAGCTCGTCGCCGCAGAGCCGGCGGATCGCGCCGGAGACCTCGCTGGTCGCGCGCACGTAGGTGCCGTCGCCCTGGCGGACCTCGAAGATGCCGGTGTGCGCGAGGGCGCGCACGGCCTCGCGGATGGTGTTGCGGCCGACGCCGAGCTGGTCGCCCAGCTCGACCTCGGTGGGGATGCGCTCGCCGATCGGCCATTCGCCCTGCGTGACGGCGGTCCGCAGCTGCTCGATGACCTGGTCGACCAAGCCTGTCCGCCGGGTGGTGGCCAGAGGCACAGGAATTATCCCTTCATCCAATCATCCTACGTATGCGATAGTAGCTCGTATGCCCGTCGAATCCCGTGAAGCAGCACTCGAACCCGAGCTGGACGGCACGATCGAGACGCGCACGCCCGGCGTAGTCGCCGGCGGCGCGCTGCTCGCGGTCGCCGTGGTGCTGACTGCGCTCAACCTGCGCCCGGCCATCACCGGGGTCGGCCCGATGCTCGCCGAAATGCGCGCCGGCCTGGGCGCGTCCGTGCTCTGGGCGGGCGTGCTGACGACGGTGCCGACGCTCTGCTTCGCCGGTGCCGGGCTCGCCGCGCCGCTGCTGGCCCGCCGCGCCGGGATCGGCGCCGCCATCGCGGTCGCGCTGACCGCGATCGCCGCCGGGCTCGTGCTGCGCGTGCTCGACGGCCCGTACGTCGTGCTCGGCGGGACGCTCGTCGCGACCGCCGGGATCGCCCTGATCAACGTGCTCATCCCGGTCGTCATCAAGGGCTCCTTCCCGGCTCGGATCGGCCTGATGACCGGCGTCTACACCGCCGCTCTGCAGGGCGGCGGCGCGCTCGGGTCGGCCGTGACCCCGCAGCTGGGCGACGCCTTCGGCGGCTGGCGCCCGGCGCTGGGCAGCTGGGCGGTGGTGGCCGTCGTCGCGCTCGCCGCGTGGATTCTCGCAGCCCGCGGCACCGGCCGGGCACCGCGTCACGCCGACGCCGCCGAGGGCGGCCGCTCGCTGCTGCGCAACCGGCTGGCCTGGATCGTCACGGCCTTCTTCGGCCTGCAGGCCTTCTACGCCTACGCGGCGATGGGCTGGTTCCCGCAGGTGCTGATGGACGCCGGTGTCTCGCGCGACCACGCGGGCCTGCTGTTCGGCCTGGTTTCGCTGATCGCCGTGCCGATCAGCCTGGTCGTGGCGCCGATGGCGGCCCGGCAGCGCGGCCAGGGCGCGTGGATCGTGACGTTCGGCGTGTTCGGCCTGGCCGGGACGGCCGGGCTGATGCTCGCCCCGGCGTGGTCGCCGCTGCTGTGGAGCGTGCTGATCGGCCTCGGGATGAGCGTCTTCTCGCTGGCCCTGACGGTGATCGCGTTGCGCGCGAAGACCGGCGGCGACACCGCCCGGCTGTCCGGGATGGCCCAGGGCTTCGGCTACCTGTTCGCCGCGCTCGGCCCGTTCCTCTTCGGCTTGCTGCACGACCTCGCGGGTGGCTGGACCGTTCCGCTGGCGATGCTGCTGGGCCTGCTCGTGGTGCAGATGGGGTTCGGCGCTCTCGCGGGACGCCACCGGTTCGTCTGATTCTTAACAGTTAATGCCTGTTCGCGGCCGTTCGGCGGCTTAAGATCGTTCGATGGCGGTTCCGTCGCCGGCCCTCGGGACGTTGCTGCGCACCGGCCCGTTCGACGCGGCCCTGCGCGCGGCGATCCGCGCCCGCGGCCTGAGCCTCGATCGCCTGCGCGAACACCTGCACGCCCGCGGCGTCTCGGTCACGACGGCGACGTTGAGCTACTGGCAGTCCGGCCGCAGCCGCCCGCAGCGGCGGGACTCGGTGCGCGGGGTGCGGCAGCTCGAAGTCGTCCTCGACGTGCCGCCGGGCTCGCTCGTCGCGTTGCTCGGCTCGCCGCGGTCACGCCGCTCCGCGGCCGCCGAGATGGGCCGGTTCTGGCCGGACGGCGGGCGCATCGACGCCGCGGTGTCCGATGTGGACACCCGGTGGGACGAGCGGCTGACCCGGATCAGCCAGCACGACGTCGTGACGGTCGGCCCGGATCGCGAGGAGCTGGAGTTCCATTCGCGGCAGGTGCTGCGGGCCGAGGCGGACGGCCCGGACCGCTGGGTGGTCATCCTGCACCTCGACGAGCACGACCGGCCGCTGCCGGAGGTGCGTTCCCTGCGCGGCTGCCAGGCCGGGCGCAGCGTGCACAAGCCGGAGGACGGCCTGCTCGTCGTCGAACTGCTCTTCGGCCGGCCGCTCGTCCGCGGCGAAACGGTGATCACCGAGCACACGCTCGTGAATCGCGCGCCGCATCCACTCGCGACCAACTACGAACGCAAGTTCCGGCTGCCGGTCCGCGAATACGTGCTCGAAATCCGCTTCGACCCGGTGGCGGTGCCCGCGGTGTGCCGGCGGATCGTGGAACACGACGGCCGGCCGGCCGAATACGCCGACGTCGTCCCGGAATCCGGTGCGGTGCACGGCGTCGCGCTCGGTTTCGGGCCCGGCCGTTACGGTTTCGATTGGGAATGGGACGCCAGTTAACTGTTAAGGCCCTGCGGATCTTCAATTCGGTGTTCTCCGGGATCTACCGTCGGCGAACCGAATCCCGATCCGAGGAGAACCTCATGCGCAGACTGGTTTCCGTCGCGGGTGTCGCCGCGCTCGCCGCATTGGGACTGGGCTTCCAGCCCGCTCAAGCCGCGCCACCGGCACCGCCGGCCCATCCGCAGGCCGAGGTCGACGGCGTCGCGGCCGCGTTCGGGCTGTCCGCGGACCAGGCCCGGACCCGCCTCGCCGCCCAGGACGACGCCCACCGCTTGGCCGCGGCGCTGCCGACCGCGGTCCGGCAGCAGTCGGCGGGAGAGTGGTTCGACGCGGCCGCCGGGAAGCTGACCGTCGCCGTCACCACGCCGGCCGCCGCGGACCAGGTCCGCGCCACCGGGGCCGCGGTGCGGGTCGTGGCCCGCGGCCAGGCCGAGCTGGACCGCACCGACGCGGCCGTCCGCGCGCTGGTCGGCCAGGGCGTACCCGGCGTCTACGGCTGGGGCGTCGACGTCCGGAACAACGAGGTCGGCGTCTCCGTCGACCGCACGAAGAAGACGGCCGCGACGGAGAGTTTCCTTTCCAGCGTCAGGGAAATCGGCGTCCGGATCACCGAGACGACGACGTCGCCGAAGCAGCAGTCGGGCACGATCCAGACCGGCAACCCGTGGTGGCCGGGCAGCGAATCGAACTGCTCGGTCGGCTTCCCGGTCACGGATTCCAGTGGTGCCAAGCACTTCCTGACCGCCGGGCACTGCACGAACGACAGCAACCAGGCCGCCTACGGCGCGTCCGGCCAGCAGAACAAGGTCGGCACGTCGAACGTCGGCGGCACGCACAGCGTCAACGGCCAGGAAGGCGACATGGGCCTCGTCGCGGTGACGGAGGCGGGATGGAACCTCTCGGCGTCGGTCAACACCTGGGGCCAGCCGGCGGTGACGCTCTCCGGCGCGGCCGAGGCCATGGTCGGCGACAGCGTCTGCCACTCCGGCAACACTTCGCACTGGCAGTGCGGCGAAGTGAAGTACACGCACAAGTCCGCCGACTACGGCAACGGCCTCATCATCGGCGACCTGACCTGGACGACGGCGTGTTCGCTCGGCGGCGACTCCGGCGGCGGCTGGCTGCTCGGCAGCAAGGCTGCCGGCCTGCACGACGGCGGCCCGTCGCAGTGCGTGCAGAACCCGAGCGACGGCGACATGTCGCTGTTCCAGCCAGTGATCGAGGCGCTGAACAAGTGGCAGCTCTCGCTGGTCGCCGGCGGCGGCACCGGCGACACGACGGCGCCGAGCGCGCCGGGCAACCCGCGGTCCACCGGCACGACGGCGAGCAGCGTTTCGCTCGCCTGGGACGCGTCGACGGACAACACCGGCGTCACCGGCTACGACGTCTACAACGGCTCCACGCTCGCCACGAGCGTCGCGGGCACCAGCGCCACGGTCTCCGGGCTCAACCCGGACACGGCGTACTCGTTCACGGTCAAGGCGAAGGACGCCGCCGGGAACGCGTCCGCGGCGAGCGCGGCCGTCAGCGCGCGGACGCAAGCGGGTGGCGGCGGCTCCCGCACGCTGACCAACGACACGGACTACGCGATCCGTGACTACCAGCAGGTGCTCAGCCCGATCAGCTCGACGCTGACCGGCAGCGCGGCCGCCTCGATCGGCGTCTCGCTGACCATCCGACACACGTGCGCCGAAGACCTCGGCATCACGCTGCTGGACCCGAAGGGCAAGGCGTACGCGCTCAAGTACAGCGGCGGCAGCACCTGCACGCCGTGGAGCGGCGCCCGGACGTTCACCATCCCGGCGACGGCGTCGTCCCCGGCCGCCGGCAAGTGGCAGCTGCGCGTGACCGACTACGGCCCCGGCGACACCGGCACCCTCGACACCTGGTCGATCACCCTCTGAAGTCCGTGAAGGCCTCCTTACCGGCTCTTACGGCCGGTAAGGAGGCCTTCACGGCTTTTCGTCAGTCCAGGGGCAGGTTGAGCAGGGCGTTCTCGATCAGCTCCGGCATGGCCGGGTGGATCCAGTACTGCCCGCGCGCCATCGCGTGCGCGTCCAGGCCGAAGCTCATCGCCTGGATCAGCGGCTGGATGACGCTCGACGCCTGCGGCCCGATGATGTGCGCGCCGAGCAGCTGCCCGGTGGCGGGGTCGGCGAGCAGCTTCGCGAAGCCGGTGGTGTCCTCCATGGCCCAGCCGTAGGCGATCCCGGCGTAGTCCTGCTTCGAGACCACGTAGGACACGCCCTGCTCGCGCGCCTTCTGCTCGGTGAGCCCGACCGACGCGATCTGCGGGTGGGTGAACACGGCGTGCGGCACGAACCGGTGGTCGGCCTCGATCCGCTCGTCCGGGTGCAGCAGGTTGTGCTGCACCACGCGGGCTTCGTGGTTCGCGACGTGCTTCAGCTCGTGCGGCGAGGAGAGGTCGCCGAGCGCGTAGATGCCCTCGACGGCGGTCTCCTGGTAGTCGTCGACCACGACGTGCCCACTGTCCACTGTGGTCACGCCGGTGGCGGCGACGTCGAGCAGGTCGGAGTTCGGCTTGCGGCCGGTCGCGACGAGCAGCAGGTCCGCCTCGACGGTCTCGGCGCCCTGCGGCCCTTCGAGGTCCAGCGCGACGCCGTCGGCCGTCTTGCGCGCCCGCACGGTCTTGCGCTCCAGCCGGACGTCGAAGCGTTCCGACGCCAGCTCGGTGAAGCGGGCGCTGACGTCCTCGTCCTCCGAGCGCAGCAGCCGCGCGGACCGGTTGACCAGCGTGACCCGCACGCCGAACGACGCGAAGACGTGCGCGAACTCGGCCGCGATGTACCCGCCGCCGAGGATGACGATGCGCTCGGGCAGCTCGTCGAGCCGCATCACCGTGTCGGAGGTGTAGTAGCCGGTGTCCTCGATGCCGGGGATGTCCGGGATCACCGGACGGCCACCCGCGGCGAGCACGAACCGGTCGGCGGTCAGCACCTCGTCCGGGCGCCCGTCGGGGAACGTGACGCGCAGTTCCTTGGTGCCGGTGAAGCGCCCGGTGCCCTCGTAGACGTCGACGTTCTTGTTGTCCTCGTGGCTGCGGCGGTACTCCGCGCCGCCCGCGGCGATCGGGTCGATGCGGCCGAAGACGCGGTCGCGGATGTCGCGCCAGCGCACGCCCTTGAGCTCTTCGTCGACGCCGTACTTCGCACTCTCGGCGGGCGTGTGGGCGACGTCGGCGGCGTAGACGAACATCTTCGTCGGGATGCAGCCGACGTTCAGGCAGGTCCCGCCGAAGGTGCCCTTCTCCACGATGGCCGTCTTCTTGCCGGCGAAACCGGGGCCGAGGATCGAGTTCCCCGATCCCGTCCCGACGATCACCAGGTCGTAGTGGGGCACTTCATCCTCCGCGGGCTCGTTCCGAACGGTTCACCCTAGCCAACCTGCCGCGTGGAGCAGGTGTTCCCGCGTGTGCTTAACGTCGTATTACGTGATCAGTGACCGTTGGCGGTGAAGTGCATCCGGTCCTTCGGGCTGGTCCACGCCCCGCCCCAGCTCCAGCCGATCGCCGAGAACGCGCGGACGGTGGCGTCGCCGGCCAGGACCATGCCGGGGCGTTTCCGCGAGCGGTCGACGTAGGCCGAGGCCAGCTCGGGCAGCACCAGGTCGCCCTGGGTGTAGGGGTTGCAGAACGGGTTGACGTCCACCGCCAGCCCGTAGGCGTGCGCCGACCAGGTCGTCTGGCCGCGTGCCGGGCGGCAGACGAACGCGCTGGTCGAGTTGCCGTCGCCGGTGGGCGCCAGGGTCAGCTCGGCCGGGCTGGTCACGCGCATTTCCTCCAGGGGGAAGTGCGCGGCGAAGAGCTTCCCGAACGCCTTCGTGATCCCGGCGGCGCCGGACGCGTTCACCAGCATCTCGCCGGTGTGCGCGCGGCCGTCGAACCCCCAGAACGCCATCGTGAGGTAGCGCAGGTCGGTGGCCTTGACCGGGCAGGCGGCCTGCCAGGTGCTGCGCGCGAGGACGGCGGCGGGCACGACGCTGATCGTCGAGGCGTAGGCGTTCCCGGCCGGTGGGGGAAGAACGTCTTTTGTCGGAAGTGCCCGATTCACCAGTTCGGGTGGCGTCGGTTCGATCTCGCCGAAGCCGTCGGAACGCAGGGGGAGCGGGTGGGCACCCACCTGCCAGGTGACAACGGGCGCGCTCGACGTCTTCGGCGGCGCCGGTTTCACCGGGGAGGGGGGTTTGGACACGGCCGTCGTGACCGGCGCCGCGGCGACCGGCTGGGGCGCCGAGGGGACCTCCGACGTGCAGGCGGCCAGCGTGACGGCCATGACCGCCCCGAGCGCCGCCGTCGCTGTCCGTCGCATTCCGCAAGCTTGACATAAACGTTCGGTGAGCGCGGAGTCCACCCGTTTCAGTGACACCGCTTCGGGCTCACTCCGATTAGGGTATTCAGGGCCACCTGTTCACGCTGTGGAGTCGCGTGAGTGCCGTGCGCAGTGCCTTTGCCTGGTGTTCGAAGAGGGGAACGACCCATGTCCGTGAAGTCCCGCCGATCCCTGCTGCTCGTGAGCGGCGCGCTCCTCGCGGTCGCGGCGGTCGCCGTCCCGGTCGTGGTGAACACGGCTTCGGCGGACCCGGCGTCCGCCAACCAGCCCCGGATCGTCGGTGGCAACAAAGCTTCGCTCGACGACCACCCGTACGCGGTGTACCTCGCCGACCCGGGCGGGAACCAGTACTGCGGCGCGGTGATCGTCAGCTCCACGGCGGTTGCGACGGCGGCGCACTGCGCGAAAGCCGTGGCGAAGCAGGACGTCCGCGTGGTGGCCGGGCGCGAGGACAAGCGCACCGGTGACGGCCAGGTGCTGAGCGTGTCGAAGATCTGGATCAGCAAGGGGTACAACGACCCGACGCAGGGCAACGACATCGCGGTGCTGACCGTGCGCGGCCAGCTCGGCTACCGGCCGGCGAAGCTGCCGGACAGCGGCGACTCGGCGTCGTACCGCGAGGGCACGCAGGCGACGGTGCTCGGCTGGGGCCGCGTCGCCGACGGCGGCGATCGGTCCGATTACCTGCGCAGCGCCCAGGTCCCGGTGATCGGCGACAAGGACTGCAACTCCGACTACGACGTCTACGACCCGAAGACCATGGTGTGCGCGGGTTACGCCGACGGCGGCGTCGACGCGTGCCAGGGCGACTCCGGCGGCCCGCTGGTCGTCGGCGACACCCTGATCGGTTTGGTGTCCTTCGGCGACGGCTGCGGCAAGGCCGGCAAGCCGGGCGTCTACACGCGGGTTTCGGCGTACGTCAACGACATCCAGCAACAGGCCAACCCGCGCCTGCTCGGCTGAGCGTGGTAAGCAGGGGCATGCCGACCCTGCACGACGCGACCGGCCCGGAGCTGACCGCCGCCCAGCTGCACGACATCCTGCGCCTGCGGGTGGACGTCTTCGTGGTGGAGCAGAAGGCCGCGTACCCGGAACTGGACGGCCGCGACCTGCTGCCGGACACCCGCCACCTCTGGTTCTCGGACGACAGCGGGGTTATGTCCTACCTGCGAGTCCTGCTGGACCCAGGCGGCATCCGCCGCATCGGCCGGGTGGTCACGGCCGCCCAGGCCCGGGGGCAGGGCCTGGCAGCCCGCCTGATGGACGCGGCCCTCACGATCCCCGCCGAGTACGTCCTGGACGCCCAGACGTACGTCCAGGGTTTCTACGCGCGCTACGGCTTCGTCGCAGAAGGCCCCGAGTACACGGACGACGACGGAATCCCCCACATCCGCATGCGCCGCCCCGCCTAACGGCGACTCCCGCCCCGAATCACGCGAGTCCCGTCCCCAGACACGCGAGTGTCGTCTCCAGACACGCGAGTCGACCCTTCAATCACGCGTGATGCCTCTCCAATCACGCGAGATACCCGCCGAAGCACGCGAACCGACCCTCCAGGTACGCGAACCGACCGTCTGGGTACGCGAACCGACCGTTCCGGTACGGCTCAGTCGGTCGCACCGCGCGGCGCGGTCGCCGTGATCACCTTCACGGCACGGTCCACATCGGACTCCGTGAGGTCGGCGCGCACCGTCAGCCGCAGCCGCGAGATGCCGTCCGGCACCGACGGCGGCCGGAAGCACCCGACGCGGATGCCCTGCTCGGCGCACGCCGCGGCCCACGCGACGGCCGTCTCCGCGGACGGCGCCTGCACCGAGATCACGGCGGCGTCCGGCACGCTCGCCTTCAGCCCCGCCGCCTTCAGCTGCATCGCGAGGTTCCCGGCGTTCTCCTGGACCTTCTCCGCCAGCCCGGGCTCATCTTTCAGCGCGTGCAACGCGGCGAGCGCGGCGGCGGCGCTGGCCGGCGCGAGCGCGGTGTCGAAGATGAAACTGCGCGCGGTGTCGATGAGGTGCTTGATCACGCGACGCGGCCCGAGCACGGCACCGCCCTGCGCGCCGAGGGCCTTCGAAAGCGTCAACGTCGTGACGACGTCGGGGGCGCCCGCGAGCCCGGCGGCGTGGACCGCGCCGCGGCCGCCTTCACCCAGGACGCCGAAGCCGTGCGCGTCGTCGACCAGCAGGCCGGCGCTGTGTTCGCGGCAGATCCCGGCCAGCTCGTCGAGCGGGGCGAGGTCGCCGTCCACCGAGAACACCGAGTCGGTCACCACCAGGGCCCGCGGCTTGCGCCGGGTCGCCAGCGCGTTCTTGATCGCGGACGGCGTCGCGTGCGCGACGGCGGCGATGTCCGCCCGCGACAGCCGGCAGCCTTCGATGAGCGACGCGTGGATGTACTTGTCGGTGACGATCGCGGCTTCGCTGCCGGACAACGCCGTCACCGCGCCGAGGTTGGCCGTGAAGCCCGACGAGAACACGAGCGCGGCCTGCACGCCGCAGAACCGGGCGAGCTCCATCTCCAGCTCGGTGTGCAGTTCGGTCGAGCCGGTCACCAGCCGTGAGCCGGTCGAGCCCGCGCCCCACCGCAGCGCGGCGGCCGCGGCGGCTCCGGCGACGCGCTTGTCGTGGGCCAGCCCGAGGTAGTCGTTGCCGGCGAGATCCAGCTCGTCGGTCTTGGCGGGGCGTGGCCGCAACTGCCGCACCAGACCCGCGCCCGCACGCTTTTCCGCCTCGACGTCGAGCCAGTCGAAAACCTGGTCGGGCGGAAGCGTCGGCGGCGTAGTCACGTCCCGCAGTCTCCCACCCGGGCCTCGCGCGGCCGTGAAGCGGGCCTGGAAACGCCGGAAGCCCCGGACCGGCGAGTGCCGGCCCGGGGCTTCCGGGAGAAATCAGCTGTCGTAGCCGCGACGCGGGCCACGGCTCGGCCGGCCGTAGCCGCCACCGCCACCCGAACGGGGCTGACGGCCGCGGCCGCTGAAGCCGCCGGAACGGCCTTCGTGCGAGCCCTGGCTGTAGCCGCCACGGTCGCCACCGCGGTCACGGTCGCCGGCGTAGCCGCCACCGCTGCCGGCGTGGCTGCTGCTGCCGCCGCCACTGCCGCCGCGGTAACCGCCACGGCTCGAACCGCCGAAGCTGCCGCGGTCGCCACGGAAGCCACCGCCGCCGCCACCACGACGCGGGCTCTCACGCCGACGCTCGATGACCGGCTCGCCGCTGGGCTCGCGGGCACCGGTGATGCGGGTCAGCGCGTCGTCACCCGGACGGACCATCGTGGACTCGGCGCGGACGCCGGCCCGGTCGGTCATCCGCTTGACCATGCGGCGCTGGTCGTTGGTGACCACCGTGACGACGACCCCGGACGCCCCGGCGCGCGCCGTGCGGCCCGCGCGGTGGAGGTAGTCCTTGTGGTCGGCCGCCGGGTCGACGTGCAGCACCAGCGAGATGTCGTCGACGTGGATGCCGCGCGCGGCGACGTCCGTGGCGACCAGCACCGGGGTGTGGCCTTCCTTGAAGTCCGCGAGCACCCGGTTGCGCTGACCCTGGGTCTTGCCACCGTGCAGCGCCGCCGCGTTGACACCCTGCTCACGCAGGCGCTCGGCGAGGCGGTCCACGTGGTGCTTGGTGCGCACGAACATGATCGTGCGGCCCTCACGGGCACCGATGTGGGTGATGACGTCCTGCTTGTCCTGGTGCGAGACCTGGAGCACGTGGTGGTCCATGGTCGTCACGCTCGCGGTCGACGGCGCGACCGAGTGCGTGACCGGGTCGCTCAGGTACTGCCGGACGAGGCGGTTGACATCACCGTCGAGCGTCGCCGAGAACAGCAGCCGCTGCCCGCCCGGCGGGGTGAGGTCCATGATCTCGCGGACCTGCGGCATGAAGCCCATGTCGGCCATCTGGTCGGCTTCGTCGAGGGCGATGAAGTTGCAGTCGCCCAGGTGCGCGGTGCCCTGCCGGACGTGGTCCGACAGCCGCCCCGGGGTGGCGATCAGCAGGTCGACGCCACGGGCGAGCGCGTCGGCCTGGCGGGCGAAGGCCATCCCGCCGACGGCGGTGCGGCACCACAGGCCGAGGGACTTGGCCAGCGGGGTCAGCGAGTCGGCCACCTGCATGGCCAGCTCGCGGGTCGGCACCAGGATCAGCGCGCGGGGGCGCTTCGGGCGGGCCTTGCCGTCGGCGAGCCGGGCCAGCATGGCCAGGCCGAAGGCGAGGGTCTTGCCGGAACCGGTCTGGGCGCGGCCCAGCACGTCGCGGCCGGCCAGGGCGTCCGGGATGGTCGCGGACTGGATCGGGAACGGGCTGTTGATGCCGGCCTCGGCCAGCGCGCGGAGCAGCGGCTCCGGCAGGCCCAGCTCGGCGAAAGTCCTGGTCTCCACGGTCTCGACAGCGTCATCACGCAGCGTGTCCCCACCGGCGGGGCGCTGACGCGGCCGGCGGTCGGGACGGTCCGCGTGCGCGGACGTCGAGGTGGTACCAGAGTTGAACGTGACTGTCACAAATGCCTCTCGGACATGGTTCGTCACAAGGAGGCCCGGGCTCCCCGCGCGCAGGCAGGGCAAGATGGTGTGCGGTGGGCGTTCACAGGGACGGACCCCGGCGCACTGTGTCTTGTCGCTTCACGACACTGCGAGCCGCTTTGGGATTACGGATCACCGCGAGCCATTCGGTGGCTCTGGAGGCGACGGACACCAACTCATCCACGCCGCCGGTTGCGGTCTGTACTTACTGTACCCGAGGTGGGGCCGGGACTACTCGTTGAGGTCACCTGTTGTGGGCGGCGTCGCAGACGTGTTCCACACCACATCCGCGACGCCGCCCCGCGATCACCCGATCCCGGCGCCGGACACGAGTTCCGCCAGCAGCTCATCGGGCCTGGTGACGTGCTCGCCGAGCCCCCGCGAGTGGAACCAGCCGGCCAGGTTGCGCACGTCCCGCGCCAGGAAGTCGACCCCGCCCGGGTTGGCCACGACGTCGACGACCTGGGGCAGGTCGATCACCACCAGCCGCCCCCGGTGCACGAGCAGGTTGTACGCCGAGAGGTCACCGTGCGCGAGCCCCTCGGACGCGAGCAGCTCCAGCGCCGCGGTGGCCTGGAACCACAGGTCCTTCAGTTCGTCCGGTTCCGGCCGGACCTGGGCCAGCCGGGGAGCCGCGGTCCCGTCGTCTTCGCCCAGGAACTCGAGCAGCAGTTCGGTCCCGTTGCGCTGGACGGGGTACGGCACCGGCGCCCCGATCGTCCACAAGCGACTCAGCGCGGCGAACTCCGCGACGGCCCACTGCTCGGCGATCAGGTTGCGGCCGAACGCGGTGCGCTGCGCCATGGCCCGGGTCTCGCGGGAGCGGCGCATCCGCCGCCCTTCGAGGTAGCCCGCGTCACGGTGGAACAGCTTGTGCTCGTCACTGCGGTACCGCTTCGCGGCGAGCAGCCCGCCGGGAGTGCCGGGCAGCCCGCGCCGCAGCAGGTGGACATCGGCCTCCTTGCCGGTCTTGAGGACGCCGAGGTCGGTGTCGACCGCGGCGAGCTCGGTGACGACCCAGTCCGGCCGGGGCAGCGGGCCGTGTTCGGCGTCGTCCCAGGTCGACCAGCGATCGGCGCCGTCGGGCAGCTGGTTTTCGGTGTAGGCGTCGTCCCGCAGTTTCGCGAGCCGGACGCGTTCGCCTTCGGTCAGCCGCCCGCGCCGGGTGGGTTCGGGTTCGTCGTCGAACCGAGCACGCCGGGAGGCCCGCTGGTCAGTTTCGTCCCCGGCTCGCGCCCGGCGGCGTGAGGGTTGTGGGTCGTCTTCGTCGTCGAGCTGCCCGCGGCGGTGCGAGGGCTGTAGGTCGGACTCGTCGCTGAACGGCGAGTGGCGGTGCGAGGGCTGTAGGTCGTCTTCGTCCTTGAAGGGCGTGTAGCCGTCCGAGGGCTGTGGGTCGTCCTCGTCGCCGAACTGTCCGTGGCGGCGAGACGATCGTTGCTCGTCTTCGTCGTCGCCGAAGTGTTCGCCGCGAAGCGAGGGCTGCCGGTCGTTTTCGTCGTCGAACCGTGTGTGGCGGTCCGAGGATTGCCAGTCGGGCTCCTCGTCGAGCCGCGAGGGCGATCGGTCGCCTTCGTCGGCGAACCGCGAGAGGAGCGGGGTGCGGTGGTGGTCGTCGCCGCCGAACCGCTCGCGGCGGCGCGGAGGTCGTTCGTCGAATCGGTCGTGATCTTCGAAGTCGTGCAAGCGCACTGGTGGGTTCTCCTGGTTCAGGGATGCCCCACCGGGCGCGTGATCAGCCTCGGGGGGCGGGTGGGCTTGGGCGCAGACGGGCCCGCACAGTCATCACCACAGGCACCTCCCCGCTCGCTCACACCCCGGCTCCCTGCCGGACGTCTCCCAGCTTGCCCGGCCGCCCCGGCGCCGCGCAACCGAATTGCGCGAACGGTCCGTTCGTGCCCTTTCCTTGAATTCCGGCCGCCGCGGTGGTCACGATGATCAGGCAGGCCGAACGAGGAGGAGCGGGATGGATGCGTACGACGTCGTGGTCGTCGGTGGCGGGCACAACGGGCTGGTCGCGGCGGCCTACCTGGCGCGGGCCGGCCGGTCGGTCCTCGTGCTGGAGCGGCGCGGCGAGACCGGTGGCGCCGCCGTGTCGTTCCGCGCGTTCGACGGCGTCGACGTCCGGTTGTCGCGCTACTCGTACCTGGTCAGCCTGCTGCCCAGGAAGATCATCGCGGACCTCGGTCTGGACGTGGCGCTGCGGCGGCGCCGGATGTCGTCGTACACGCCCTCCGGCGACTCGGGTCTCCTTGTCGACACGGGCGACGAAGGCCGGACCGCCGAGTCGTTCCGGGCGCTCACCGGCTCCGCCGCGGACTTCGCGGCGTGGCGCCGGTTCTACGAGCTGACCGGGCGAGTCGCCGAACGCACCTTCGGCACGCTCACCGAGCCTCTTCTGTCCGAAGTGGACTTCCGGGCCCGGGTCGACGACGCCGAAGCGTGGTCGATGCTGTTCGAGCGGCCGATCGGCGAGGCGCTCACCTCGTGGTTCGGAGACGACACGGTGCGCGGCGTGGTGCTGACCGACGCGCTGATCGGAACGTTCGCCGCCGCGGATGCCGCGGACCTCCGGCAGAACCGCTGCCTGCTCTACCACGTGATCGGCAACGGGACGGGCGACTGGGACGTGCCGGTCGGCGGCATGGGCGCGGTCACCGGCTCGCTGGCCGCGGTGGCTTCCGCTGCGGGCGCGAAGCTCGTCACCGGCGCCGAGGTGCTGGCGATCGACCCCGGCGGCGAGGTGCGCTACCGGCACGCCGACGCCGAGCACGTCGTGCGCGGTGAGCACGTCCTGGCGAACGTCGCACCGCCCACCCTGGCGCGGTTGCTGGGGGAGGAGAGCGCCGACCGGCCGGAGGGGGCGCAGCTGAAGGTGAACATGGTGCTGTCCCGGCTGCCGAAGCTGCGGGATCCGGGCGTCGACCCGGCCGAGGCGTTCGGCGGCACGTTCCACGTCAACGAGACTTTCACCCAGCTCGAGACGGCATATCGCGAGGCGGCGGCGGGGAAGATCCCCACGCTGCCGCCGTGCGAGATCTACTGCCACTCGCTGACCGACCCGTCGATCCTGGGTCCGGCCGAGCGGGCGGCCGGAGCCCAGACGTTGACGTTGTTCGGCCTGCACATGCCCGCGCGGCTGTTCGAGGGACGCAACGACGAAGCGCGCGAAGAGGCGTCGCGCGCGACGATGGCGTCGCTGAACACCGTGCTCGCGGAGCCGATTGAGGACTGCCTGCTGACCGGGCCGGACGGGAAACCGTGCGTGGAGGCGAAAACGCCGCTGGACCTGGAGGCCGAGCTCGGACTGCCGGCCGGGCACATCTTCCACCGGGACCTGGCGTGGCCGTTCGCGGTGGACCCGGCGCAGGCCGGCCGCTGGGGCGTCGAGACGCCGCACGAGCGCGTGCTCTTGTGCGGCGCGGGAGCGGTGCGAGGAGGTGGTGTCAGCGGCATCCCCGGCCACAACGCGGCGATGGCCGTGCTGGGAAAGGGTTCCTGACCCGCGCCCTGCACCGGCGGTCGGTTCGGGCTAGACCACCGGCGGGCGGCGGACGTCGTAGAGGTCCCAGTCCAGCTGCCAGAACGCGTCGATGCCGTGTTCGCGGATGTACTCCCGCTCGATGTCGTGCACCGGGAAGCAACCGGCGATGCTGATGGGCGCGCCACCGCAGTCGAGCAGGGTGTACTGGTCCGCGTCGAGGCCGGCGGGCGCCGAGACGGCGAACGCGGTCATGTCGGACTCCGGCGCGATCGGCTCGCCGAAGTCGATGGTGTCGCCGTAGACGAACGGGCAGGTGCCGCGCAGGTGTTCGGCCAGGTAACCGATGGCCAGGGCCCAGACCGGGTCGTCGGAGCGGACGCTGATCCACAGCTCCGGCTTCACCCCGTGCCACTCCGCGTGGTCGGCGAGGGAGAGGCCGTAGGTCGCGCCCGTCAGGTAGCGCGGCTCGGGTTCGTCGGCGTAGACGAGCGAGATGACGTCGTCGAGCCCGGCGTGGGTGGACGGGATCGGCTGCAGCCGGGGGTCGGTACTCCCGGTCAGGGTGTCGAGATGGGCGACATACCGCTCGGCACGGCTCGGCATGGCGCGCAGCATACGGCGGTCCGGGTGCCCGCGCGGGGGAATCCGGGTCGCCCCGGCGCGGCACGGTCGGGCAGGGTGGGGAGCATGCGAGTGCTCGTGATCGGAAGCGGAATCGGCGGTGCCGCCACGGCCTACCACCTGGCGGGCCGGGGTGCGGAAGTGATCGTGGCGGACGCAGCCCGTCCCGGCACGGCCACCGAGGCCGGCGCCGGGATCGTCAGTCCGTGGACCTCACGCTGGGAGGACGCGGTGTACCCGCTCGCGGCGGCCGCGGGCCGGTACTACCGCGAGTTCACGGCGGACCTGGCCGAGCTGGGCGAGCAGTCGTCGTTCGAGGTCGTCGGCGGGATGATCGTCTCGGCCGAGGAGTCCGAGCTGGCCGAGGCGCGGGAGCGGCTGGCCGCGCGGGCGGCGGACGCGCCGGAGATCGGCGAGGTCCGCTCACTCGACCCGGCCCAGGCCCGGGAGCTGTTCCCGGCGCTGGCGCCCGGGCTGAGCGCGGTGCACCTGTCCGGCGCCGGCCGCGTCGACGGGCACCAGCTGCGCCGGGCCCTGCTGGCCGCCGCCGAGCGGAAGGGCGCGAAGTTCGTCGAGGGCGAGGTCGCCTTCCGCGCCGACGGCACGGTGGCGGGCGAGGCGGGCCCGCTCGAAGCGGACAGCGTGGTGGTGGCGGCCGGCGCGTGGAGCCGCGAGCTGCTGGCGCCACTGGGCGTCGACGTGCCGGTGACGCCCCACCGCGGCCAGATCAGCCACCTCGACCTGCCCGGGACCGACACGTCGGCCTGGCCGGTGGTCCTGCCGCGCACCAGCCACTACCTGCTGGCCTTCGGCGGCGGCCGGGTGGTCGCGGGCGCGACACGCGAGACGGAGTCCGGCTTCGACTACCGGGTGACCGCCGCCGGCCAGCGTGAGGTGCTGGACAACGCCCTGACGATCGCACCCGGCCTGGCGGAAGCCACCCTCGCCGAGACCCGGGTGGGCTTCCGCCCGGGCACCCCGGACGGCCTCCCGGTGCTGGGCCACATCCGCCCGGGCCTGACGATCGCGACGGGCTTCGGCGCAGGCGGCCTGACGAACGCCCCGTTCGCCGGAAAGCTGGTGGCGGCGGTAGCGCTGGGCGAGGACCCGGGCTTCGACCTGAGCCCGTTCGCCTTGGACCGCTTCTAGCCCTGGACTGCGTCCGCCTGCGGACTGCTTTCTCTCACGGGCTGGTTCAGTCTGCGGACTGGCTCCAGCCCATGGCACGGCCAGATCGCGGACCGCTTGCCGTCCTGAACGCTTCACCCGCGGGCCGGCGGTGTCCGACCGGGCGGCTGTCGACGGATCCGATCCGGCTCGCGATCGGCCACGCCGAGTCGCAGGTTCTGGTGCGGATCGAGTCTGCGGCGCCGACTCGCGGCCGTTTCCGGTGCGGGTCAGGACGGCCGCTTCGAGTCGCGGCCGGTTCTGGTGGGGGTCGGGACGGCCGCGTCGAGTCGCGGTCGGTTCCGGTGTGGATCGGGTCGGCGGCGCCGGGTTGCGGGCACGTCCGGAATGAGCCAGCGGGCGTCGCGGCAGAGACGACCGTGCTGTGCCGTGATCGGCGCCGAGCGTGGCCCCGGTGCCGGCGGGGAGTGTCAGCCTTCGGTGATCAGGTCCAGGGCGTGGTCGCCGGTGCGTTCGACCACCAGGCCCGCCTTGCGGATCACCTTGGCCAGCTGGTCCACAGTGGACGGTTCGGCGCGGGTGACCGCCAGCACGTGGGCCAGGCGGCCCTTGTACGCCTTGTTGAAGTGGCTGACCGTTCCGCGCTCGCCGTTGGCGTTTTCGGTGACCACGCGGACCGTCACGGCGTCCGGGCGGAGGTTGGCGAACGCCGAGTACGTGCCCGAGCGGAGGTCGACCACCAGGTCGTCGATGTTCTGCAGCACCGGCTCGAGCACCGGCTTCCACATGGCGCGGATGGTGCCGAGCGCGGGCAGGGAGTTGCCGCCCGAGAGGCGGTACGCCGGGATCGGGTCGGTCGCCGAGACCACGCCGAACAGCGAGGACGTCACCGCCAGGCGGCGGTGGGCCTTGGCCAGCCCGGCTCTCGTGAAGCTCTTGACGTCCAGTGCGTCGTAGAGGACGCCGGTGTAGCGGCGCAGGGCCGGCATCGTCGGGGACGTCCACAGCTGCGCGTTGCGGATGACCTCGCCGGCTTGGCGCTCGGTGATGCCCAGGGCCGCGATGCTGGCCGGGACGTCGCCCGCCAGCTCGACGAGCGCGTCGGCGAGCTTCGCGCGCGTCGGGTTCAGCTCGGGGAACGACAGGGCGGCGTGGTCCAGCGGGGCGCCGCGGCCGCCGTCGGCCTTGGTCTCGGAAGGGGGGAGGAGCACCAGCACGCACTGAGCGTAAATCGGGATGCGTGGCCGGTGCCGCCCGGCCTAGCCTCGGCGCATGGACCTGACCTGGCGTCCCCTCACGCTCGACGACGACGCGGCCCTCGCCCGGCTCTACGCCGCCGCCGAGGAGGTCGACCGCACGGGTGAGCACTTCAGCACCGAAGACCTCCGCGAGGAGCTCGAAGGCCCCAACATCGACCTGGCCACGGCCAGCACCGGCGCCTGGGCGGGCGATCGGCTCGTCGGCTACGGCCTCGTCCGCCGCCGGGACGCCGCGAACCCGGTGCACATGATCCGGCTCCAGTCGGTCGTGCACCCGGACCACCGCGACGACGCCGTCGGCGCGCACCTGGCCGAGTGGTTCACCCGGACGAGTCGCGAGGTCCACGAGCGCGCCTTCCCGGGCGCGCCGCTCGAACTGCACCACGCCGGCCACCAGAACGAGCGCTGGATCGCCGGAGTGCTCGCCGCGGCCGGCTACGAGCACCAGCGGACGATGGTGGACATGCGCGTCGGCCTCGCCGACCTGCCGCCGCAGCCACCGCTGCCGGACGGCGTCGAGCCCGTGCCGTTCGACTTCGCGTACGACCTCGCGACGCTCGACGCCCGCAACGACACCTTCGGCGACCACTGGGGCAGCACCGCCTACGAACCCGACGCCTGGCGCCACCTCGTCACCGGCTCCAAGGACTTCCGGCCCGACCTGTCGTTCCTCGTGCTCGACGGCGAGAAAGTCCTGGCCTTCGTGCTCAGCCACTTCTACGCGTCCGAAGCCGAGGCGACCGGCATCCGCGAGCACTACGCGACCTGGGTGGGCACCCGGGACGCGCTGCGCGGCCGCGGGGTCGCCTCCGGGCTGCTCGGTCACACCGTCCAGGCGGCGAAGGCGGCCGGGTTCGAGCGGTCGGCGCTGAACGTCGACGTCGACAACGCGCACCGGGCGCTCGGCGTCTACGAACGGTGCGGGTTCCGCGTCGAAGACGAATGGCACGTGTACGTCAAGCCGGTGGCACGAGGTTGAGCAGCTCCTCGCCCCGCGCGTACCGCCGCAGCTGGTCCGCGGCCAGCTTCTTGGCGCGCGGGTAGAACGACGCCGAGCCACCCGCGATGTGCGGCGTCAGGACGACGCCCGGCACCGTCCACAGTGGATGGCCGGCCGGCAGTGGCTCCGGGTCCACGACGTCGAGGGCGGCACGGAGCCGCCCGGCTCGCGTCTGCGCCAGCAGGGCTTCCGTATCGATCGCCGTGCCGCGGCCGACGTTGACCACCAGGGCGCCCTCGGGGAGCGTGGCCAGCTCGGGGGCTCCGAACAGGCCGCGCGTCGCGGGGGTGTCGGGCAGCACGAGCACCACGATGTCGGCCTCGGGCAGCAACGAGGGCAGCTCGGCGACGCCGTGCACGCCCGCGTCCGGACGCGCGCGGCTCGCCACCCTGGTCACCAGAGCTTCGGCCGCCAGCAGCTGGCGCTCGATCGCCTGCCCGATCGAGCCGTAGCCGACCAGGAGCACCCGGCTGTCCGCGAGCGACCGCGTGTGCTCGCGAACCCACTCCCGGCGCTCCTGCTGGGCGAACCAGCGGGGCAGGTCCCGCTGGCTCGCGTGGATCAGCGCCAGGGTGTGCTCGGCGACGCTCAGGTCGTGCAGGCCGCGTCCGTTGGCCAGGCGGACGCCGGCGGGCAGCAGCGGGACCAGGGCCTCCACCCCGGCCGACAGGGCCTGCACCACGCGCAACGAGGGCAGGTCCTTGATCAGCCGGGGTGGTTCCGGTCCGCGGTCGTACGGCAGCACGTAGAACTCGACACCGTCGAGGGCCGGCGGAGGCGCGCCAAGACCGTCGTAATACGCGGCCTCGATCCCCTCCGGCACTTCGATATCGGTCCACGGCAGCAGTACGCGAGCGCTCATGCCGCCAGTTCTACCCGCGCCGCCGCGGCGACGCGGAGTGGACCGGCAGCCGGGAACTACCCGTCGTGCGAACCGGACACGCAGAACTCGTTGCCCTCGGGATCCGAGAGCACCGTCCACGCGAAGCCCGGCACCTCGTGCTGCGCCTGCTCGGTCGCGCCGAGCGCCACCAGCCGTTTCACCTCCTGTTCCCGGTCTTCGGCACCGAGGTCGATGTGGACCCTGTTCTTGCCCGCGCGTGGTTCGGGCACCCGCTGGAGCCCCAGCGACAGCCCGCCCTCCGGTGGGGCGAGGAACAGGAACTCGCCCTCGAAGTCCTGGGCGACGGTCGTGCCGAGCGCCGCTGTCCAGAACTCCGCCAGCCCGCGCGGATCCGCGCAGTCGATCGTGATCATGGCCATGCGAAGTTTCATGACCGGAACGCTAGCGATCACCACCGACAAAAACGGGCGTCGAGTAACCCGTTGGAGTCACGGCGGGGGGAGTGACTACCCTGAACGGGACTTTCACACCCGCCTGGCGCAGGGAGCCCCGCAGTGATCACCAGGACTTCGTCGTTGTTCCTTCGCACGTTGCGCGAGGATCCGGCGGACGCCGAGGTACCGAGCCACCGGCTCCTGGTACGCGCCGGCTACGTCCGCCGGGTCGCCCCGGGCGGGTACTCGTGGCTGCCCCTGGGCCTGCGCGTGCTGCGCCGCGTCGAGGCCGTCGTGCGCGACGAGATGAACGCCATCGGCGCGCAGGAGATCCAGTTCCCCGCGCTGCTGCCGAAGGAGCCCTACGAGGCGACCGGCCGCTGGACCGAGTACGGCGACAGCCTCTTCCGCCTGAAGGACCGCAAAGGCGCCGACTACCTGCTCGGCCCGACCCACGAAGAGCTCTTCACCCTAACGGTCAAGGGCGAGTTCAGCTCGTACCGCGACTACCCCGTCACGCTGTACCAGATCCAGACGAAGTACCGCGACGAAGCGCGCCCCCGCGCCGGGATCCTGCGCGGCCGCGAGTTCGTCATGAAGGACTCGTACTCCTTCGACCTCGACGACGAGGGCCTCGAGCGCTCCTACCAGGCGCACCGCGCCGCCTACACCAAGCTGTTCGACCGCCTCGGCCTCGAGTACGTCGTGGTCAAGGCGACGTCGGGGGCGATGGGCGGCTCGGCGTCGGAGGAGTTCCTCGCGGTCGCCGAGACGGGTGAGGACACCTACGTCCGCAGCACCGAGTCGGGCTACGCGGCGAACGTCGAAGCCGTCGTGACGCCCGCGCCCGCCGCGCAGCCGACCGAAGGCCGGCCCGAGGCGCAGGAGCACCACACGCCGGGCACGCCGACCATCGAGTCGCTGGTGAACTTCCTCAACGCGGCCGGGCTCGGCCGCGAGTTCACCGCCGCCGACACGCTGAAGAACGTCATGCTCAAGGCGCGTCAGCCGGGTGCGAAGGAGTGGGAGCTGGTCTGCGTCGCGCTCCCCGGTGACCGCGAAGTGGACATGAAGCGCCTCGAAGCGTCGCTCGAGCCCGCCGAGGTCGAGCTGCTCGAAGAGGCCGACTTCAAGGCGAACCCGTTCCTGGTCAAGGGGTACATCGGCCCGAAGGCGCTGCAGGACAACGGCGTGCGCTACCTCGCCGACCCGCGGATCGCGCCCGGCACCGCCTGGGTCACCGGGGCCGACAAGGCCGACCACCACGTCGTCGACCTGCTCGCGGGCCGCGACTTCACCCCGGACGGCACCATCGAGGCCGCCGAGGTCCGCGAGGGCGACGCGTCGCCGGACGGCCACGGCACCCTGGTCGCCGCGCGCGGCATCGAGATCGGGCACATCTTCCAGCTCGGCCGCAAGTACGCCGACGCCTTCGAGCTGGACGCGCTCGGCCCCGACTCGAAGCCGATCCGGATCACGATGGGCTCCTACGGCGTGGGCGTCTCGCGGCTGGTCGGCGTGCTCGCCGAGCAGAACCACGACGAGCTCGGCCTGATCTGGCCGCGCGAGGTGTCGCCGTTCGACGTGCACATCGTCATCGCGGGCAAGGACGACGCGGTTCGCGCCGGCGCCGAGAAGCTCGCCGCCGAGCTCGACACGGCCGGTCTCGAGATCATCCTCGACGACCGCAAGGCGACCCCGGGTGTCAAGTTCGCCGACGCCGAGCTGGTCGGCGTGCCGACCATCCTGGTGGTCGGGCGCGGCCTGGCCAACGGCGTCGTCGAGGTCAAGGACCGGCGCACCGGCGAGCGCGAAGAGATCGCGGTCGACGCCGTCGTCGAGCACCTGGTCAAGCTCGTCCGGTCGTAATGGGCCGGTTCCGGCGGCGTGACGGGACAACGCCGGGGTACGAGGACAACGCGGCGCTCCGCGGGTTCGGTGGTTACGAGCCCGCGGACGCGCCGCGCTTCCCATCCGGCGGCTTCGGGACTCCACCGGCCGAAGCGCCCCACGTCGAGACTCCGCACATCGAGACTCCGCACGTTGAGATTCCGCGTGCTGAGCCGAAGCGGATCCGTCCCGCCGCGAAGCCGCCGAAGTGGCGACGCTCGTCGCGGGCGCCGTGGGTCGGGCTGGTCCTGATCGCGCTGATCGCCGGGGTGCTGAACGCTTTCGGCGTCGGCAAGCCGCACCGGCCGTCGTCGACGCCGGCGCCGCTGCCGCCGCTGGTCGTGACGCCGTCGCCGCGGGTGACCGTGCCCGCCGCGGTGAGCGGCTGGCTGTCCGTCGCAGGCAAGGACGGCTCGTACGCCTACGACGTGCCGCCGAACTGGGAACCCGCACCCACCACCGTGCACGGCTGGGAGAAGACCGGCGCGGCCCCGGGCATCACGCTCGTCACGAGCGCGTTCCTGGGCCGGAACTTCTGCCGGAAGAGCGACCTCGGCGGTGCGGGCGTCAAGACCGAACCCCTGGGCGACCCCGGCGCCGCGGCGCGCAAGGCCGTCACGGACCTCGGCGTCAGCGCGTACAGCCCGGACAACGGGCCGCCGGCCGCGGTGACGCCGGACGCGGGCACGGACGCCCAGGTCACGAAGGCCGACGGCACCAAGGCGCCGGCCCGGATCGTCGTCGCCGACGTGATCCCGTCGGACACCGGGGAATGCGCGGCGAAGCACGCGGTGGTCGCGGCCATGGCCTTCACCGGTGCCGACGCCGTGACGTCCGGTGTCGTGGTGGCGTACGCGGACGCCGACCGTTCCGGCCCCACGATCCGCGACGACCTGGTGCGGATCCTCCAGAGCTATCGGTTCGTCCCGGCGGCGGACCGCGGCACGATGACGCCGCCGCCGACCACCTACCGCTGAACGCCGGGGTCCGGCAGGCTGGGCCCATGGACAAGCGGCTCGCACGGCTTCGCGCCGGTGCGTTCGGCGTCCTGGGCGTCGCCGGGTTCCTGCTCCTCTTCGGACCGCTGCTGGCCAAGGCCTGGAGCTGGACGACGCGGAGCCGCAGCCCGGAGTGGTGGGGTGCGGCCGGGCAGTGGGCGGGGGCCGTCGGGACCGTCGCCGCCGTGGCCGTCGCGCTGTGGATCGCCATCCGGGACGGGCGGGTGGCCCGGAAGGACCGGCGGCAGCGGGACGCGCGCGAGCGGCAGGAGCAGGCCGCGAAGGTCACCGCGTGGATCGAACGGGTCGAGCACCGGACCTGCATGGTCGTGGCCAACGCCAATGCCGAGGCGATCAACCACGTCGTCGTGTCGTTCGACCTCGTGCGGAGCCTGCCGATGACCGGCTCCACCCTGCACCGCGGGCCGGAGATCGAAGACGACGAATACCTCTACGCCGTGCTGCCGCCGGGGAAGTGGCGCATGGCGGTCCCCGAAGCGCGGCTCGGCACGGAGCTGACGCCCGGGGTGATGGTCGCGTTCAGCGACTCGCACAACGGGCACTGGCTCCGGCTGACCGACGGCGCCCTGATCGAGAAGGACCAGAACGTCGTCAGCCGCCGGAGGATCCTTTTCCCGCAACGGATCAGCGTCCCCGAGAGCTACTGACCAGCTTCGCCAGTTCGCGCAGCCGGACGTCCGGCAGGTACGCGCGGCTCAGCGCCAGGCCGATGCGCGGCAGGTCGGCTTCGTCGCGGAACGCCAGGTACAGCGGGACGTGCCGCGGCTGGAACTTCGCCTTGAACGCGTGCAGCGAGCGGAACCCGTAGTACGGCTCCATCACGCGGCCCAGCGACTCCAGCGTCCGGTCGATCGTGCGCGTGGGCGCCCCGTCGGCGCTGCGGGCCAGCGGAGCACCGGACAGGGAAACGAACCGGGCACCCTCTTCGCGGAAGGCCACGCAGGCCGACGCGATGAGGAACTCCATCACCGGCCGGAAGCCGTGGGCGCTGCGGCGCATGACGTCCAGCGTCCAGCCGCCGACCTTGCCCGCGCCCGTGTAGACCGGGAGCCAGGACGTCACGCCGTGGACGACGCCCTCGGCGTCCACCGCGAGGCCGACGCGGGTCGCCGGGTCCATCGCCTCGTCGAGGCCGCCGAGGGTGAAACCCATCTCCGGCATGGCCTTGTCCGACATCCACTCCTCCGACAACGCCCGGACCTGGGCGAGGATGGGTTCCGGCTGGTCGGCCAAGCGGACCAGCCGGAAGTCGATGTGCTGCTTGGCCGCCTTGTTCAGCGCGGACCGGACGTCCTGCCACGCCTTGCCGCGGAACTCGAGGCCGTCGAGGTCGAGCACGTTGTCCTCGGCCACCTGGACGTGCTGCCAGCCCAGCTCGCCGGTCGCCGCGACGGTGGCCTCGGTCGCCGAGAACACGCACGGCACCAGGCCGGAGTTCTCGCACATGGCGGCGAACTCGGTGACCGTCGCGGCCGCGGTGCCGTCCGGCGCGATCGGGTCGCCGAGCGCGACGGCGACGCCCGCGTGCTTGCGGTAGGCGAGGTAGGAGCGGCCGTCCTCGCGGACGAAGTACGTGTTGCGCGGCCACGTCGTCATCCACGACAGCGTGCTGCCGCCGTGCCGTCCGAGCAGCGTGCGGGCCAGTGCCACCCCCGGGCCCTGGGCGTGGCGCCGCAGCCGGCGTCGCGAAGGCACCCGGAAAGCGTGACGTCCGGCGATCAGGACGATCAGCTCGACCGTCCACAAGAGATTGTCCACGAAGAACAGCGGCAGGCCGGCGGTGTCGTAGTCGCCGCCGAAGACGTCGGCCAGCCCGATCAGGGTGGCGGCCGCGAGCCCTTGCAGCGTCACGAACACCGAGAGCGCGACGGCCCAGCGCCACGCGACCCGGCCGCCCTTGCGCAGGCCGTTGAGCATCGGCACCACCAGCAGGACGAGGATCGCCAGCTCCGGCGCCGTCAGCGAAACGCCTTCCGCGGAACCGAAGGGGCCGTCGCCGGGCACCAGGAACATCACGACTTCGGCGACGGTGAGCAGCAGCAGGCCGGCGACGGTCAGCAGCCGCCACTCCCGCACGTTCGGTCCCGCGGTGTCGGTCGTGCCGCGCGGGCCGACGAGCCGCTTCCCGAGCGGGATGGCCAGCGCCAGCGCGAAGAAGTGCACGAGGTCGGCGAGCGTGCCGACGTAGATGATCGCGACGCCGGCGTACACGCACAGCCCGGCCCGCAGCCGCAGGCGCCACGGCGGCCGCAGCGTCGCGCTGGCGACCGCGACGGCAGCGAGCGCGCCGCCGGAGAACCCGACGTCGAGACTGCCCGCCATCCGCTCGGCCCACAGCCAGCCGGAGTTGCGGCTCAGCGCGAGGAACTGGGTGGCGACGAGCACCGAGACGAACTGGCCGCCGATCGTCACGGCCATCGCGCGCCGCGTCCCCAGCTGCCACTCGGCGAAGCCCGCGAAGAGCGCGAAGCTGCCGACCATCGGGAGGTAGTACCAGGGGATGACGGCGAAGAAGGGCCCGGTGAGCATCGTCCACCAGCGGCCCACCTCCAGCGACGGCAATCCGTAGGCGACGAACGGGTAGGCCGCGCGGTCTTCGGCGGCGCTCCAGAGCGCCCCGGTCGCGACGGCCAGCACGAGCATGGCGAGGACGACACCGCTGGTGAACGGCAGTCGTCGCCTCAGTACCGCGACCGTGCCGCGGATGCGTCCCCCTCCGGCGGGCAGGCCCACCGACGCTGTTTCAGTCATGCTCAGAAGTCTGGCGAGCGCGGCCGCTCCGGACATCCGACGCCAGAGCGAGATTTCCCTTAGGGGAGTCCTCCTCCGGAGTGAGGGTCATCCCGGTCCCGAGGACGATGACCTTCGGGGTCGTCAGCCGAGGACGGCACTCCGCACGGCGTCGGTGTCGGCCAGATCCGGCAGCACGGTGTGCGCACCGGCCGCTCGCAGCTCCGCCGCGGGGTAGTGCCCGGTCGCGACGGCGACGGCGATCGCGCCGTGGGCCAGCGCGGCTTCGACGTCGCTCGGGGTGTCGCCGATGACGACCACGGCGTCGGCGGCGAACGGCGTCCCGTGCTTGGCCACCGCCTGCGCGACGGCGTGCGGGACCAGGTCCGGGCGGTGCGCCGAGAGCGTGCCGTAACCGCCGATCTCCAGGTCGAGGTGCTCGTCCAGGCCGAACGCGGCGAGCTTGTGCCGCGAGATCTCCGGCAGGTTGCCGGTGACCAGGGACTGGACGACTTCGTCGTGCCCGGCGAACGCGGTCAGCGCCGCCGCGGCGCCCGGCAGGGCCCGGCCGCTGGTGGGCAGGTGGACGACGGCGCGCTCGGACTCCGCGATCAGCGCCTTCCAGAGCGCCTGGAGCAGCTCCTCGGTCGGCTCGATGCCGTGCGCGGTGAGCAGGTCGCTGCTGATCGCCCGCTCGGTGCGGCCCCCGAAGTCGGGGTAGGTCTTCAGCTCGGCGCCGGTCGTCGCGGCCAGGGCCGCGGTGTACCAAGCGGCGCCGAGGCCGGTGTAGTCCACCAGCGTGTGGTCGATGTCCCAGAGCACCAGCCGCGTCTTCGTCACGGGTCCGAGGTTACCGGCGTCACTATTCAACACGTTTTGACTTCTTCGGCGACGGCTCCTACCTCGAGCGCCGGGGCCCTCGCCCTGGTCGCCGCCGTGGCCGGCGCGCTGGTGGCGGTGGTGCTCGGGTTCCTCACCTTCGGCGCGCAGGCCACCGTCGCGCCGGACGGCGTCCCGGTCGCGGTCGCCGCCCCGCCGGAGGTCGCGCACCGCATCGCCGCGCACGGCGGCGGCCGGCTCGCGTGGACCATCGCGACCCCGGCCGACGCGCGGAAGCTGTTGGAGGACAAGAAGGTCTACTGCGTGCTCGAACTCGGGCCGGGACCGTCCGCGACGGTCGTCACCTCGGGCGCGGTCAACCCGGCGGGCACCCAGGTCGCGCAGCAGGCGCTGACCGGCGCGCCGAAGCAGGAGGTGCTGCACCCGGTGAGCCTCGCCGGGCGAACCGCGCCGCCGGCCGCGAGCGCCCTCGCCTGGATCGGCGCGCTCGTCGCCGGGCTCGCGGTGACGCAGCTGGCGAAGCGCACCGGACGCACCCTCGGCGCGGGCGCCCGGCTGCTGCAGATCACCGGGGCCGGCGTGCTGATCACGGCCGTGGTGGCCGGGTTCTTCGCGCTGTGGGACGCCGCGCTGCCGCTGACCGCCGGAGTTCTCGGCTTCGTGTTCCTCGCCGCGACGGCGTTCGCGGCCGTGCAAGCCGGCCTGCTGCGCTTGCTCGGCCTGCGCGCGATGGCCGTGCTCGGTCCGCTCTACCTGGTCGCGCCCGCGGTCGCCGGGCAGGTGCCGGAGCTGCTGAACCCGGCCTACCGCACGCTGCTCTGGTCGTGGACGCCGTTCCGCTTCTCGGCCGAAGGCCTGCGCAGCCTGCTGCAGGGCGTACCGGACGCGCCTGACGTCACCACCGGCGTCCGGGTGCTCGGCGCGCTGCTGGCCGCCGGGCTCGCGGTCGCGCTCCGGCCCGGCCGGTCAGCCCGCGAGGAAGCTGAACCGCACGCGGCGGACCGGGTTGTCGACGTTGGTGTCCACCAGGCAGATCGACTGCCAGGTGCCCAGCGCGAGCACGCCGCCGAGCACCGGGACCGTCGCGTAGGGCGGCACCAGAGCGGGAAGCACGTGGTCACGGCCGTGACCCGGGCTCCCGTGCCGGTGCCGCCAGCGGCCGTCGCGGGGGAGGATCCCGTCGAGCGCGGTCAGCAGGTCTTCGTCGCTGCCCGCGCCCGTCTCGAGGATCGCCAGGCCCGCGGTGGCGTGCGGGACCCAGACGTGCAGCAGCCCGTCGTGCGCGTCCGCGTCGCGCAGGAACGACTCGGCCTCGTGCGTGAGGTCGTGGACGACGGCCTCGGCGCCGGTGCGGACCTCGATCTCGGTGGAGTACATGGACTCCAGCCTAAGGAGCGGCCACCGGTTCCGCGGGTTGCCGGGTCAAGGAGCCGAGGCGGGTGAAGGCGAAGACGGCCAGCCCCGCCAGCAGCACCGCGCCGGCGGCGTACGGGACCGTCGGCGAGATCTCGTACAGCCCGGTGCCCAGCAACGGCCCGCCCATGAACGCCAGTGCGCTGGCGGACCCGACCAGCCCGGCGACGGCGCCCTGCTCCTCGCGCGTCGCGAGCAGCGTCGGCGCGGACATGAACCCCGGGGTGGCGAACCCCATCCCCGCCCCGAGCACGGCGACGCCCGCGCCGAGCAGGAGCCCGCCGGAAGCGAC
The DNA here is from genome assembly GCF_023023025.1 of Amycolatopsis sp. WQ 127309. Lineage (NCBI taxonomy): Bacteria > Bacillati > Actinomycetota > Actinomycetes > Pseudonocardiales > Pseudonocardiaceae > Amycolatopsis > Amycolatopsis sp. WQ 127309. Next base: position 4,971,591 of record NZ_CP095481.1, read on the forward strand.
GGTCACCAGCAGCATCCCGCCGGTCATGACGACCGCGCCCACCCGGATGAGCCGCACCGGTGTCCACTTCAGCCGCGGCACGGCCAGCACCTGGACGAGGATGATCAGCCCGGCACCGGCCAGCATGACCAGGCTGGTCACCCGGCTCGTGTCCTGCGCGGCCAGGCCCAGCCGGTCCTGCACCAGGAAGCCGACGGTCATGAGCACGATCGCGAGCGCGAGATACAGGCCGAACCCGATGAGCAGGAACGGCCACAACCGCCGGTCGGCCGGGCTGACCTTCACCAGGGGAGCCCGCACTTCCCGCGCCGGTGGCTTCGGCAGGCCGATCGCGACCAGCACGGCGATCACGGCCAGGATGGCCGGCGCGACGTAGATCGGCACGGTCAGCCCGGCGAGGCTCAGCACGCCGCCGAGCGCCGGCCCGACCGCGAGCGCGAGTCCTTGCGCGGCACCGAACATCGACATCCCCCGCACCCGCTCGGCGGGCCCCGACGTCAGGTCGGCGATGTACGACTGCGCTGTCACCGGTGTCGCGGCCCACGCGAGCCCGAACACGACCCCGCGGGTCAGCAGCACCAGCGTGAACAGCACCGGCACCGCCAGGGTGCCGCCGAGCCCGAGCCGGGCGACGAGCGCGAACGCCAGGAGCGCGATCATCGCGCCGGCCAGGGAGATCAGCAGCACCGGCCGGTGGCCCCATGACGCACCGCGGCGCCCCCAGAACGGGCTCGCCAGCACGACGCCCGCCCCGCCGACGGCCCACACGGCGCCCAGCGCCAGCTCGCTGAACCCGAACTCGCGGGCCAGCGGCGGCAGGATCGGGTTCAGCATCTGCTGCCCCGCCATCAACCCGAACACGGCCAGGCACACCACCAGGATGCCTCGCCGGTTCGCGCTCACGCCGCGGCCCTCTCGTGCTCGGTGCCCGACCGCGGCGTGATGGACAGCAGGTCGGCGGGCTCTTCGACAGCCAGCCGGTGCCACCGGCCGGGCGGGACGATGAACGACTGCCCGGCCCTCAGCGTGGTCACGGGCTCGGGCCCCTCGTCTCTCAGGTAGACGCGCAACGCGCCGGCGAAGACGAAGAGCACCTCGTGCCCGTTCGGGTGCCGCTCCCAATAGTCGGCGTGCACGGCGGTGTCGCTCTCGGCGTGGAACGCGCCGAGGCTCCACAGGCTCGCCGCGTCACCCGCCAGCGCCTCGCGGCGGCCGCCCGGGCCGGACGCCTCGACGACGCCGCCGGGTCGCAGGTGGATCATGGTCTTGAACAGGTCGTAGTTTTCGAACATGTTCCGAAAGTAGCACGCGCGCCGGACAGGTGTCGACCGGCATGATGGACGGCATGCCACGACCCATCGGCCGCCCGCCGACGACCTCGCGCTCGCAGATCCTCGAAGCGGCGCGGGTGATCCTCGATGGCGAGGGCTGGCACAAGCTGACGGTCCGGCGGCTGGCCACCGAGCTGGGCGTCGGCACGACGACGCTCTACCACCACGTCCGCGACAAGGACGACCTGCTGATCCAGCTGCTCGACTACTACGCCTCCCGGCTCAAGCGACCCGAGATGCCGGCGGACCCGCGCGAGCGGATCGTCGTCGCGGCGACCGTGATGCACACCGCGCTGGCCGCCTGGCCGGAGGCGGTGGAGGTCCTGACGGCCGACGACCTGCTCGGCGAGTCGGCCCTGTGGATGGTCGACGCCATCGTCGGCGGGGCGATCGGCTGTGGCCGCACCCCGGAGGAGGCCGTGGAGCTGTACCGGAACATCTGGTACTACACGGCGGGGGAGATCCTGGTCCGCGTGCGCGCCGCGCGCCGCGCCGCAGCGGGCCGGCCACGTTACCGCGACACGGTTTTCGAGAAGCTGGACGCGACCCGGTTCCCCAGCCTCTCGGCGATCGGGGAGCGCTGGCCGGAACTGGCCGAACGCGACACCTTCGCGCGCGGCCTACGCGCGTTCGTCGACGGGATGCTCGCTCAGGAGTCCAAGTAGCGCAACACGGCCAGCACCCGGCGATTGTCCCCTTCGGACGGTGACAGCCCCAGCTTGCCGAAGATCGACGTCACGTACTTCTCCACCGAACCGGCCGAGAGGAACAGCTCCGCCGCGATCGCGGAGTTCGACCGGCCTTCCGCCATCAGGCCCAGCACCTCGCGTTCGCGCGGGGTGAGCCCGCTCAGCGCGTCCGTCTGGCGCGTCGCCGCGAACAGCTGGCGGACGACTTCGGGGTCCAAGACGGTCTCGCCGTCCGCGACCCGGCGCAGCGCGTCCAGGAAGTCCGACACCTCGGCGACGCGGTCCTTCAGCAGGTAACCGACGCCGCCCGCGCGGTCGGCCAGCAGCTGCGACGCGTACTTCGTCTCGACGTACTGGGAGAACAGCAGGATCGCGCAGCCGGGCAGTTCGCCGCGCAACGCGATCGCCGCCCGCAGGCCCTCGTCGGTGTGCGACGGCGGCATCCGGATGTCCACAATGGACACGTCGGGCGCGTGCCCGGTCACCGCGGCGCGCAGGGTCTCGGCGTCCTTCACCGCGGCGACGACCTCGTGGCCGCGGAAGGTCAGCAGCTCCACGAGGCCCTGGCGCAGGATGGTGGAGTCCTCCGCGATGACGATCCGCATGCCGCCGACCCTAGCGGGGCAGCGGGACCCGCGCGGTCACTTCGGTCGGACCGCCCGGCGGGCTGGTCACGGCCAGCTCGCCGTCGACCGTCCGCAGCCGTTCGGCGACCCCGGCCAGCCCGCCGCCGGGCACGACCCGGGCCCCGCCCGCGCCGGCGTCGCGCACCAGCAGCCACAGCGCGTCCCGCTCCTCGCGGATCTCGACCAGCGTCGCGCCGCCGTGCTTCGCGGCGTTCGTCAGCAGCTCGGCGGCGCTGAAGTAGACGATCGTCTCCAGCGACGGCGGTGGCCGCCGGGGCAGCGTGACAGTGACCCGCGCGTCCATCCCGGACGTCGCGACGAGCGTCGCCAGCGCCACGTCGAGGCCGGCGTCCAGGGCCGCCGGGTGGATGCCGCGGGCGAGGTCCCGCAGCTCGGTCAGGGCCTGCTTCGCGTTGGCGTGCGCCGCGGTGACCAGCTGCCGGACCTGGGCGACGTCGAGGTCGTCGGCCTTCAGCTCATCCTTGGCCAGCCCCAGTTTCATCGCCAGCGCCACCAGCTGGGCCTGGGCGCCGTCGTGCAGGTCGCGCTCGATCCGCCGCAGCCGCAACGCCGAGTCCTCGACCGCCGTCGCCCGGCTCGCCTCCAGGTCGCGGACGCGTTCGGACAGCACGCGCTCACCGAGCAGCCCGACCACGAGCAGCCGGTCGAGCGCGACGAAGGCGTGCACCACCCACGGCAGCGCCACCAGCACCAGCAGCCCGGACGCCGACCAGGCGAGCGCGCCGGCCCAGCCCTCGGCGCGGATGCCGAAGGCCGGCAGGTGCTGCTCGCCGAGCGGGAACCAGAGGAAGGCGTAACTGGTCGCGGTCAGGCCGAAGAGCGTCGCGGAGAACACCGTGAGCAGCCCGGCGAAGCTCAGCGGGAGCCGCAGCAGCAGGTAACCGGCCGTCCGCCAGCCCGCCGGGTCGCCGACGCGCGCCTTCACCCAGCTCCAGAGCCCGGGTTTCAGCTCGGGACGGCGCGGGGCGGGCACGCTCACGCCGAGCAGCACCCGCGCCAGCCCGCGGTGGGCGGCGCCGAGGCCGCGGGCGTAGAGCAGGGCGCCGGCGAGCACGAGGAACCCGATGAGCACGGGCGTCAGCCACAGGCCGAGCACGAGCACGGCGAGCACGCTGACCAGGGAGAACAGCGTCAGCGGACCGGAGAGCCACAGCCACGCGTACTCGGCCCAGAAGTCCCGCGCGGCCAGCGGCCCGAACACCCGCCGCAGCAGGTGGGGACGAGGCAGTTCAAGGCTGGTCACGGCTCCAGTCTCACCGGTCCGCACCGCGCTGCCCATCCGGATTTCCCCCATGCCCGGCGGGGGCGCCCCCGAATTCCACGCTACCCGGCGGCACCGACGGTTCCGGTCGCCGCAAAGCCGTGAGGGGCACCTTCAGGGACCTGGCGTCCCTGAAGGTGCCCCTCACGGCTTTGCCGGAAGCGCGCGAAAGCCGCTTCGAGGACCCTTCAGCCCTCAAAGCGGCTTTCGCGGAAACTCTCAGACGTCGAGTTCCGGCTCTTCGCGGTCTTCGCGTGCCTTCTGCGCCGCTTCGCGCATCTCGATGACGTCGGTGAGCCAGTCACCGGTTTCGCGGGCGATGTCGCGCACCGCGCCGGTGATGATGGTCGCGATGTTGCCGATGTGGGTGGCGGCCGACTCGGTGATCACCTGGACCGTGTCCTTGCCGCTCTCGAACTGCCCGACCATGAGCATCGTCCTTCTATGCCGCGCGGAGTTCCTGGTCGCGCTCTACCGTAGCGCGTGCGCGCGGGGCGCCGTTCCACGGCAACGCGAGCTTCGTGAGCTTCTTCGCCACCGACCAGAGCTGCTTGTGCAGCGGGCCCGTGTGGTACGGCAGGCCGTACTTCTCGCAGAGCGCGCGCACCTCGCCGGCGATCTCCGGGTACCGGCGGGCCGGGATGTCCGGGAACAGGTGGTGCTCGATCTGGTGCGACAGGTTCCCGCTCATGATGTGGAACAGCGGGCCGCCGGTGATGTTGGCCGAGCCGAGGATCTGGCGCAGGTACCACTGGCCGCGCGACTCGTTCTCGGTCTCCTCCTCGGTGAAGCTCTCGACGTCGGCGGGGAAGTGCCCGCAGAAGATGATCGAGAACGACCAGAGGTTGCGGACCAGGTTCGCGGTCGCGTTGCCGGCGAAGGTCAGCGGCGCGAGCGGGCCGGTCAGCAGCGGGAACAGCACGTAGTCCTTGCCGACCTGCCGGGACGCCTTCTTGACCATCTTCCGGACGACCCCGGTGGTGTCGGACCACGTGCGCTCGCCCTTGACGATCCGGTCGAACTCCAGGTCGTGCAGCATCACGCCCCACTGGAAGAACACCGCCAGCGCCACCGCGTACGCCGGGTTGCCCAGGTAGTACGGGTGCCACTTCTGGGCGGGATCCATCCGCAGGACGCCGTAACCGATGTCGCGGTCCTTGTCGAGGATGTTCGTGTACGTGTGGTGGATGTAGTTGTGCGAGTGCCGCCAGTTCTCGGCGGGCGCCACGTTGTCCCACTCGAAGCGCTGTGAGCTCAGCGCCGGGTCGCGCGTCCAGTCGTACTGGCCGTGCATGACGTTGTGGCCGATCTCCATGTTGTCGAGGACCTTCGCCAGCGACAGCGCGCCGACACCGGCGAGCCACGCGGGCGGGAAGAACCCGGCGAACAGCAGCGCCCGGCCGGCGACCTCGAGGCCGCGCTGGGTCTTGATGACGTTGTGGATGTAGTCGACGTCCTCCTGGCCGAGGTCCTCGACGACCCGCTGGCGCAGCGCGTCGAGCTCGCGGCCGAACTCCTCGACCTGGGCCGGGGTGAGTCGGTCCTGCAGACCGGTCATGGCGGTACTCCTTAAGCGTCGATCTCGACGTCCCCGACGGGGACGGAGATGCAGAGCTGGATCTCTTCGTCTTCTTCGCCGGAAACCTCGCCCGTCTTGGCGTTGCGGACGCGGCCGGCGGTCTTGAGCTGGGTGCAGGAGAAGCAGATGCCCATCCGGCAGCCGTGCTCCGGCGAGAGCCCGGCTTCCTCGGCCTGCTCCAGCAACGGCTTCCCGGAGTTGGCGCACTCGCGGCCGCTGCGCTTGAAGCGCACCTGGCCCTCGGCGTTCCCCGTGTCGAAGGTCAACGCGGGCGGCGTGAACTCTTCGGTGTGCACGCGTTCACCGAGCTGCTCGCGGACGGCGTCCATCAGCGGCTTCGGGCCGCAGACGAACGTTTCCGCGTCGCGGTACCACGGCGCGGCTTCATCGAGGTGTGCCGGCGAGAAGAACCCGCGCAGGTCGCCGCCGGACTTCGCGTGGGTGTAGGCGTGCACGACCCGCAGCCCGGGGTGCCGGGCGGCGAGCTCGGCCAGCTCCGTGCGGTAGAGGACGTCGGACGGGCCGTTCGAGTAGAGCAGGAACACGATCTCGCCGGGGTGGCCCTCGTCGACGAGGGTGCGCGCCATGGCGAGCACCGGGGTGATCCCGCTGCCGCCGCCGATCAGCAGCAGCCGCTCCGGCCGGGTGGCGGGCAGGGTGAACGTTCCGTCCGGTGTGGACAGTCCGACCACGGAGCCGACGCCGATCTCGCGGTTCAGGTGCCCGGAGACCAGGCCCTGCTCCTTGACCGTGAACTCGAGTTCGCCGGTGTACTGCGACCCGCAGGGCGAATAGCAGCGCGTCCGGCGGACGCCGTCGATCGCCACCTGCAGGCGGACGTACTGGCCGGCGGTGAAGCCGGGCCACGCGCGGCTCGGCTGCACGGTGAGGGTGACGCTGTCGGGTGTCTGCTTCCGCACGGCCGTGACCAGCCCGCGGACCTCCCGGCGGACCAGCATCGGGTCGACGAGCTCGAGATACCGGTCCATTCCGTGGGGCGTGAGCAGCGCCTCGGCGAGCGAGGCGAGCCGGCGGACCCGCTTGGGCAAGAGCGCCGTCATCGGACCTCCTCGATTACAGTGAACGACTGTACACTCAACAGTGCACGGCATGAGTGGACAACCTGTCAACGCGAGAGGCGGAGGATGTGACGTGAGCAACGCGGTGGACATCCGTACGCTGGACCCCGTGTCCGAAGAGCCGGTGAGCCGTCAAGAGCGCAAGCAGCGCACGCGCCAGGCGTTGCTGGACGCGGCCCTCGAACTGCTCGCCGACCGCCCGTTCGCCAGCCTTTCGCTGCGCGAGGTCGCGAAAGGCGCGGGCCTGGTGCCGACGGCGTTCTACCGCCACTTCGCGTCGATGGAGGAACTCGGCGTCGCACTCGTCGAAGAGGCGACGCGCACGCTGCGCGGCATGATCCGGTCCGCGCGCACCGACCCGGACACCTACCACGGGATGATCAGCGCCTCGGTGGCCACGCTGCACCAATTCGTGCGCGCGCACGAGGACCATTTCCGGTTCCTGACGCGCGAGCGGTACGGCGGCGGCCCGCTCGCCCGGGCCATCGGCGTCGAGCTGCGGATGTTCTCCGGCGACCTCGCGATCGACCTCGCCCGGTTCGCGACGCTGCGGTCCTGGACGACCGACGACCTGCACATGCTGGCCGACTTGATCGTTTCCGTGATGCTGGCGACGATTGTCGAACTGCTGGAAGCACGGCCCGGTGAAGATCCGAAAATCACCGGAATGGCGGAAAAACGCCTGCGCTTGATCCTTCTGGGTGTTCCACACTGGAAGACTCGCTGAACATATTTCCGCACAACGCCCGGATTACCGGACAACTGCGAGACTTCCGACTCAGGTCAGTGGGGACTGTCGGTCCGGCGTGGTACAACCCACGGATCGTTCCTCGCCGATGAGGAGGTCGTGTGGCGGACAGCGAACAGCATCAGCAGCTCACCGTGGGTGTGGTCACCGAGTCACGCCCCGGGGAGCGCCGGGTGGCCATGGTGCCGAAACTCGTCGGGAGGCTCGCGCAACGCGGGCTGCGCGTCCTCGTCGAGCCGGGTGCCGGGGCCGGGGCGCACCTCAGCGACGACGCGTTCATCCAGGCCGGCGCCGAACTCGGCGACGCCTGGAGCGCACCCGTCGTCGTCAAGGTGAACCCACCCGCGCCGGGGGAGGTCGCGAAGCTGGGCCGGGGCACCGTGCTCATCGGCTTCCTCGACCCGCGCGGCAACCCGGAGGGGCTCGCGAAACTCGAGGAGGCCGGTCTCCGCGCGTTCGCGATGGAGGCGGTCCCGCGGATCTCCCGCGCCCAGGCGATGGACGCGCTGTCGTCCCAGGCCAGCATCGGCGGCTACCGCGCGGTGCTGCTCGCGGCCCAGAAACTCCCGCGGTTCTTCCCGATGCTCACCACCGCGGCCGGCACCGTGCCGCCGGCGAAGGTGCTGGTGCTCGGCGCCGGCGTCGCCGGGCTGCAGGCACTGGCCACGGCGAAGCGGCTCGGCGCGCAGACCACCGGCTACGACGTCCGGCCCGAGGTCGGCGAGCAGGTCAAGTCGCTCGGCGCGCAGTTCCTCGACCTCGGCATCGAAGCGGTCGGCGAAGGCGGGTACGCCCGCGAGCTGACGGCGGAGGAGCGCGAGGAGCAGCAACGCCGGCTCACCGAGGCGATCACCCGGTTCGACGTCGTGATCACCACGGCGCTGGTGCCCGGGCGCAAGGCGCCCACCCTGGTCACCGCGGACGCCGTCAAGGGCATGCCGGCCGGTTCGGTCGTCGTCGACCTGGCCGGCGAGTCCGGCGGCAACTGCGAGCTGACCAAGCCGGGGGAGGACGTCGTGGAGCACGACGTCACCATCTCGTCCCCGCTGAACCTGCCCGCCGAGATGCCTTCGCACGCCAGTGAGCTCTACGCCCGCAACGTCACCGAGCTGCTGGAGCTGCTCGTGACGAAGGAAGGCGAGCTGAAGCTGGACTTCGAGGACGAGATCGTCGCCGGTGCCTGCGTGGCCGGGCGCGAAGGGAGCGTCGCGTGAGCCCACTCGTGCAGAACCTGGCGGTGCTCGTGCTCGCCGGGTTCGTCGGCTTCGCCGTCATCTCGAAGGTGCCCAACACCCTGCACACGCCGCTGATGTCAGGCACCAACGCGATCCACGGGATCGTGCTGCTGGGCGGGCTGGTCGTGCTCGGCCTCGGCGTCGACGGCGTGTTCAACAAGATCCTGCTGGTGATCGCGATCGCCTTCGGCACGATCAACGTCGTCGGCGGCTTCCTGGTCACCGACCGGATGCTCTCGATGTTCAAGGCCAAGAAGCCCGCACCCGCCGACGAGGAGGACGAGAAGTGACCGACTTCGTCGCGATCCTCTACATCGTCGCGTTCGCGCTCTTCATCTACGGCCTGATGGGCCTCACCGGCCCGCGCACCGCGGTCCGCGGCAACTGGATCGCCGCGGTCGGCATGGGCGTCGCGGTGCTCGCCACCCTGCTCACCCCGGGCATGGGCAACTGGCTGCTGATCGTCCTCGGCGTCGCGATCGGCGCGCTGGTCGGCGTGCCGTCCGCGCGCAAGGTCAAGATGACCGCGATGCCGCAGATGGTGGCGCTGTTCAACGGCGTCGGCGGCGGCGCGGTCGCGCTCATCGCGTGGGTCGAGTTCAACTCCACGGACGGCTACGCGCACGAGCCCACGTACATCGCGATCGCGTCGCTGTTCGCCGCGATCATCGGGTCGATCTCCTTCTGGGGCTCGAACATCGCGTTCGGCAAGCTGCAGGAGCTGATCAGCGGCCGCCCGATCAGCATGGGCAAGCTGCAGCAGCCGATCAACGCGCTGCTCCTGCTGATCGCGCTGGGCTGCGCGGTGGTCATCGTCGCCGGCGGCGACTCCTGGCTGCTGATCGTCGGGCTGCTCGTCGCGGCGGGCATCCTCGGCCTCACCGTGGTGCTGCCGATCGGCGGCGCGGACATGCCGGTGGTGATCTCGCTGCTCAACGCGTTCACCGGGCTGTCGGCCGCGGCGATGGGCCTGGCGCTGGACAACACCGCGCTGATCGTGGCCGGGATGATCGTCGGCGCGTCCGGCTCGATCCTGACCAACCTGATGGCCAAGGCGATGAACCGGTCCATCCCGGCGATCATCGCGGGCGGCTTCGGCGGCGGTCCGGCGGTGGCGTCCGGCGGTGGCGCGAAGGAAGAGCGCCCGGTGCGCTCGACGAGTGCGGCCGACACGGCGATCCAGATGGCGTACGCCAGCAAGGTCGTCGTGGTGCCGGGCTACGGCATGGCCGTGGCGCAGGCGCAGCACACCGTCCGCGAGATGGCGAAGCTGCTGGAGAAGAAGGGCATCACGGTCGAGTACGCGATCCACCCGGTCGCCGGCCGGATGCCCGGGCACATGAACGTGCTGCTCGCCGAGGCCGACGTGCCGTACGAGCAGCTCAAGGAGATGGACGAGATCAACTCCGAGTTCGCCCAGACCGACGTCGCGCTGGTGATCGGCGCGAACGACGTCACCAACCCGGCCGCGCAGACCGACCCGACCTCGCCGATCTACGGGATGCCGATCCTCAAGGTCAACGAGAGCCGGTCCGTGATCGTGTTGAAACGCGGCATGAGCTCGGGCTTCGCCGGGATCGACAACGACCTGTTCTACGATCCGAAGACCAGCATGCTCTTCGGCGACGCCAAGACGTCGGTGGGCGAGATCGTGGAGGAACTCAAGGCGTTATGACGAGCGGGTCGGATGTGCGTGCGGCGTTCACCGACCCGGCCGAGAACCTCGCGTTCGACGAAGCACTCCTCCGGGTCGCGCCGGAGTCACCGGTCGTGTGGCTCTGGCGCAACCCGGTGTGCGTCGTGGTCGGGCGCGGCCAGCGGATCGCGCGTGAGGTGCACGTCGAGGCGTGCGAGCGTGACGGAGTCCCGGTGCTGCGGCGCGCGAGCGGCGGCGGCACCGTGTTCCACGACCCGGGCAACCTCAACGTCACGCTGGTCCTGCCCGGCCCGCCCGAGAAGCCCCTCGAAGCGCTCGGCCAGGTGATGAGCGCCGCCGTCGACCAGCTCGGGCTGGTGCCGCGGATCGGCGACCGGGGCCTGTTCGTCGAAGACGCGAAGCTGTGCGGCTTCGCCGTGTTCCGCACCAAGGGCGGGCTGCTGGCCCACTCGACGCTGCTGGTCGAGACGTCCGCCGCCCTCGTCGGCCGGTACCTGACGAGCGCGCCGCCGGACCCGCGCCCGCTCGACTCCCACCGCAGCCCGGTCGCGTCGCTGGCCGAGCACGGCCTGCGGCCCGGCTTCCCGGCGGTCGAGGCCGCGGTGCGCGCGGCGGCGTCGCAGCTGCTCGGGACGTTCGTGCCGCGCCCGCCGTCCGCGGCCGAGCTGACCGTGCAGCGGACCCTGCTGCACACCCGCTACCGGTACCCGTCCTGGCACGCGGACGGCGCCCAGCGCGCGGCCTGAAAGCCGTGAAGGCCTCCTTCCCGGCCATAAGAGCCGGTAAGGAGGCCTTCACGGACCTTCTGTCTACTGTGGACTTACTTCTCGGCCGCCGAGAACGTCACGGTCGGCACCTTGCGGGCGGACGCGCGGGTCGTCTTCTTCGGCTCCGCCGTCTTCCGCGCGCGAGTGGTCTTCGCGGGCTCGGCGGCGGTGGTCTTCGCGCGGGTGGCCGCCTTCACCGGGGCGGCTTTGGCCGCGGCGGCTTTCGGCGTCGCCTTGGTGACGCGCGCCGGGGCGGCCTTGGTGGCGACGGCGGTGCGACGGCCGGCGACCGGCTTCGCGGTCTTCGGGGCGGCCTTCGCACGCGGCTTCTTCGCGCCCGGGACGAGCCGCGGCCGGCGCTTGCGGCCACCACTGCGGCGGCCGGCGTCGGCGTAACGCTGCAAGAGCACGCGCAGCGCCTCGGCGTTGGCGAAGGAGAGGTCGATGTCGTAGTCGATGCCGTCCAGCGCGAACCCGACGGTCTCCCCAGCGGCCTCGCCGGTCAGGTCATCCAGCACCCGCACAGCCGTGTTCCTGGCCACGACAAACCTCCCGTTACTCGAACGTGTGATGCGCGGCACCCGGGATCCGGCGACACTCCGGGGCCGCCGACAGCTTGCGGCTTCCTGACGAGGATAGCCGTTGGCTTGCGTGATCCCGCGTGGTGGTGTGCGCTGATGCCATGTCCGGACAGACTTTTGACGTAGTGGTGATCGGCGCGGGCCCGGTGGGCGAAGTGGCCGCCGAGCGAGCGGCTCGCGGGGGCCTGAAGGTCGCGCTCGTCGAGCACGAACGCTTCGGGGGCGAGTGCTCCTACTGGGCCTGCATCCCGAGCAAGGCCTTGCTGCGGCCGGGAAATCTCCTCGCCGCGGCCAAACGGATCCCGGGGGTGCCCGTCGGCGACGCGGTCGACCCGGCGCAGGTGTTCGCCCGCCGGGACTGGTTCACCGGCAAGGGCGACGACGCGGGCCAGGTCGAGTGGGCCCGCGGCGCGGGCATCGAGCCGGTCCGCGGGCACGGCGTCCTCACCGGTGAGCGCGAGGTCACCGTGGACGGCGACCGCGTCCTGACCGCGCGGCACGCGGTGATCGTGTGCACCGGCAGCGTCCCGAACACCCCGAAGATCCCGGGGATCGACACGATCCGGCCGTGGGGTTCGCGCGAGGCGACGTCGGCCTCGGCCGTGCCGGCCCGGCTCGGCGTCCTCGGCGGCGGCGTGGTCGGTGTCGAGATGGCGCAGGCCTGGGCGACGCTCGGCGCGGAGGTGCACCTGGTGATCACCGGCGAGCGCCCGCTGCCGCGCAACGCGGAGTTCGTCGGCGACCTCGTGCTGGCGGGCCTGCGGGAGGTGGGCGTGTTCGTCCACACGATGTCGGGTGTCGAGCGCGTCGCCGCGGGCGAGAGCGGCACCGAGCTGACGCTGAAGGACGGCGAGGTGCTCGTCGTCGACGAGTTCCTGGTGGCGACCGGACGGCGTCCCGGCACGGCCGGGCTCGGCCTGGAGAAGTTCGGCGTCGAAGCCGGCGGCCCGCTGACCGTCGACGACACCGGCAAGGTGTCCGCAGTGGACGGTGACTGGCTGTTCGCCGCCGGCGACGTCACCGGTCGCGCCCCGCTGACCCACCAGGGCAAGTACGGCGCCCGCGCGGCGGGCGACACCGTGGCGGCGCTGGCGAAGGGCGAGAAGGTCGACACCTCGCCGTGGAGCCCGTTCACCGCGACCGCCGACCACCACGCCGTGCCGCAGGTGGTGTTCACCGACCCGGAGGTCGCCTCCGTCGGCCTGTCGGACGCCCGTGAGGGCTCGAACGACCGCGTCGTCGACATCGACATCGCGGTGGCGGGCTCGTCGCTGCACGCCGACGGGTACCAGGGCAAGGCCCGGATCGTCGTCGACACCGAGCGGAACGTGCTGCTTGGCGTGACGTTCGTCGGCCAGGACGTCTCGGAGCTGCTGCACTCGGCGACGATCGCGATCGTCGGCGAGGTGCCGCTCGACCGGTTGTGGCACGCGGTGCCGGCGTTCCCGACGATCAGCGAGGTGTGGCTGCGGCTGCTGGAGGCCTACGGGCTCTGAGCTACCGCGCGGGCAGGTCCAGGGCGGCCTTCGCCGCCCGGACCAGGCCGGGATCGTCCGCAGTGGACGGTCCCGGCACCCACACCGCCTGCACCACCCGGACGGACGTGCCTTCGAGCCGGCTGGTGTAGGCGGCGTTCTCGAACCGCGGCGCCGGCGTGCCCCACTTGCCGGTCTCGGCGGCGAGGTCGAGGATCCCGCCACCGCCCGGAGTGTCGGCGACGGCCTTGAAGGCGGCGGCCTGCGCGGCATCGGGGAAGGCGACGATGCCGACGGTCACCGCGCCGGCCCGCCCGTCGACGGTCGTGGCGTAGCTCGCCCGCCGCACGCCCGAGCAGCTGGTCTGCTGCAGGCTGGCCTGCGCGTCCCCGAAAGCGTGCGACGCGCACCGCTGGTCCCCGTCTGCGGCGCGCAGCGAGAACTGCAGGCTCTGCGCAGGAGCGACACTGGCCGGCTGCTGCGAGACCGGCCGGCTGGCGGGAGCGGGCGGCGGGGTGACGGGCGCGGCGGCGGTGTCGTCCCCACGGGTGGCGACGACCACCGCGGCGACGACCAGCACGACCAGCAACCCGATCGCCCCCAGCGGCAGCCACCGGACGGTCCGCGAGGTGGGCGCCGGGGGTTTCTGCCGCGGGGCGGGGTTCGGCTGGGAGTGCGGGTAGGACTCCGCCGGGGCAGCCGTCGGGCGCGGGAGGGTCTCGGTGCTGGTGCTGCTGGGTAGCTCGAGGGATTCGGTCCGCTCGGTGTCCGCGGCCGGACGGTAGGGCGGGATCTGTTCGGCCCCGGGGAAGACGGGCAGCGCCGTGGGAGGTTTGCCGAGAGTCTCGGTGCGTTCGAAGTCCGCAAAATCCGAAGAGGTCTCGGGTTCAGCGGATTTCGTGGCGCTGGCGCGGGTTGCGGCGTTCGAATTCGTCGCCGCGGTGGGAGCTGGAATGGAAACCGTGGAGTCCGTGGCGTCGGCAAAAGCCGCGGCCACCTTTTGCGTGGCGGCCAGGTCGGTGCTCGCTCCCGTGGCCTGCGCAGCGCCAGGGGCCACGGTCGTGTTTTGAGCGGTAGCGGACTGCTCCAAGGCGGAACCGTTGGCGGCGCTGGGCTCAGCGGCAGATTTTGTGGCGCCGACGGCCGCGACGGTGTAAAGAGCCGCGGCGGGAGTCTGCGCCGAGGCGGGGATGCCAGACTCGGCGGCGGTGTCCGACACCATCGCGGAGGTCTGCGTCTGAGGGGAAGCACCTGGAGCGTCCGACGTCATCGCGGAAGACTGTGTCTGAGGGGAGACGCCGGGAGCGTCCGAAGCCATCGCGAAGGTCTGCGTCTGAGGGGAAGCGCTGGGAGCACCGGGAGCGTCAGAAGTCTTCGCGGAGGTCTGCGTCTGGGGGGAATCTGCGGGAGCACCGGGCGCATCGGCCGTGCCCGGAGTGATCGCGGAGGTTCGCGGCAGGCCGGAATTGCCGAGCGCGACGGATTTCGCGGCGTCGGTGTCCGGAATCTTCGCGGAGGTCTGCGTCGGAGCGGGATCAGTGGCTGTGCTGGTCGCCGCGGCTGTGTTCTGGGCCCCGGCAGGGGTCCGTGCCGGGGGAGAACTCGCCGAAGTCTCGGTCTCGGCCGCGGATTCCGTGGTGTCGGGACGGATCGCCGATTCCGAAGCCGTCGCGGAAGCTTTCACCGGGGCGGAATCCGCGGGCACGCTGGGCTCGGCGGGCTTTGGGATGCCAAGCGCACCAAGGCCTTCGCCTTCGCCTGCGGCGGAGTCGGTGGCCGTGTCGGTCTCTGCCGCGAGACTCGTGCTTGGCGCGTGACCCAGGGCGGAACTCGTGTGACCAGGCTCGACACTCGCGTGCCCCGGGGCGGAACTCGTGTGACCAGGCTCGACACTCGCGTGATCCAGGGCGGAACTCGCGTGATTCGGGCCGGAACTCGCGTGATCGGGCTCGACACTCGCGTGATCCAGGGCGGAACTCTCGGGCTCCGGCTCGGCAACCGTGGCCCCCGGCGGGACAACCGTGGCCTCAAGACCGGAACTTGCGTGATCCACGCCGGAACTCGCGTGATCCAGGACGTGATCGGCTTCGGCGACCGCTGCCGGCGGGTCGGCCAGTTGCGTTCGGCCACTTGCAGATGGGGTCTCGGTTCGCCAGCCCGCGGGCGGCCTAGCGGTGGCCACCGTTCCGGGCGACCGCGGCGCAGTGTCCCAAAGGGACTCCGGCGGCGTGTCGTCGCTGAACCGGCTGAATCCCTCACCCAGCAGGATTTCGTCCGAGAAGTCGGGCGCGTCGGGGGCCAGGCCGCGGATCAGCGCGCGCACCTGGTCGACCGACCGGGGGCGGTGGGCCGTCGCCAGGGAGACCGCTGCCGCCAGCATCGTCGTCGGGGTGGGGTGCAGGACCCGCACCGGGCCCGCCAGGTCGCTCGCGGGCTGGTCGACCGTCTCGACGTACGGGCCGACCGCCACGATCGTGCCCACCGGTGCCGTGCCGGGGACCAGTTCCGCGATGCGGCTTTCGCACACCTGGGACAGGTCCAGGGCCTCCGTGGCCGGGTTGATCGCGTCGTCGTCGGCCACCAGGGGCCAGCCGTCGGCCTTCCATTCCGCGCCCAGCGGGGCTTCCAGCCGCAGCGCCGGGTCCGGCAGGTCGACGCCGATGACGATGATCACGCCGTGGGGCAGCAGAACCACCGCCTCGACCGGGCGATCCGTCACCGTCCCGACGCCGATCAGCGCGATCCCGCCGACGACGGTGCTGCCGCGGCCCAGGGACGCCAGTGCCGCCCGGATGTCGTCCGCCACCCGGGACTGCTGCCGCTCGAGGCGCACCAGTCGCACCGAAATCTCCCCTGCTCGTCGTTCCGGAGCATCACGCTAGCGCGCCCGGTCGTATCCGAGGCGCGACACGGGGACGACGCGGCCGCGTCCCACCGAAAGTGGTGCTGCGGGTGACTTGTGGTGTTCATGTGGCCAAACAGCACGGTTGGGGTGCAGAATGTGCTACAACGCATCGGAGGCGGTATTCGGGAGCCGCACTGAGGCCACGCAGCTCGATTTCAGGGCGTAGGGGAAGACGTCCCTCGTCGAGCAAGCGGAGGTAGCAGTGAGCACCCGTGGCAGCACCCGAGGTGTGGTGTACGTCCACTCGTCGCCGTCTGCGGTGTGTCCGCACGTCGAGTGGGCTATTTCGGGCACCCTCAACGCCCGAGTCGACCTGAAGTGGACGGCGCAGCCGGCCAGTCCGGGTCAGCTTCGCGCCGAATGCGGCTGGCGCGCGCCCGCGGGCACCGGCGCCAGATTGGCGGCGGCCCTCAAGGCGTGGCCGATGATTCGGTTCGAAGTCACCGAAGAGCCCAGCGCGGGCGTCGACGGCGAACGGTTCTGCTTCGCGCCCGGGCTCGGCCTGTGGCACGGACGGACCAGCGCCAACGGCGACATCGTGGTGGGCGAGGACCAGCTGCGCGCACTCGTGAGCATGACCCGCGGCGGCGAGTCGCTGGCGCACAAGCTCGACGAACTCCTGGCCGCGAGCTGGGACGAAGCGCTCGAGCCGTACCGTCACGCCGGTGACGGTGCTCCGGTGACCTGGCTGCACCAGGTCGGCTGACACCGGACTCCGGCAGCACGGGACCGGTGGCGGGGCCGGTACGCTCTTCCGCGTGACGACCCCCGCCTCCAGCCCCCGCCAGCGCTGGCTGGTGCCCGTCGTGGTCGTGGTGCTGTCCGTGACCGTGGGCGGCGGCCTGCTCGCGCGCGAGCTCTACCGCCGTCCCGACCAGCCCGCCGGCGACACCTCGGCGCCGGTGACGGTGCCCCAGTCGGCGACCGGCAGCCAGCCGACCGGTGCCGACATCGTCGGGATGACGCCGGACGCGCAGTCGCACCCGCGGGCCGACGAGGTGCGCAAGGTGCTGGAGACGTACTTCTCGGCCATCAACACCCAGCAGTACTCGAGGTGGATGACCGTGGTCACCACGGAGCGGGTGGCGCAGCAGCCGCTCGGCACGTGGAAGGACGGCATCAAGACCACAAAGGACAGCGACGCCGTCGTCTACCGGATCGAGCGCGGCTCCGGCACGTCGCTGCGGGTCCTGGTCGGCTTCCGGAGCCGCCAAGCGGTCGAAGACGCCCCGGCCTGGTTCCCGGAGCCGTGCATCCAGTGGCGGCTCGTGCTGCCGATGGTCATCGAGAAGTCCGCGCTGAAGATCGCCGCCGTCGACAACGGCCCGCCCCCCGAACACCAGAAGTGCTGAAACGAGAAGGGGCCCGGCCGAAGCCGGGCCCCTTCTCGTTTTGTCAGCGTGCTCAGGCCGCCGGGGTGAACAGCAGAGCGGTGTTGTGCCCGCCGAACCCGAACGAGTTGCTGATCGCCGCGGTCAGCTCGACCTTGCGCGGCTCGCCCGACACGACGTCCAGCTGCACCCGCGGGTCCAGGTCGGTCAGGTTCATCGTGGCCGGCACGATGCCGTGGTACAGCGAGAGGATCGTGATGATCCCCTCGACCGCGCCGGCCCCGCCGACCAGGTGACCCATCGAACCCTTGGGTGCCGTGACGATCGCGTGGTCGCCGACCGCCTTGCGGATCGCCGCCGCCTCGCCGATGTCACCGACCACAGTGGACGTCGCGTGCGCGTTCACGTGCCCGACCTCCGCCGGGGTGACGCCGGCCATCTTCATCGCCGCGCGCATCGCGGCGATCTGGCCGATGCCCTCGGGGTGGTTGCCCGTGATGTGGTAGGCGTCCGAGGTGATGCCGTGCCCGGCGATCGTCGCGTAGACGCGCGCCCCGCGGGCCTTCGCCAGGTCCGCGCGCTCCAGGATGACCACGCCCGAGCCCTCGCCGAGGACGAAGCCGTCCCGGTTCGCGTCGAACGGCCGCGACGCGGCCCCCGGGTCGTCGTTGCGCGTGGACACCGTGCGGGCCTGGGCGAACCCGGCGAGCGTGATCGGGTGGATGCACGCTTCGGCACCCCCGGCGACCACGACGTCGGCACGCCCGGAGCGGATCATCTCGACCCCGCTCGCGATGCCCTCGGCACCGGAGGCACAGGCCGAGGCCGGGGAGTGCACCCCGGCCCGTGCCTTCAGGTCGATGCCGACGTGCGCGGCCGGGCCGTTCGGCATCAGCATCGGCACGGTCAGCGGCGACACCTTGCGGAGACCCTGCTGGTGCAACAGATCGTTCTGGGTGAGCAGGGTGACCGGGCCGCCGACGCCGGTACCGATCGACACGCCGAGGCGGTCGGGGTCGACGTCGGTGTGCTCGTCCGTCGGTTCGGTGAAGCCGGCGTCGGCCCACGCCTGACGGGCGGCGATCATCGCGACCTGCTCGCAGCGGTCCATCCGGCGGGCCTGGACCCGCGGCAGGACTTCCGAGGGATCGACGGCCAGCACGCCGCCGATCTTGACCGGCAGCTGCAGCTCCTCGACCCAGTCGGCTTCGATCGTCCGGACCCCGCTCCGCCCGGCCAGCAGACCGTCCCAGGTGGACGTCACGTCCCCGCCGAGCGGTGTGGTGGCGCCGAGACCGGTGATCACGACGTCGATGTTGCTCATGGGTGTCTCCTCAAGGAGGGAAGAGGACTTACTTCGAGTTGGCCGACACGTAGTTGACGGCGTCGCCCACGGTCTTCAGGTTGGCGAGCTCGTCGTCCGGAATCTTGACGCCGAACTTGTCCTCGGCCTGCACGGCGATCTCGACCATCGACAGCGAGTCGATGTCCAGGTCGTCCACGAACGACTTCTCGGCGGTGACGTCGTCCTGAGCCACACCGGCCACCTCTTCGACGATCTCGGCGAGGCCGGCGAGGATCTCAGCGTTGTCAGCCATGGGGTAGTTCCCTTCTCGGTCTTACTTGGGGTTCTTGTCCGGCGGGCGAGTGCCCGCCGGGAGCGTAACGGTCAGGGGCAGATGAACGCCTGCCCGGCGTAGGACAAGCCCGCGCCGAACCCGACGGCCAGCACCACGTCGCCGGACTTCGCCGTCCCGGCCTTGCGCATGTGGTCCAGCGCGAGGGGGATGGACGCCGACGAGGTGTTGCCGGAGTACTTGATGTCGTCGGCGACGACCATGTCGTCACGGGCGCCGTTGGCCCGCAGCTTCTTCGCGATCGCCTCGACGATGCGCAGGTTGGCCTGGTGCGGGATCAGCACGTCCACATCGGACGCCTTCAGCCCGGCGACCTCGAGCGCGCGCAGCGCGATCGGCGCGATCTGCGTGGTCGCCCACCGGAAGACCGACTGGCCCTCCTGGTAGATGAACTTGTCCTCGGTCATCCCGATCAGGTCGACGAGGTCGCCGGCGCTGCCCCAGGAGACCGGGCCGATCAGCGGCTCGTCGGACGCGCCGACGACCGCGGCGCCCGCGCCGTCGGCGAAGATGATCGCGTTGGCGCGGTCGGTCGGGTTCACCGAGTCGGTGAGCTTCTCGGCGCCGATCACGAGGACCTTCTTGGCGGAGCCCGCGCGGATCAGGTCCGACGCGACGCCCAGGCCGTAGCAGAACCCGGCGCACGCGGCGTTGAGGTCGAACGCGCCGGGGCTCGGGATGCCGATCCGGGCGGCGACCTGCGCGGCGGCGTTCGGGATCTGCGTCGGCATCGTGCAGTTCGGCAGGATCACCGTGTCCACTTCGGACGGGTCGACCCCGGCGTCGGCCAGCGCGGCGGTGCCGGCGGCGACCGCCATGTCGGTGAGCAGCTCGTCCTTCTCGGCGAAGCGGCGCTCGATGATGCCGACGCGGGTCTGGATCCACTCGTCGTTGGTGTCCATCGTCTTCGAGAGGTCGTCGTTGCTGACGATCCGCTCGGGCTGGTAGCTGCCGACGCCCAGCACGCGGCTGCCGCGGGAGCCCGGGTTGAGGCTCAGGGCCGGTCGGTCGGTCACGAGGCGTCCTCCTGGCGCAGCGCGGCCAGTTCGGCCGGCGTCTTCAGCGCGGTGGTAGTGGTGACGACGCCCTTGAGCTGCCGCTTGACCAGGCCGGTCAGCGTGCCCGCGGGCGCGAGTTCGACGGTGCGGGTGACGCCGAGCGAGACCAGGCCGTCCATCGTCAGGTCCCAGCGGACCGACCGGGTGACCTGCGCGACGAGCCGCTCCAGGTACTCGGCCCCGCTCGTGACGACGGCGCCGTCCGCGTTGGACAGTAGCGGGCGGGTGGGATCGGCCGGCGTCAGCTCGGCGGCGTGGGCGCGCAGCGCCTCTTCGGCGGGCGCCATGTAGCGCGTGTGGAACGCGCCGGCGACCTTGAGGGCGCGGATCTTCGTGCCTTCCAGGGGCTCGGCGACGATCTTGGCGATTGCGTCGGCCGCGCCGGAGGCGACGATCTGCCCCGCTCCGTTGCGGTTCGCCGCGGTCAGGCCCTGCTCGCCCAGCCACGCGACGACCTGCTCGGGGTCCCCGAGCATCACCGCGGCCATCGACGTCGGTTCGATCGCGCAGGCCTTCGCCATCTCGGCCCCGCGGACGGCGGCGAGCGCGACGGCCTCTTCGGGCTTCAGCACCCCGGCGATCGCGGCGGCGGCCAGCTCACCCACCGAGTGCCCGGCGACCGGCGCGTCCGCGGGGACCGGCGCGGTGGCCTGGAGGTGCTCGAAGGTGAGCAGCGACAGCGCGACGATCAGCGGCTGCGCGATCGCGGTGTCCTGGATCTCCTCGGCGCCGGCTTCCGTGCCGAGGCGCAGCAGATCGAGCCCCGCGCGCTCGGACCACTGGGCGACGCGCTCGCGCGCGCCGTCGAGGTCGAGCCAGGGCGTGAACATGCCGGGGGCCTGGGATCCCTGGCCGGGAGCGAGCACTGCTGACGTCACCCTCTAAGACAACACGGGGACGGTGCTGTCTGGGGATGCTGACGCTCACAGTGTCTGCCGCGCGTCTTTGTCGGAAACCTCCAAAGACGCGCCGTGCGACCTCGCACGTAACCCGGAAGCCTTGTCGGGTTCAATCACCTTTCGCTGTTAAGTCCATCACGTGACGGGGCTCTCGTGAGAGGGTCTCGGACGGCGTGGGGAGCCGGTCACCAGAGGCCGCGGGCGCGGGCCAGCCGGCCCACCGCCAGCGCGATCCGCAGCACCAGCGCGTCCCGGGGGTCGGTCGGCTGGCAGCCCGTCAGGTCCGCCGCCTTGCGGAGGCGGTAGCGGACCGTGTTCGGGTGGACGAACAGCGTCTTCGCGCACGTCTCCAGCACGCCGCCGCTCTCGAGGTAGGCCTCCACCGTGCGCTGCAGCGTCGGGCCGGCCTCCTCCAGCGGGCGGGCGATGGTGTCGACCAGCAGCCGCTCGGCTTCGGCGTCGCCCGAGAGCGCGCGTTCCGGGAGGAGGTCCGCCGAGCGCACCGGGCGGGGCGCGCCCGGCCAGCCGACCACCGCCCGCAGGCCGGACAACGCCTCCGTCGCGCTGTGGTGCGCCTCCGCGAGCGTCGGGACCGTCGGGCCGGCCACCACCGGGCCGTCGGCGAAGGCCACCGCCATCCGGCCGAGGATCTCGCGTTCCTTCACCCCGCCCTCGGTCGCGCCGCCGATGACGACCACCAGCCGCGAGCCCTGCACGGACAGCAGCACCGGCCGCCCCACACGAGCGGCGCGGCTGCGGACCTCGAACACGACCGTCGGCGGGTCCTCCGACGGCGGGTTGCCCACCAGGACCGTCGCCGCGGCGGTCGGGTCCCAGCCCAGCGCCGTCGCGCGCGAGAGAACGGACTCTTCGGCGTCGCCGCGGACGATGCCGTCGACGACCAGGGCCTCCAGCCGGGCGTCCCACGCGCCGCGCGCCTCGGCCGCGGCGGCGTAGGAGTTGGCCGCGGCGAAGGCGATTTCCCGGCCGTAGCGCAGGATTCCCTCGATCAGCGCGGCCCGCTCGGCCTCGTTCGCCGCGAAGTCCGGCAGCTGTTCCTCGAAAACCTCGATGGCGAGCCGGACCATGCCGACGGCCTGGCGCAGGCTGACCCACCGCGACAGCTCCGCCGGCGCGTCGCGGAACGCCTCGGTCGTGAGCTTCAAGGCCTCTTTGGAGTCCCGCAGCCAGCCGACGAACCCCGCCGCGCCGGCCTGGGTGATCAGCAGGACGCTCGCGCGCTGGTCGGCGGGCAGCCGGGCGAACCACGGCAACCGCTGTTCCATGACGGCGATGCTGGCGCTCGCCAGGCTGCCGGACGCGTGCTCCAGCCGCCGGAGCGTCTTCGCGGACAGTCCGTGGTGCTTCGGCACACGCCGTGTGGTGGGTTCGGCCATTTCGACGCGATCCTACGTGGCCCGCAACTTTCGTAGCCCGCGATGGCAACGCGGGTCGCTATGCGGCGCGTCTACCGGCTGCCTACGATCGCAGCCAAGCGGAGGAAATGGGGGCACCGGGATGACCGGTCTAGAGATCGACGCGATCTCCAAACGCTACGGCGACGTGGTCGCTTTGCGCGAAATGACGTTCGACGTCCGGCCGGGCGAGTTGTTCGGCTTCGTCGGCAGCAACGGCGCCGGGAAGACGACGACCATGCGCATCGCGCTGGGCGTCCTTTCCGCCGACGCCGGCGAAGTGCGTTACGCGGGCGAGCCCGTGACGCACGAAACGCGCCGCCACATCGGTTACATGCCCGAGGAACGCGGGCTGTACCCGAAGATGAAGGTGGGGGAGCAGCTCACGTACCTGGCCCGGCTGCACGGGATGTCCGCGTCCGACGCCAAGACGTCGGCGGAGAAGTGGACGGAACGGCTGGGCGTGGCCGCGCGCCGCGACGACGAGGTGCAGAAGCTCAGCCTCGGCAACCAGCAGCGCGTCCAGCTGGCCGCCGCGCTGGTGCACGAGCCGCGGATCCTGGTGCTCGACGAGCCGTTCTCCGGCCTCGACCCGGTCGCGGTCGACGTGATGAGCCAGGTGCTCAAGGAGAAGGCCGGCGACGGCGTGCCGGTCGTGTTCTCCAGCCACCAGCTCGACCTGGTGGAGCGGCTCTGCGACCGGGTCGGCATCGTCCGGAGTGGACAGATGGTGGAGGTCGGCACGGTCGAAGAGCTGCGTTCCGGCGGTGCGGTGCGGCTGCGCGTCGACGTGCCCGGAGCCGGTGACGGCTGGGCCGACGGCCTCGCCGGCGTCAAGGTGCTCGGCCGGAAGGGCACCGCGACCGAGCTGGAGCTGGCCGACGGCGCGGACGACCAGGCCGTGCTCCGGGCCGCGCTGGCCACCGGGCCGGTGCGCGAGTTCGCCCGCGAGCAGCCGACGCTGGCCGACCTGTTCCGTTCCGTCGTGACGACCGAGGAGGTCCCCGCATGAGTACCCCGGTTCCGGACGTCCGGATGAGCGCGGCGGGCGCCGTCGGGCTGGTCGCCTCGCGCGAGATCGGCACCCGCGTCCGCTCCAAGGCCTACCGCGTCACCACCGTCGTGATGCTGCTGCTGATCGTCGTCGGCATCGTCGTGATCAAGCTGATCTCGGGCGGCGGGGGCGCCGACGCGACGATCGGCTACACCCCGGCCACCGCCGGGTTCAGCGCGCCGCTGCAGGCGACCGGCAAGGCCGTCGACCAGAGCATCGACGTCACCCAGGTCGCCGACGAGGCCGCCGGGCGCGCGAAGCTGGCCGACGGCTCGATCGACGCGCTGCTCACCGGCGACGGCAAGAGCGTGCACGTCCAGGTGAAGAAGGACCTCGACGGCAAGCTCGCGAACGTGCTGCAGCTGCTGTCCCGCCAGGTCGCGCTCGACCAGCAGATCACCACGCTCGGCGGCAACCCGGCCCAGTTCGAGGCCACCGTCTCGGCCGCGAAGTTCGTCGAGGACCCGCCGCTGGAGGAGCCGTACGACTACAACGGCCAGCAGCTGGTGCTCGGCATCGTCGCCGGCATCCTGATCTACCTCTCGCTGATGATCAACGGCCAGAGCGTCGCCCAGGGTGTCGTCGAGGAGAAGACGTCCCGCGTCGTCGAGCTGCTGCTCTCGACGATCAAGCCGTGGCAGCTGATGGCCGGGAAGGTGCTCGGCATCGGGGTGGTCGGGCTGATCCAGATGGTCGTCATCGGGGCCGGCGGGGTGATCGCCGGCTTGGCCACGGGCGTGCTCACGGTGTCCGTTTCGGCGGCCGTCGGCACGGTCGTCTGGCTGATCGTCTGGTACCTGCTCGGGTTCTTCATGTACTCGATCGTGTTCGCCGCGCTGGGTGCGCTGGTGTCCCGGCAGGAGGACGTCGGCGGTGCGGTGATGCCGGCGCTGATGTTCGTGATCGCCGGGTACGTGGTGGGGATTTCCGTGCTGCCGTCGGATCCGGGCAACACGTTCGCCGAAGTGCTTTCGGTGATCCCGGTGTTCGCGCCGACGCTGATGCCGATGCGGCTGGCGATGGGCGGGGTGCCGGTGTGGGAAGCCGTGTTGTCGGTGGGGCTGGTGGTGCTGATGATCCCGGTACTGATCTGGCTCGCCGCGCGGATCTACCGCAACGCCGTCATGCGCAGTGGCGCGAAGGTGAAACTGCGGGACGCGCTGCGCGCCGCCTGACGTTTCCCGGTTGTTCATCCGGCCCTCGGACCGCTTCGGCGTCCGGGGGCCGGTTTGTTCTCGGCCCGTGACACCGGGATTCCCCCAAATGCTCGAGGCCGCCCGGCGCTTGCGGTTTACGCTGCGCCGGACGGCCTCGTCTCCCCGGTCCCCACCGGTAGAACCAGTATGGCTGCCAACGATCTTTGCGCGCCAGTCGTCTCACTCGATCGTGGGGCGCACGAGTTGCCGCCGCTGGGTACCTGATCAACGATCCGGTGCACAACAGCGGCACCACCCGAATCGCGGCGCGATTCGGTGCGAAACATCAAGAGGGAGTCGGCATGGGCCAGCAACTCAAGGACGGACTGGGACAAGCGTGGAACCTCGTGGCCACGTTCGTCCCGAAACTCGTCGGTTTCCTGATCATCCTGCTGATCGGCTGGCTGATCGCGAAGGCCGTCTCGAAGGGCCTGAGCCTCGTTCTCGGAAAGGTGGGGTTCGGCAAGCTGATCGAGAAGACCGGCCTTTCCGCCAGCATCGGCCAGCAGAAGATCGACGCGGCCGGGATCCTCGTGAAACTGGTCTACTACTTCATCCTGCTGATCGCGCTGCAGCTGGCGTTCGGCGTGTTCGGACCGACCAACCCGGTCAGCCAGCTGCTCAACGACATCATCGCGTTCCTGCCGCGGATCGTGGTCGCGCTGGTGCTGATCGTGGTCGCCGCGGCCATCGCGAAGGTCGTGCGTGACGTCGTGACGTCGGCGATGTCGGGCCGCCCGGCCGGCCGGTACCTGGCCACCGGCGCCTACTGGCTGATCATGGCGTTCGGCATCATCGCCGCGCTCGGCCAGGTCAACATCGCGACCGCGATCACCGGCCCGGTGCTGATCGCCGTGCTGGCCACCATCGGCGGCGTCATCGTCGTCGGCTTCGGCGGCGGCCTGATCAAGCCGGCGCAGGACCGCTGGCGCGGCTGGATGGCGAACATGCAGCAGCAGCTGGCGGAGACGCCGCAGCAGCGCACGGGCGAGATGGGCCGCAGTGAGGCCCCCCACGCGATGGTCGGCGCCGACAACACCCCGACCCCGCCGGTCGGGACCCCGCGCCCGCAGATCTGAGCAGCGGAGTGACGAGACGGGCCCGGCAGACGAGGAAGCTGCCGGGCCCGTTTCGTTGTGCGGATGAGGTCCGTTCGGGTGGTGTGCCGGCTCGGGGATCAACGCCGCGGGGGCCCGGGGGAGTGGTCCAGCCGGCGGATTCGGAACGGCCGGGCCCGCCGGCCGGAGGAGAACTCATGGGAATCAAGCCGTCACCGTGCTGCAATTCGCGTGCCACAGCAAGCACACGCTGTGCAATCTCACCTACGGCGCCGGTACGCGCGTCGACTACGTTGTGGCCCAGCGCAGCAAGGGCACGGGGGCGGTCGGGTTCTTCGAGGTCTTCGGTCCGGGCTCCTACAAGAAGACCGGTCCCACCAACACGGCGTTGGAGAGCACCATCGAGGTGCACAAGACCTTCCCGGACAAGTCGCTGATCTGCCTGCGGTTCTGGCGATACGACGGGCCGGGTCTGTTCACCCAGGTCGGTGGCGACGTCTGCACCTCGATCCCGATCTCCTGACCCGGGACCGCGGTGTCCTGGCCGCGACCCGGACGGCAAGTCCGTGGCGGCACCGTCCGCGTCGGCGACGTCCACGACGTGGGATGTTCCGCGCCTCACAGTCCCTGGGGAATGCGCCCCTCCCGGAGCATGTTGGTGACCGGTAGGACGAAAGGGGCGTCACGTGAACTACCTGCTGGAACACGGCTTCCGGGTGCTCGGACAGTGGATCTCCATCGCCGAGTTCGCCGGGCAGGTGTTCGCGCTGGCCGTGGTGTTCCTCGCGCAACGTCGCACCCTGTGGACGTGGCCGGTGCAGGTCGGCGCCACCGTGCTGCTGTTCGCCGTCTACGCCTCCGCGCACCTCGGCGGGCTCGCCGCCCGGCAGGTCGCCATCCTCGCCATCTCCGTCTACGGCTGGTGGGCCTGGACGCGCCGCAAGGACCCGGTGTTCGGCGTCGTCGTGCGCCAGGGCCGGCTCACCGAACGGCTCGTCATGCTCGGCACGTTCGTCGCCGGCACCACCGTGATGGCCCTGGTCCTCGACGCGCTGCACGCGTCGTGGGCGCCGTGGCCGGACGCCGCGATCTTCGTCGGCACCCTCGTCGCCTTCGGCGCGCAGGGCGCGGGGCTGGTCGAGTTCTGGCTGGTCTGGCTGGTCGTCGACGCGATCGGCGTGCCGCTGCAGATCTCGTCCGGGCTCTACTTCTCGGCCGCGATCTACATCGTGTTCGCCGGGCTGGTCGTGCACGGCTGGTGGACCTGGAACCGCTCGGCCAAGCAGCGCGTCGCGGCCCGCGACCACGGCGTCATGGCAGCATCCAGCTGAGCACCGGCGTGCTCTGACCCCACACGATCAGGCACATCACCAGCAGCAGCCCGAGGCTCCACGGCAGCACCTTGCGCAGCAGCTTGCCCTCTTCACCGGGCAGGTTCGCCGCGACGCAGGCGATGGTGAGGTTCTGCGGCGAGACCATCTTGCCGAGCACCCCGCCGGAGCTGTTGGCCGCGGCGAGCAGGTCCGCGGGCAGGCCGGTCTGGTGGGCCGCGGTCACCTGCAGCGCGCCGAACAGCGCGTTGGCCGACGTGTCGGACCCCGAGACGGCGACGCCGAACCAGCCGAGGACCGGGGACAGGAACGCGAGCGCGGCGCCGGCGGCCGCGATGAACGTGCCGATGGTGCTGGTCTGGCCGGACAGGTTCATCACGTAGGCCAGCGCGAGCACGCTGGTGACGGTGAGGATCGCGAAGCGCAGTTCCTTCACCGTCGCCAGCCATTCGCTCACCGCGCCGCTCGCGGACACCGCCAGCACCGCCGCCGTGATGATCCCGGCGATCAGCACGAGCGTGCCGCCGGTGTTGAGGAACGGCAGCGAGAACGTGTTGCCGGACACCGGTTTCCCGTTCGGCGCGGCCACGTTCAGCCCGGGCCAGCGGAACTTCCAGGTCGCCTTGTCGAGCAGCTTCTTGATCGGCGGCAGCACGGCGAGGGAGAAGATCACGATGATCAGCGCGTACGGCAGGTACGCCTTCACGACGTCGCCGCGCGCGTCCTCCGGCGGCGCTTCGGTGGTCGTCGTCCCGCCCAGCCCGACGCGGACGGCTTCGGGCACCGGACGGCGGGTCTGGGGCAGCGCCACCAGCGCGGCCGCGCCGGCGAGCGCGGCGCCGATGTCGGCCAGCTGCGGCGAGACGTAGTTGGACGCGAGGAACTGCACGAGCCCGAACGCGACCCCGCAGACCAGCGCGGGCAGCCACGTGTCGCGCAGGCCGCGCTTGCCGTCGACGATGATCACCAGCAGCAGCGGCACGACCAGGGCGAGCAACGGCGTCTGGCGCCCGACGATCGACGACACCTGCTCCAGCGGCAGCCCGGTGACCTGGGCGAGCGTGACGACCGGCGTGCCCATGGCGCCGAACGCGACCGGCGCGGTGTTCGCGACCAGCGCGACGACCGCGGCTTTCACCGGGTGGAAGCCGACGGCCACCAGCATCACGGCGCTGATCGCGACGGGCGCGCCGAAGCCCGCGAGGGCCTCCATCAGCGCGCCGAAGCAGAACGCGATGATCAGCGCCTGGATGCGCGGGTCGTCGGAGATCCGGCCGAACGAGCGGCGCAGCACGTCGAAGTGCCCGGTCCGCACGGTGAGCCGGTAGATCCACAGCGCGTTGACGACGATCCACATGATCGGCCACAGGCCGAACGCGGCGCCGGACAGCGCGCCGGAGACGGCCTGGACGATCGGCATCCCGAACGCGGCGATCCCGACGACGAGCGCGACGAGCAGCCCGATCAGGGCGGCGTGGTGCGCCTTCATCCGGACGACGCCGAGGAGGACGAGCACGGTGGCCAGGGGCAGCACGGCGACGAGCGCCGACAGGCCCAGCGAGCCGAGGGGAGTCACGTCTTGCACGAACACGGGCGACCTCCGTTTTCCACGATGCGAAAACGGCCTTTCCGCGAGTGCCCGTGATCCTCCTCACAAACCGGGCGTTACGTCAACAACTTGCGGCCGATCAGCGCAACTGGCCGGTCGTGAACCCGTCACTCGTGTGATCGAAGCCGGAACTCACGTGATCGAAGCCGGAACTCGCGAGTTCCGGCCCCAATCACGTCAATGACGGGTCTGATCACGCGAGTCACGGGTCTGATCACGTGGGTTACGGCTGGGGGAGGACGGCTAGGGCCGTGTCCGCGATCGCGCGGAGTTCGGCGGGGCTCGAACCGCCTTTGCCGAGGGCTTCGATGCCGCGGGTGACGGCCAGCAGCAGGCTCGCGAGGTGGGCCGGGTCCTGGTCGCCGGCGATGTCGCCCGCGCGCTGGGCGGCCGCGACGGCCGCCGTCAGCTGCTCCCGCAGCTCGTGGAAGACGCGCTGGGCGCGGGCCGCGACGGCTTCGTCGTGCTCTGCGCACTCCGCGGTGCCCTTCGCGAGCATGCAGCCGCGCCGGTCCCGGTCGGCCGCTGTGGACTCGGCAATCCCTGCGACGTAGTCGCGGATCCGCTGGCGGGCGCCGCTGTCGGGACCTTCGAGCGCGCGGCGCGTCGCCTCGGCGGACTCGGTGCAGTAGTCGTCGAAGACGCGCAGGAACAGCGCGTGCTTGTCGCCGAAGGCGCCGTAGAGGCTGCCTTTGCCGAGGCCGGTCGCGGCGGCGATGTCGTCGATCTTCGTGCCCGCGTAACCGGTCGCCCAGAACTGGTCCCTGGCGGCGCGCAGCACCGCGTCCTGGTCGAAGCTCCGGGGTCGTGCCATGGCCTCAGCGTACCCATTCTTGACTGTCTCGTCCATAACGGCGTAGGTTCTGGACGAGACAGTCAAGAACTCGACCAGGGGAGCATCGTGACCAGCACACTGAAGGACAAGACGGCCGTCGTGACCGGCGCCGGGACCGGCATCGGGCTCGCCATCGCGAAGCGGTTCGCGGCCGAAGGCGCGCACGTGTTCATCACCGGGCGGCGCAAGGAGGTCCTCGACGACGCCGTCGCCGAGATCGGCGGCAGCGTGCAGGCGATCCGCGCCGACTCCTCGAACCTCGCCGACCTCGACGCGCTCTACCGGGCCGTCGAAGAGCGCGGGAAGGGCCTCGACGTCGTCGTCGCCAACTCCGGCGGCGGCACCGTCGCCCCGCTCGGCGAGATCACCGAGGAGCAGGTCGACGGCACGTTCGCCACGAACGTCAAGGGCGTCGTCTTCACCGTGCAGAAGGCCTTGCCGCTGCTCAACGAGAACGCGTCGATCATCATCACGGGCTCGACGACGTCGACGCGCGTGGCGCCGGGCATGAGCATCTACGCCGCGACGAAGGCCGCCGTCCGCAACTTCGCGCGGACCTGGGCGCTCGACCTGAAGGGCAAGGGCGTCCGCGTGAACGTCCTCAGCCCGGGACCGACGCGCACCCCGGGCCTGCTCGGCCTGGCCGAGCCCGCCGCCCAGCAGGCGATGCTCGACATGTTCGAGGCCGACGTCCCGCTCGGCCGGATCGGCGACCCGTCCGAGATCGCCGGCGCGGCACTGTTCCTGGCCTCACCCGACGCCAGCTTCGTCAACGGCGTCGAATTCTTCGTCGACGGCGGCCAGGCGCAGGTCTGACCGGGCTCAGCGCAGCGTCGCGTGTGACGGCTTGAGGTCGGCGAGGGTGCGGACGCCCAGCAGCTGCATCGTGCGGACCATCTCCGTGCGGAGGATGTCCACGCAGCGCTGGACGCCGCGCTCGCCGCCGGCCATCAGGCCGTAGAGGAACGCGCGGCCGACCAGGACGGCGTCGGCCCCGCGGGCGATGGCCGCGACGATGTCGCCGCCGGACAGGATGCCGGTGTCGATCCAGACCTCGGCGCCGCCCTGGATCTCGTCGAGCACCGCCGGGAGCAGCTCCAGGGGCGTCGGCGCGCGGTCCAGCTGGCGGCCGCCGTGGTTCGAGATCAGCACCGCGTCGGCGCCGTGCTTGACGACGTCGCGCGCGTCGTCGACGTTCTGCACGCCCTTGACCACGAGCTTCCCGGGCCAGGTGCGGCGCACCCAGTCGAGGTCGTCGTAGTTCAGCGTCGGGTCGAACAGCTTGTTCAGCAGCTCGGCGACGGTGCCGTCGAAGTGGCTGAGCGAGGCGAAGTTCAGCGGCTCGGTGGTGAGCAGGTTGAACCACCACGCGGGGTGCGTCGCGCCGTCGAGGAACGTCTTGAGCGTGAGCGCCGGCGGGATGGTCAGGCCGTTGCGGACGTCGCGCAGCCGGGCGCCGCCGACCGGGGTGTCGACGGTCAGCATGAGCGTGTCGAAGCCGTGTTCCCACGCGCGATTCATCAGATCTTCGCCGGCGCCGTGGTCGCGCCAGACGTAGAGCTGGAACCACTTGCGGGCCCCGGGCGCGGCGGCGGCGAGGTCCTCGATCGACGTCGTCGCCATGGTCGAGAGCCCCATCGGGATGCCGTTGCGCTCGGCGACGCGGGCCACCGCGCTCTCGCCCTCGTGCTGCATCATCCGGGTGAAACCGGTGGGGGCGAAGGCGAAGGGCAGGGCCGAGGTCTTGCCGAGGATCTCGCGCGTGGTGTCCACATCGGACACCCCGCGCAGGACGTTCGGGTGGAACTCGACCCGCCGGTAGGCCTGGCGGGCGCGCAGCAGGCTGTCTTCGAGCTCGGCCGCGCCGTCGGTGTAGTCGAAGGCCGCCCGCGGGGTCCGCTTGCGCGCGGCCGTGCGCAGGTCGGCGATGGTGTGCGCGTTGCCGAGCCGCCGGTCGGTCGGGTTGAGCACGATCGGCTTGGGCCGCAGGAGCTGCTTCAGCTCGTCCGGCTTCGGCAGTCGGCGCTTCGTCACCTTCATCAACTCCCTAGCAAGCGGGACCCGGCAGACATCGGATGTCTGCCGGGTCCCTTTCTAGCACCAGGTCACGCGCTGCCGGAATCGGACGTCTGCGGCCCGGCGGCCGAGATGTCGTCGATCCGGTACTTCGTGGCCGCCTCGAGGACCTTCGCCTGGTCGACCTCGCCGCGCTTGGCCAGCGCCGAGAGGGCGCCGATCGTGATCGACTCGGCGTCGACCAGGAACTTCCGCCGCGCGGCGGGCCGGGTGTCGGAGAAGCCGAAGCCGTCCGTGCCCAGCGTGAGCATGTCGGTCGGGACCCACGGGCGGATCAGGTCCGGCACCGAGCGCATCCAGTCCGACACCGCCACGACCGGCCCGTTCGTGCCCGAAAGCGCTTCGGTCACGTACGGCACGCGCGGCTCGCTGCCCGGGTAGAGCAAGTTGTCGTGGTCGATCTCGACGGCCTCGCGCCGCAGCTCGGTCCACGACGTCGCCGACCACACGGCCGCCCGCACGCCCCACTCCTCGGCGAGGAGCTTCTGCGCCTTCAGCGCGTCCGGCATCGTGACGCCCGAGACCAGGATCTGCACCTCGGCGCCGTCGCCCTCGGGGGCGTCGGCGTACTTGTACAGGCCCTTCAGCAGGCCGTCGACGTCGAGGTTCGCCGGCTCGGCGGGCTGCTGGTACGGCTCGTTGTAGATCGTCATGTAGTAGAAGACGTTCTCGCCGTTGCCGTCCGGGCCGGTCTCGCCGTACATCCGGCGGAGGCCGTCCTTCACGATGTGCGCGATCTCGAACGACCACGACGGGTCGTACGCCACGGCCGCCGGGTTGGTCGAGGCCAGCAGCAGCGAGTGCCCGTCGGCGTGCTGCAGGCCCTCACCGGTCAGCGTGGTGCGCCCGGCGGTGGCGCCGATGACGAACCCGCGGGCCATCTGGTCGGCGGCGGCGTAGAGGCCGTCACCGGTGCGCTGGAACCCGAACATCGAGTAGAAGATGTAGATCGGGATCATCGGCTCGCCGTGCGTCGCGTACGACGTGCCGACGGCGGTGAACGACGCGGTCGAGCCCGCCTCGTTGATGCCCTCGTGCAGCAGCTGGCCCTTTTCGGACTCCTTGTAGGCCAGCATCAGGCTCGCGTCGACCGACGTGTACGTCTGGCCGTGCGGGTTGTAGATCTTGGCCGTCGGGAACATCGAGTCGAGGCCGAAGGTGCGGGCCTCGTCCGGGATGATCGGGACGACGCGCTTGCCGATCTCGGAGTCCTTCGCCAGCTCGCGGACCAGCCGGACGAACGCCATCGTCGTGGCGACCTCCTGCTTTCCCGAGCCCTTCCGGACGCCTTCGTAGACCTTGTCGCCGGGCAGCACGAGCGCCTTCGCCGACTTCGGGCGGCGTTCCGGCAGGAAGCCGCCGAGCGCCTTGCGGCGGCCGATCAGGTACTCGATCTCCGCCGAGTCCTTGCCCGGGTGGTAGTACGGCGGCAGCTTCGGGTCGCGCTCGAGCTCCTCGTCGCTGATCGGGATCCGCTGTGAGTCGCGGAACAGCTTGAGGTCGTCGAGGGTGAGCTTCTTCATCTGGTGCGTGGCGTTGCGGCCCTCGAACGCCGGGCCCAGGCCGTAGCCCTTGATGGTGTGGGCCAGGATCACCGTCGGCTGGCCGTGGTGCTCCAGCGCCGACTTGTAGGCCGCGTACACCTTGCGGTAGTCGTGGCCGCCGCGCTTGAGGTTCCAGATGTCGGCGTCGGAGAGGTCCTTGACCAGGTCCTTCGTCCGCGGGTCGCGGCCGAAGAAGTGCTCCCGGACGAAGGCGCCGTCGTTGGCCTTGTACGTCTGGTAGTCGCCGTCCGGTGTCACGTTCATCAGGTTGACCAGGGCGCCGTCGCGGTCGGCGTGCAGCAGCGAGTCCCACTCGCGGCCCCAGATGACCTTGATGACGTTCCAGCCGGCGCCGCGGAAGTACGACTCCAGCTCCTGGATGATCTTGCCGTTGCCGCGCACCGGGCCGTCGAGCCGCTGCAGGTTGCAGTTGATCACGAAGGTCAGGTTGTCGAGGCCCTCGCCGGCCGCGATGTGGATCAGGCCGCGCGACTCCGCCTCGTCCATCTCGCCGTCGCCGAGGAACGCCCAGACGTGCTGGTCGTTGGTGTCCTTGATGCCGCGGTCGCGCAGGTAGCGGTTGAACCGCGCCTGGTAGATCGCGTTCATCGGGCCGAGGCCCATCGACACCGTGGGGTTCTCCCAGAACTCCGGCATCAGCCGCGGGTGCGGGTACGACGGCAGGCCGCCGCCCTCGCCGGCGTGCGAGTACTCCTGGCGGAAGCCGTCGAGCTGCTGCTCGGACAGCCGGCCCTCGAGGAACGCGCGGGCGTAGATGCCGGGGGAGGCGTGCCCCTGGATGTAGATCTGGTCGCCGCCGCCGGAGTGGTCCTTGCCGCGGAAGAAGTGGTTGAACCCGACTTCGTAGAGCGCGGCGGACGAGGCGTAGGTCGAGATGTGGCCGCCGACGCCGACGCCGGGGCGCTGCGCCCGGTGCACCATGATCGCGGCGTTCCACCGGATGTAGGCCCGGTAGCGGCGCTCGATCTCCTCGTCACCGGGGAACCACGGCTCGTTCTCGGTGGGGATGGTGTTGACGTAGTCCGTCGAGGTCAGCGCGGGCACACCGACGTTGCGTTCACGAGCGCGCTCCAGGATGCGCAGCATCAGGTACCGGGCCCGCTGCTGGCCTCCCCTGGCCAGCGCCTCGTCGAAGGAGTCCAGCCACTCGGCGGTCTCCTCCGGGTCGATGTCGGGCAGGTGCGCAGCCAATCCGTCACGGATTACGCGTACGCGTGCCGGGGTCTCCTTGCCGGAGGCGCCGTCGTTCTGCGGGGCCAAGGGGTCTCCTTGCGAAAAGTTGTAGCCGGTGGTGCTCGTACTCGGGGGTGTACGACTCTCCATCGTCGTCTTCCCTCCCGGCTTCCGCACTGCTACTAGGCGGTAACATCAGCCGACCCGATCGAGTCGCTCCCCGCGCGCGGTGTATCCGCGCGCGCGTTTTCTTCCTCATCACCCTAGGGGACGGGCTCCGGCGGGGTGGCAGACCGGTCCCCGAGGTACCCGATACGCCGTCGCGGCGGGGGCCCCGCGGCCCGTATCCTGCGACACGAGTTGTCACGGATCCGGTGTGGACGGTTGCGCGCAGAGCCACACCAGTGTTCGCTATCGGCAACCGGGTAGCCGAGTGTGGCGCAGCCGTACCCTCCACGAGGGTGCTCGAGCGCCACGCTCCGTCGTAGTTGGAGGAGTGAAAGCAGTGGTCGCCGCGGGAGACGCTGATCAGACCGGCGTCGCCGAGAGGCTCGGCATCAAGCCCGAGATGGTGGTCCAGGAGATCGGCTGGGACGAGGACGTCGACGACGACGTCCGCGCGGCGATCGAGGAGCAGATCGGCGGGGACATCCTCGACGAGGAAGCCGACGAGGTCATCGACGTGGTGCTGCTGTGGTGGCGCCAGGACGACGGCGACCTCGGCGACGCGCTCATCGACGCCAGGGGCCCCCTGGAAGAGACCGGCGTGATCTGGGTGCTGACCCCGAAGACGGGACAGCCCGGGCACGTCGAGCCGAGTGAGATCGCGGAAGCGGTGCCCGTCGTCGGGCTGGCCCAGACCGCCAACATCAGTGTCGGCGCGAACTGGATCGGCACGAGGCTGGTGTCCCCGAAGTCGAAGTCGAAACAGCGCTGAACCGGCCCCGCCCGGCTGACACGATAGGGTTGTCGTCGCAGGCACGTGTCCGTACGGGAGAGGAAACGCGGTATGACCGTCGAGGTCGGTTCTGAGGCCCCTGACTTCACGCTCAACGACTACAACAAGCAGCCGGTGCAGCTGTCGTCCTTCCGGGGCGACAAGCCGGTGCTGGTGGTCTTCTACCCGTTCGCGTTCAGCGGCATCTGCACGGGCGAGCTGTGCCAGCTCCGCGACGAGTTCGCCGACTACGACAACAAGGGCGTCCAGGTTCTGGGCGTCTCGGTCGACACGCCGTTCTCGCTCAAGGCGTGGGCCGAGAAGGAGGGCTACCAGTTCCCGCTGCTGTCCGACTTCTGGCCGCACGGTGACGTGGCGCGCGCGTACGGCGTCTTCAACGAGCAGGCGGGTCTCGCGGTCCGCGGCACCTTCCTGGTCGACAAGGAGGGCGTGGTCCGCTTCGCCGAGGTGAACGCCCCGGGCGAGGCACGCGACCAGCAGGGCTGGAAGAAGGCCGTCGCCGAACTGGCGTGAGGCTCCACGGCGGCGGTCCCCCTTGCGGGTGGACCGCCGCCGTCCGGGCGCATAGCTCAGCGGAAGAGCACTCGGTTTACACCCGAGCGGTCGCAGGTTCGAACCCTGCTGCGCCCACCTGAATCCTCGAAGGGACCCGGCTGAACGCGTGCACGGTGCGGCGGTGTGGGTCTTCCTGGTGGCCGGCTCGATCGAGGCGATCGCGGGCGTGGCCTGGTCGTCGTTCCGGTGGTGGTTCGCGCGTGGGCTGCGCCGGTACCGCGTGACGGCGGTGCGTCCGCTGCCGTCGGTCCTGCGGGTTTCCTTCGCGGCCGGCACCGTCGTCGACGAGCTGAGCGGCGGGGAGCGCGAACTGCTGCGCACCACCGTGCCCGTGCTGGTGGACGACGTCGTTCGGTGCGGACCGGCCGGAAGCGGCCGGGTGCGGTTGCTGCCCACGCCCCGGACCGCGCTGCCCGTCGCCTTCGTCGTGCGCGGGGTGCTGCTGGTGGCGTTCGGCCTGGCCGCCGGGCAGCTGGGCCTGGCCGGCGACGTCACCGCGTCCTACCTGCTCGTGGCCTGGGTGTTCACCCTGTTCGGGGCGTTGTCCGCGGGGATCGCGGCGGGCCGCCTGCGCTTCGGACGGCGAGCCCGCGAGATCGAAGGTGACGTCGTCGACGAGCGGCGGTGGCTGAACCGCGCACCGAGCGAGCCCAAGGTCCAATACACCGTCTACGGACGGACGCGCTCGGCGTGGGCCGGGCGGTACACCTTCGTGTCGCCGCGCGTCGGGAAGACCGTCGCCGTGCTGCTCGACCCGCGCGCCGAGGCGTCCGTCCGCCGGGTGGGCGGCAGCTTCGGGATCTACCAGTTCTTCGGCGCCCTAGCGGGCCTGCTGGGCGTCCTGCAGTTCCTCGGCGCGCTCGGCTGAGGTCCGCATCCGCGTCACCAGGACCGCCAAGCCCGCGAAGAGCACCGCCGCGATCACGCCCGTGACGTTCAGGCCGGTCGTGAACGCCGTCTTCGCCTGGTCCGCGACGTCCGCGCGGGCGACGTCGGCGGCGAGGGTGGTGCCGGCCGGGAACGTGTGGTGGTAGACGGCCGTGGCGACCAGGCCGATGAAGGCCAGCCCCAGCGAGCCGCCCAGGTAGTTGCCGGTGTCGGCCATCGACGCGGCCGACCCGGCGCGCTCCGGCGGCACCGAGCCGACGACCAGGCCGATGCCCAGCGCGAACAGCGGGCCGGTACCCAGCGTCAGCACCGCGATCCCCGCGACGACCAGCGGGAGCCCGTCGGTGAAGGCGAGCAGCAGGCCGCCGGCCGCCGAGACCACCAGGCCGCCGGCGATCGCCGTCACCGGGGCCAGCCGCCGGGCCAGCGCGGGCGCCACCGTCGTGCCCGCCGCGACGCCGATGCCCATCGGCGCGAACAGCAGGGCCGACGCGAGCGGCGAGTACCCGAGCACACCCTGCAGGTACTGGGTGACCAGCAGGCCGACGCCCGCCATCGCGACGCCCGCGAACACCAGCGCGACCAGCACGGCGGTGAACGGACGGTTCCGGAACAACCGCAGGTCCAGCAGCGGCACCGGGCGCCTCAGCTGGCGGCGGACGAACACGGCACCCAGCACGGTCCCGGCGACGATCGCGCCCAGCGGCACGAGCAGGCCGGCGCCGGTGGTCAGCTGCTTGAGGCCGAACACGACCAGCAGGACCGCGGCGAGCGAGAGCGCGACGCCGCCGAAGTCGAGCCGTCCCGGCGCGGGTGTGCGGAACTCGGGCAGCAGGATCGGCCCGGCGATCAGCAGCACGGCCATGGCGGGCACGGCGATCAGGAAGATCGAGCCCCACGCGAAGTGCTGGAGCAGGAACCCGGCGAGGACCGGGCCGAGCGAGCCGCCGGCGAACTGGCAGGTGGCCCAGATCGAGATGGCCTTCCCGCGCTGCCGCTCGTCGCGGAACATGTTCGTGATCAGGGCGAGCGTCGAGGGCATGAGCGTCGCCCCGGCGATCCCCAGCGCCCCGCGGGCGGCGATGAGCAGCCCGGGAGTGGTGGCGAACGCGGCGACGACGGAGACGGCCGCGAAAGCCGCCCCGCCGATGAGCAGCAGCCGCCGCCGGCCGATCCGGTCGCCGAGGGTGCCCATGGTGATCACGAACCCGGCGACGAGGAAGCCGTAGCTGTCGGTGATCCAGAGCTGCTCGGTACCGCTCGCGCCCAGGTCGGCGCTCAGTTCCGGCAAGGCGAGGAACAGCGAGGTCATGTCCATCGCGACGAGCAGGGTGGGAAGCACGAGCACGAGCAGCCCCAGCCACTCGCGCCGGCCGGCCGGCTTGTCCATTTCGACTCCTTCTCGGTGGGTGCGAACACCAAGGAGTCGAAGCCGCGGCGGGAGACCGGACACGGCTCGGTGAGAGCTGGGTCACATAAACCGGCCGGCCTTCTCCGGCGAGTAGTCGGCGACGAAACCGACGCGAAGGGGTCATCGATGAATCGGAAGCTGCGCGCGCTGTTCCTGGGCTTGGCGCTGGCGGGTGGCCTCATGACCGCCACCGGCACGGCGAGCGCCGGCCAGGTCGGCGACTCGACGACGTTCGACGTGGGGTACGGCTACGGTGCCGACGGCTCGTTCACGTGGTGGAACCGGACGACCGAGGTGCAGGGGGCGATCAGCACCCAGAACCCGGTCATGACCGGGGAGGACAACCCGATCGAGACGACCCAGATCGTCTTCGAGGCGATGAAGGGCTCCACGCGGATCGCCTCGGAGAGCCGGACCGTCACCTTCAACGACTACCCGAACGGCGTGCGGAGCATCCACTTCACCCTCGGCGACCCCGGCCTGGTCGGCGGGTTCGACCGGATTCGCATCACCCGGTGCCTCTACCGCCTCAAGGACAGCAGCCCGCGCGAGTGTGACGTCGTGGGCCACTTCTGGCGCCCGTTCTGACCCGGAAAAGGGTTGCTAACGTCGACGACGTGAAGATCGTCGTGCTGGGCGCTACCGGGCTCGTCGGCCGGGCCGTCGTCGCCGCTCTCGGGCCGCGCCACGAGATCGTGCCCGTCTCACGGACGTCGCCGGTCCGCGCCGACCTCACCGACGACCAGGTGCTCGACGACCTGCGCGGCCGCCGAGCTGACGCGCGGGCTGCGCGTCAACGTCGTCAGCCCGGGCTGGATCAGCGAAACCCTTGAAGCCATGGGCGAAGACGGCCACCGCGGGACACCGGTGGCCGTCGTCGCCGAGGCCTACCGGGACCTCGTCGAAGGCGACGCGAACGGAACGATCGTCAGGCCGCGGTAGCGTGCCAGGCGTGGGCGGCGAAGACGTCGTCCAGCGGTGCTCCCGTCAGGCGGTTCGCGAACGTCGACAGCGTGTAGGTTCCGATACCCAGCACCACTTCCAGCGCGTTCCGCGGCGTGTAACCCGCGCCGGTGAACGCGTCCAGCGCAGACGGCGGGACCTCGCCGGTCGTGTCCATGACCGCGTGCACGAACCCGCGCAACGCCTCCAGCCGCGGTGAGGGCAGCGCCGACTCCGCACGCAGCGCCGTGACCAGTTCCGGTGCGGCGGCGAGGCCGTGCAGGGAAGCCGTGTGCATGGCGACGCAGAGGTGGCAGCCGTTGCGGGCGGCGACCGTCATGATCAGGACCTCGCGGTCCAGCGCCGGCAGGGTGGTGGACTCGAAGATCGCGTTCAGCTTGAGGAAGCCGTTCAGCAGTTCGGGTGACGTCGCCAGGCGGGCGACGGCGGCCGGGACGTGGCCGCCGAACTTCTTCGCCGTGGCCGCCATCGCGGGCCGGGCGGCCGGGGGAGCAGACTTCGGGGTGTGATCGGGGAACAAGACGTCTCCAGACGTAGGATCGACAACGTGGTTGTCGAAACCGTAAACCTGGTTGTCGAACTTGGCAAGGGGCTATGACCGACGTACCCGGCTACGAGCTGCCGTTCCTGCTCTTCGGCGGCTTCCGCACGCTCATCGACCGCTTGCACGCCGAGCTCGCGCGCCGCGGGCACGCGGGCGTCCGGCCGTCGTACGGCTTCGCGATGCAGGCCATCGGCGTCCAGGGCGCGACGGCGTCCGAGATCGGCCGGCGCCTCGGCGTCTCCAAGCAGGCGGCGGGCAAGACAGTCGAGCGGCTCGAGGCGCTGGGGTACGCCGAGCGAGCCGACGACCCGGCCGACGCGCGCCGCAAGATCGTGCGGCTCACCGCGCACGGCGTCGACGCCCTCACGAAGTCGGCGGAGATCTTCGACGAGCTGCGCGCCGACTGGGCACGCACGGTGGGCACCGAGCGGATGGCGGCGCTGGAGACCGACCTGCGCGCCGTCGTCGGCCCGGCGGCCTACCGCCTCGACGCGGCGGGCTGGTTCACGAGCTAGAAGCCGCAGCCCGGGTTCGGCGCGTCCTCCGAGAGCGGGCTGCCCGCCGGGAGCACGTACAGGACTTCGAGGACCATCGGCGTCGTCCCGAGGTTGCGGCCGATGTGCACCTGGTCGGGCCGCTCGGTGAACGCCTGCCCGGTGCGGTAGCGGCCGTCGAAGGAGCAGTCGGCCAGGTTGTGCGTCAGCGTTCCCGCCTTCACGTACGCGTAGAGCGTGCCGTCGTGGAAGTGCCAGCCGGTGTAGCCGCCGGGCTGGATGGTGATCTCCCGCAGCGTGTAGTCGGTGTGGCCGATCGTTTTCTGCGACAGGATCGTGCCGGTGACCCCGCTGCCCGGCGTCGCGGACGCGGTGGCGGGCAGCACCAGCAAGGCCGCGAGTACGGCGGTGGTGACGGCGATCGGCTTGCGCATCGGGCGTTCAGTCCTTCCGGAGGGTGCGCCGCAGCATCTTGCCCGACTCCGTGCGCGGCAGCTGCTCGGTGAAGTCGAACCGTTTGGGGGTCTTGAACCCGGCCAGTGCGGCGCGGCAGTGCTCGGCCAGCCGCGCGGCCAGGGCGTCGTCACCCGGCACGCCGGGGATCGGCTGGACGACGGCGATCACCCGCTGGCCCCACTCGTCGTCCGGCTCGCCGATCACCGCCGCGTCGGCGACGTCCGGGTGGGAGAGCAGCCGCGCCTCGATCTCGGCCGGGTAGATGTTGACCCCGCCCGAGAGGATCAGGTCGGTGCGGCGGTCGAGCAGGAACACGCGGCCTTCGGTGTCGCGGTGGCCGAAGTCGCCCACCGTCAGGAATTCGCCCGATCGGGCGGCCGCTGTCTTCGCCGGGTCGCCGAGGTAGTCGAGCGCGGTGTGCGCCGAGCTGAAGTAGATCGTGCCGGGCTCGCCGGCCGGCACCTCGGCGCCGTCGTCGTCGACGATCTTCAGCCGCACGCCGGTCAGCGGCCGGCCGACCGTGCCCGGCGCCGCCAGCCACTCCGCCGCGGTGACGCCGCAGATCAGGCCCTCCGACGCGCCGTAGTACTCGTGCACGACCGGGCCGAGCCACGCGATCATCCGCTCCTTGACCTCGGGCGGGCACGGCGCCGCGCCGTGGATCACGCTCACCAGGCTCGCCAGGTCGTACCGCGCGCGGACGTCGTCGGGCAGCCGCAGCAGCCGGTGGAACATGGTCGGCACGAGGTGGGTGCTCGTCACCTGATGGCGTTCGATCAGCCGCAGCGTCTCCTCGGCGTCGAACTTGTCCATCAGCACGGCGGAGTGCCCGAGGTGCATCGCGTTGACGCTGAACGAGCCCGGCGCGGCGTGGTAGAGCGGGCAAGCGACCAAGTGCACGCCCGGGCCCTCGTGGACGTCCATCATCGCGAGCAGGTCGTGGTGGATTTCGTGCAGGGACGGCGGTTTCCCGCTGAGCGCGCGGCGGACGCCCTTCGGCCGGCCCGTGGTGCCCGACGTGTAGAGCATCGTCTGCCCGGCCGTCCGCGGTTCCGGCGCGGTCGACGGCTCGTCCTCGCCCCAGGACGCGTAGTCCGCCCAGCCGTCCGCCGCGCCGACCGAAAAGCGTTCTACGGAGTCCAAAGGCGGGCAGGAACGCGCGATGTCCGCGTCCGCGACGACGACGCGCGCGCCGCTGTTGCCGACGACATAGGCGATTTCCTCGGCGGAGGACCGGTAGTTGACCGGCGTGAAGTACATCCCCGCCTGCAGGGTGGCGAACAGCAGCTCGAAGTACGGGAGTCCGTTGTGGACGATCGCGACGACGCCGTCGCCCGCGCCGAGGCCGAGCCGGTGCAGGGCGTGCGTCAGCCGGTTCGCCCGCGCGGCCAGCTCGCCGAAGGTCGCGGACCGCCCGTCCGGGGCGAGCACCGCGAGCCGGTCCGGGTGCTGTGCGGCGACGTCGTAGAAGGTGCTCACGCACCGCACGCTACCGGGTACGGTGCGACGCATGGACGTGGACGTTTTCGGGCAGGTGCTCGGCGCGGTGCGGGAGTTCGTGCGCAAGGAGGTCGTCCCGCGCGAGGCGGAAATCGACGAAACCGACGAAATCCCCGTCGAGATCCGGGAGAAAGCGGCCGAACTGGGCCTGTTCGGCTGGGCGCTGCCCGAGGAGTACGGCGGCCTCGGCCTCGGCATGGCCGAAGACGTCCGGCTGGCCGTCGAGCTCGGCTGGACGACGCCCGCGTTCCGGTCCCTGTTCGGCACCAACAACGGCATCGCGGGCCAGGCGATCGTGCACTACGGGACGCCGGATCAGCGCACCCGCTGGCTGCCCCGGCTCGCCGCCGGCCAGGCGATCGCGTCGTTCGCGCTCACCGAGGCCGAAGCCGGCTCCGACCCCAGCAGGCTCACCAGCCGCGCGGTCCGCGACGGCGACCGCTACCGGCTCTCGGGCACCAAGCGGTTCATCACCAACGCGCCGCTCGCCGAGGTCTTCGTCGTGTTCGCGCGCACCGAACCGGACAGCGCGGGCAGCCGCGGCATCTCCGCGCTGCTGGTGCCCGCGGGCGCGCCCGGCGTCACCGTCGGCCCGCACGACGCCAAGATGGGCCAGGCCGGCGCGTGGACGTCGGAGGTGGTCTTCGACGACGTCGAGGTGCCGGCGGACGCGCTCGTCGGCGAGGCGGGCAAGGGCTTCGGCATCGCGATGGCCTCGCTCGCCCGCGGCCGGCTGCACATCGCGGCGCTCTGCGTCGGCATGGCGGAACGCGCGCTGGCCGAAGCCGTCGAGTACGCGCGCACGGCCCGCCAGGGCGGTCACCCGATCGGGGAGTTCCAGCTGGTGCAGGCGCTGCTGGCGGAGTCGTACGCCGAGCTCGCGGCCGGCCGCGCGATGGTGCACGACGCCGCCGCGCAGTACGACTCGGGCGAGGACCGCAAGCTCGGGCCGTCGTCGGCGAAGCTGTTCTGCACCGAGATGCTCGGCCGGGTCGCCGACCGCGCGGTGCAGGTGCACGGCGGGATGGGGTACGTCCGGGGCGTCACGGTCGAGCGGATCTACCGCGACGCGCGGCTGTTCCGGATCTACGAGGGCACCAGCGAGATCCAGAAGCTCGTGATCGCGCGGCAGCTGCTCAAGGGCTGACTTGCGCTGGAGTGCACTCCAGCTCTTAACGTCGGGGTATGACCACTGCACAGCACAAGATCGGCTCGGGCTTCGACGCCACCAGCACGGCGTCCGGCGTCCTGGCCGGCATCGACCTGACCGGCAAGCTCGCGATCGTCACCGGCGGCTACTCCGGCATCGGGCTCGAGACGACGCGCGCGCTGACGCAGGCGGGCGCGCACGTCGTCGTCCCGGCCCGCCGCCGCGTGACGGCGGAGGAAGCGTTGCGGGACTTGAAGAACGTCGAGATCGTCGAGCTGGACCTCGGTGACCTCGACAGCGTCCGCGCGTTCGCCGAGCGATTCGTCGCGTCCGGGCGCGGCATCGACGTCTTCATCGGCAGCGCCGGGATCATGGCGGCGCCGGAGACCCGCGTCGGCCCGGGCTGGGAGGCGCAGTTCGCGACCAACCACCTCGGCCACTTCGCCCTGGTGAACCGGCTCTGGCCCGCGTTCAACCCGGGCGCCCGTATCGTCTCGGTGTCCTCGCGCGGCCACCACTTCGGCCCGGTCCGCTTCGACGACCTGAACTTCGAGCAGGGGTACGACAAGTGGCTCGCCTACGGCCAGGCGAAGACGGCGAACGTCCTGTTCGCGGTCCAGCTCGACAAGCTCGCGCAGGGCCACGGCGTGCGCGCGTTCGCCCTGCACCCGGGCCGGATCCTGACCGACCTGGTGCGCCACCTGAGCCGTCAGGAGCTGATCGACGCGGGCATGGTCGACGACACTGGGCAGGTCACCGGAATCGGGGCCAAGACGCCCGAGCAGGGCGCCGCCACCCAGGTCTGGGCGGCGACGTCCCCGCAGCTCGACGGCCTCGGCGGCGTCTGCCTCGAAGACTGCGAGGTCGCCGAGCCCACCCCGGCCGACGGCACGCGCGTCGGCGTGCGCGACTACGCGATCGACCCGGCGCTCGCCGAGCGCCTGT
This sequence comes from Amycolatopsis sp. WQ 127309, assembly GCF_023023025.1. Lineage (NCBI taxonomy): Bacteria > Bacillati > Actinomycetota > Actinomycetes > Pseudonocardiales > Pseudonocardiaceae > Amycolatopsis > Amycolatopsis sp. WQ 127309. The sequence goes on from NZ_CP095481.1 coordinate 5,015,646, forward strand.
GGACGGTGTCGGCCGAACTGACCGGTGTCAACGCCTTCTAGAGCTTCTCGACCGCCTTCACGAGCAGCTCGATCTCGTCCTCGGTGTTGTAGTAGTGCACCGACGCCCGGACGAGGTCCGGCAGCTCGCGCGCGGTGAAGTCGAACTGCGCGGACGTGCGCGACGACACCGACGTGTTGATCCCCGCCTCCGCCAGCCGTGCCTTGATGTCCGCGGCGGGTGTGCCCTCGACGCTGAACGTGACGATGCCGCACTTCTTCACGCCGACGTCGCGCACCTGGGCGCCGACGTCGGCGAGCCGGCCGCGCAGCGTCCCGGCCAGGGCAGCGACGCGGGCTTCGATGGCCGGCAGGCCCCACTCGAGCGCGTAGTCGATCGCCGCGCCGAGGCCGAAGACCGCGGCGAAGTCGCGTTCCCACACCTCGAAGCGCTTGGCGGTCGGGTCGACGACGTACTCCGTGGGCGCCGTCCAGACCGCCGAGTGCAGGTCGAGCATCGCCGGCTCCAGCCCCTCCCGCAGCCGCGGGTGGACGTACAGGAAACCGGTGCCGCGCGGCCCGCGCAGGTACTTGCGGCCGGTCACCGACAGCGCGTCGCACTTCAGGCGCGAGACGTCGAGGTCGAGCTGGCCCGCGGACTGGCACGCGTCGAGCAGGAACGGGATCCCGGCGGCTTCGGCGACCTCGCCGATCTCCTCGGCCGGGTTGACCAGCCCGCCCTGGGTGGGCACGTGGCTGACGGCGATCAGCTTGACGCTGCCGTCGATCCGGCGCTTCAGGTCCTCGACGTCGAGCTGGCCGGACTCGTCGTCGCCGACCACCTCGACGACCGCGCCGGTGCGCCGGGCGATCTGCAGGTACGCGATCGCGTTGCTGGCGTACTCGGCGGTGGAGGTGAGGATCCGGTCGCCCGCGGCGAACGGCAGCGCGTAGAAGACGGCCTGCCAGGACCGCGTCGCGTTGTCGGTGATGGCGATGTCGTCGGGTTCGCCGCCGACCAGCCTCGCCGCCGACGTGTACACCGCCGCCAGCCTGTCCTTGGCTTCGGCGGCCGCTTCGTACCCGCCCATCAGCGCTTCGTGGCGCAGGTAGCCGACCACCGTGTCCGTCACGACGGCCGGGGGCAGGGCGGATCCGGCGTTGTTGAAGTGGACCACTTCCGCGCAGCCGGGGGTCTCACGGCGGGCGCGGTCGACATCGAAGCCGTCAAAGGTCATGCAAACTGAATACAGTACGACCCGATTGCATGCAATACTGCCCGGATGGCCCGCACCCCTTTGCGCAGCGATCTCATCGAGGAGATCACCACCCGCGTGCTCGACGGGCGGCTCGCCGCCGGCGCCCGCGTCAACGAGGTGCACCTGGCCCGTGAGCTGGGCGTCAGCCGGACGCCGCTGCGGGAGGCGCTGATCGGGCTCGCCGGCCGCGGCCTGCTCGTTTCCGAGCCGGGGCGCGGCTTCCTCGTGCCGCCGTTCGACCCGGACGAGGCCCGCCGGCTCTACCCGCTGGTCGCCGAGCTGGAGGCCCTCGCCCTGCGCTGGACGTCGCCGCTGGAGCTCGCCGGGCTGCCCGACGCGCTCGACGTCGTCGCCGACGGGATGGCCGCGGCGCTGGAGCGCGGCGAGGATCTGTCCGAAGTGGACGAACGGTGGCACGCGCTGCTGCTGTCCCGCTGCCCGAACCCGCACCTGCTGCGGTTGATCGAGCAGACCAAGCCGCTGCTCAAGCGGTACGAATCGTGCTACTTCGGCGGGGCGGCCCGCGCCGGGGAGAGCATCGGCGAGCACCGCCGGATCGCCGCGGCACTGCGGGACGGCGACCTGCCGACGGCGTCCGCGGTGCTCGTCCGCAACTGGGTGAAAGCCTTGGCCTACCTGGGGAAGGACCAAAGATGATCATCGCGCACCTGAGCGACCTGCACCTCGACGACGGGCCGCGCGCGGAAGAACGCGTCGCCGCCGTGATGGCGTACCTGGACGGGCTGGCGGTCGGCGCCGTCGTCGTCACCGGCGACATCGCCGACCACGGCGCGGCCGCGGAGTACGCACGCGCCGCCGAACTGCTGAAGCACCCGGCACCGGTGCTGGTCTGTCCGGGCAACCACGACGTCCGCGCGGCTTTCCGGACCGGCCTGCTCGACCTGCCCGCGTCCGACGCGCCCATCGATCTCGCCCGGGAGGTCGACGGCGTGCTGTTCGCGATGTGCGACTCGACGATCCCCGGCCGCGGCGCGGGTTACCTCGCCGACGAGACGCTCACCTGGCTCGACGGCGTGCTGTCCGGCGGCGACGGCCCGGCGTTCGTCGCCTTCCACCACCCGCCGGTCGAGGTCGGCCTCCCGCTGGTGGACGGCATCCGCCAGACGGGGGAGGAGCGGCTGGCCGCGGTACTGGCCCGGCACCCGCGCGTGGTGGCGCTGCTGGCCGGCCACGTCCACACGGGCGCGTCGACGACGTTCGCCGGCGTGCCGCTGCGGATCGCGCCCGGCGTCGTGTCGACGTCGCTGCTGCCGGTCGAGCCGGGCGGCGACCGCGGCTGGGACGAGGGCGGCCCGCTGGAGCACGACCGGCCGCCGTCGCTGCTGCTGCACGCACTGCACGACGACGGCCGGGTGACCACGCACCACCGCACGCCCACATACTGAGACTTCCCTCCCAAACGACGCATCTTTCCTAGGGAAAGTGACGCCTCAGGCCCTTGAGACGCCACTTTCCCGGGGAAAGTGGCGTCCTAGGGAGTGAAGATCGGCAGCGTGATCCGGGACGGCCGGGCCGCGTCGTGGAAGATCTCGAAGCGGTTCGGCTTGCCGTCCACCGCCGCGGTGACCGGCTCGTCCGTGCCGTGGTTGCGGGCGAACCGCGGGAACGCGCCGCCCGCCACCTGGACGCGCAGGCGGTGGCCGCGGCGGAAGCGGTAGGCCGTCGGGTCGAGCGTGACCTCCGCCGTCACCACGCCGTCGGTGTCCGCCTCGGGGAAGCCCGGCCGCAGCCGGAGGATCCCGTCGGTGACGTTGCGGGAGACACCGCCCGCGTCGACGTCGCAGAGCCGGACGTAGACGTCGGCGTGCCCGAGCTCGGTGCGCACGTGCACGGTCGCGGCCACCTCGCCGATGACGTCCAGGTCCGACGCCAGCGGCTCGCCGGTGAAGACCAGCACGTCCGGCCGGGCCTCGACCTCCTGGTTGTCACGCTGCTTCGTCACGCCCGTCAGCAGCGGCCCGCCGACCGCCGGGGTCGGGTCCGCCGGGTCGTAGGTGAACGTCGTCGGCCGCGCTTCGCCGCCGCCCACCTCGCCGAGGCCGCCGATCGGGCGCAGGTGTGACGCCGTCGCGGTCGACGGCGGCGGCCACGCCTCGAAGTCCAGCCAGGTGTCCGCGCCCTGCAGGAAGATCCGGACCGGCGCGCGCTGCAGGAACGTGCGGTCGCCGAGCAGGTGGGCGCGCAGGAACCCGAGCTGGTCCTGGATCATCGGGCGCATGCTGGCCGGCTCGCCGTGGGACCACGGGCCGATCGTGATCCGCGGCGCCTTCCCGGCCTCGGCGAGCCGCCGGAAGTCCTGCAGCTGCCCGCGGATGAACAGGTCGTACCAGCCGGTGACCATCGACACCGGGACGTCGAGCTTCTCGACGTCGGCGCTGTGGTCGGACATCGCCCAGTAGGTGTCGTCCGGCACGAAGTGCTCGGTGATGTCCTGCAGGAACCGCACCGGCTTCCCGATCGCGGCGACGTCGGCGCCGCTGAGCGGCAGGTGCGCCATCGCGCGGCGCGTCTTGCGCGCCTGCAGCGGGTTCGGGAACGCGCCGAAGCGCTCTTCCTGGCGGCCGATCATCGCCGACCACGACACCATGTTGTCCGCCGCGAGCACGCCGCCCGGGTAGAACGTCGAGACGAACTCCGACGCCGTGATGCCGAGGCACATCGCGGCCAGCGGCGGGTCGAGGTAGGGCCCGAGCGCCCACTGTGTGTGCCCGAGGTAGCTGGCGCCCGCCATCGCGAGGTTGCCGTCGCACCACGGCTGCGCGCGCAGCCATTCGGCGGTGGCGACGCCGTCCTCCCGCTCGAGGTGGAACGGCCGGAACTCGCCGCCGGAGCCGAACGAGCCGCGGGTGCTCTGGATGACCGTCTGCAGCCCGTGCCGCGAGAACGTGTTCCCGAACAGCTTCGACAGGAGGCCGGCGCGCCCGTACGGCGTGCGGATCAGCACCACCGGCGCGGGCGTGTCACCCGCCGGGGCGTACCTGTCCGCGAGCAGCGTGACGCCGTCGGGCATCGGCACCGGCAGGTCGCGCGTGATGACCGGTTTCGGTCCTTCGGCGCGGGGGAGTCCGAGAGCTCTGTCGACAAGTCGGTCCAGCACGGGCACACGCCTTCCGAAGCGGAGTAACACCTTCCGGATCCGACGGTACCCGAGGTCGTGCGCCTGGCAACCGGAGCGACGTGGCTCAGCGACTCCCCACGGCGAGTGCCCCGGTGACGCGCAGGTTGTCCGGCCCAGGCGGCACGCGCACCCCGCACAGCGCCAGCGCCGCGGCCAGCACGGGCCGCCGGGCCCGGTCGCCGCCGTCGGCGATCTTGATCGCGATCGCCGTGCCGTCGGGCAGGGCCGCGACCTGGACGGCTTCGAAGCCGTCCTTCGCGATGAGCCCGGGCACCGCGCGCAGCACGGCGGTGACGTCGCGGCGGCTGCCGCCGACCAGCTCGGGGTGCCGGCGGATCCCGTCGGCGACCAGGTGCTCCGGCGTTCCCGGCGCGGCGGTGGCGATCTTCGACACGGCCGTGGCGAGCCCGCGCAGCGTGGTCGCGAACAGCGGCGCGCCGCAGCCGTCGACCGCGACCCGGTCGATCGCGCGGCCGGTCAGGTCCTCGAAGGTGGCGGCGATCGCGCGCTGCAGCGGGTGGGCCGGGCCGAGGTAGCCCTCGGCCGCCCAGCCGTTGAGCGCGCAGGTCGCGAGCATCGCCGCGTGCTTGCCGGAGCAGTTGTGCGCGAGCTTGCTCGGCGCCCGCCCGGCCGCGACCCAGGTGTCGCGTTCGACCGGGTCGTACGGGAGGTCGGCCGGGTTGCCCAGCTCGCCGGGGGAGCGCCCGCCGAGCACCGCGGACGCGGCGTCGAGGTGCATCCGCTCGCCGGAGTGACTGGCGGCCGCGATGGCGAACCCGGCGGGCGGCAGGCGCAGCCCGAGCCGCGCCATCGCCGTGGCCTGCACCGGTTTCGCCGTCGACCGCGGGTACATCGGGGCGTCCGGCGCGCCGGCGTCGAACAGGGTGGTGCCGTCCGGGGCGAGCACGATCACCGAGCCGTGGTGCCCGCCCTCGACCATGCCGTCGCGCACCAGCTCGACCAGGAGTTCGTGGTTCACAGGCCCGCCTTGTCGAACGCCTTCATGTCGATCCGCTTCCGCACGGCGAACCAGCCGGCGACCAGCGCGAGCGCGATCACCGGCAACGCCATGAGCGTGATCCGGCCGGTCTCGTCGAAGCCCATCAGCACCACGACGGCGGCGAGGAACACCAGCGTCACGATCTCGGTGTACGGCGAGAACGGCAGCCGGAACGACGGCCGCTCCAGGCCGTCCCGCTCGGTCTTGCGGACGAACAGGAGGTGGCAGAGCACGATGATGGCCCAGGTCGCGAGGATGCCGATCGCGGCGAAGTTCAGCACGATGTCGAAGGCCTCCTTCGGCACCAGGTAGTTCAGGCCGACGCCGAGCACGCAGACCGACGCCGTCAGCAGGATCCCGCCGTAGGGCACCTGGTTGCGGTTCAGCACGCCGGTGAACTTCGGCGCGGACCCGGCCGCGGCCATCGACCGCAGGATCCGCCCGGTCGAGTACAGCCCCGAGTTCAGGCTCGACAGCGCCGCGGTGAGCACGACGAGGTTCATCACGCTGTCCGCGGCCGGCACGCCCAGGTGCGACAGCACGGTGACGAACGGGCTCTGCTCCTTCGTGTAGGAGCTCCACGGCAGCAGCATCGCCAGCAGCACGACCGAGCCGACGTAGAACACGGCGATGCGCCACATGATGGAGTTGATCGCCTTCGGCATGATCTTCTCCGGGTGCTCGGTCTCGCCCGCGGCGACGCCGACCAGCTCGATGGACGCGTAGGCGAACACCACACCCTGCACGATCATGACCATCGGCAGCAGCCCGGCCGGGAAGATCCCGCCGTGGCCGGTGATCAGCTGCGGCCCGCCCGCGACGCCGTCGATCGGCGTCCGCGTCGCCAGCAGCACGATCCCGATCACCATGAACAACACCAGCGCGGCGACCTTGACGATGGCGAACCAGAACTCCATCTCGCCGAACAGCTTCACCGAGACCAAGTTCAGCGTCAGCACGACGGCGAGCGCGATCAGCGCGAGCACCCACTGCGGGATCGGCGTGAAGAACGACCAGAAGTGCGCGTAGAGCGCGATGGCCGTGATGTCGGCGATGCCGGTGGTCGACCAGTTCAGGAAGTGCATCCAGCCGGCGACGTACGCGCCCTTCTCGCCCATGAACTCCCGCGCGTAGGAGACGAACGCGCCGCTCGAAGGCCGGTACAGGATGAGCTCGCCGAGCGCGCGGACCACGAAGAACGCGAAGAGCCCGCAGACGGCGTAGACGATCGCCAGCGCCGGTCCGGCCTGGGCGAGCCGGCCGCCCGCGCCGAGGAACAGGCCGGTGCCGATGGCGCCGCCGATCGCGATCATGGTGACGTGCCGCGGTTTCAGGGCCTTGCGGTAACCGGCGTCGCCCGCGTCGGCGGTGGTTTCCGGGGTGACCTCGGGGGCCAGGGTCTGTTCGGTCAAGGTGCTACTCGTCCCCGTTCACGATGCTGGTCAAGGTGGCTTCGACGTGCCGCAGGTGGGCCGTCATGGCCTCGACCGCGGCGGCTTCCGAGCCGTCGGCGATCGCCGTGACGATCGCCCAGTGCTCGACGTTCGAGCGGTGCCGGCGGTCGCCGAGCTGGTTGAGGAAGGCGGACTGGCGGGCCAGCGCGTCCCGGATCTCCTCGATCACCTTCCCGAACACGGGGTTGCCCGACGCCTGGGCGATGGTGATGTGGAAGAGCGAGTCCAGCGCGACCCACGCGGTGTTGTCGGTCTCGGCGGCCATCCGCTCGACGAGGTGACCGAGCAGGTCGAGGTCGTCGGCGGAGCGCCGCAGCGCCGCGTACCCGGCGACGGGGATCTCGACGTGCCGGCGCACCTCGATCAGGTCGCGGGCCGAGTACGGCCCGAACACCGGGTGCTCGGCAGGCCCGGTCGCGGTGACGAAGGTGCCCTTGCCGGACTTCGACTCGGTGAGCCCGAGCGCCTGCAGCCCGCGCAGCGCCTCCCGGACCACCGAGCGGCTGACCTCGAACTCCTTGCCCAGCGCGGCCTCGGACGGCAGCTTGTCGCCGACGGCGTACTCGCCGCGTTCGATCCGGCGGCGCAGGTGGGCCAGCACGGCCTCCATGGCGCTCACCCGCCGGGGACCGGCTGTCCGGCTGTCGGACAGGTTCATGGATCGGATGCTCGGTCCCGGCCGCGGCGGTGTCAACGCGGGACCACGCGCTTGTGGCTCACTTCACCGGCCACCCTGACAACCGGACAGAAGTTCACCGGGTCGTTGACGGGTGCAAACGGGTGACCGTAGCGTTGCGCAGCGTCAATTCCGACAACGTTGTCGCTTCGGGTTCACCGGCGAAGGGCGGGCCATGGCCGCGCGGAAGATCCTGACCCTGCTCGGCGCGGTGGCCCTCGCGGCGACGGCGTTCGCGACGCCCGCCGCGGCCGGCGTCGAGCTGGTCGCCGACCCGGCGTCCTACGTCGACCCGCTGATCGGCAGCACCAACGCGGGCAACACCTACCCCGGCGCGACGACGCCGTTCGGGATGATCGCCTGGAGCCCGACCACGACGAAGGGCCTGCAGAACGGGACCGGCGCCGCCGGCGGTTACCAGTACGACGTCACCCGGGTGCGCGGCTTCAGCCTCACCCACCTCAACGGCACCGGCTGCACGCCGGGCGCGTCCGGCGACGTGCCGATCATGCCGTTCCCCGGCGCCGTCCTGTCCTCGCCGTCGGCCGACCGCACCGACCAGGTCTTCGCCAGCGACTTCTCGCACGCCGACGAGACCGCCGAGCCGGGCCACTACGGCGTCGGCCTGGCCAACGGCGTCGGCGTGGACCTCACCACCACCGACCGGGCCGGGCTCGGCCGGTTCACCTTCCCCGCGGACAAGCCCGCGAACCTGCTCTTCCGGGTGTCGAACTCGCTGCCGGGCAGCTCGAACGCCTCGATCAGCATCGACGCGGCGCACCGGCGGGTGACCGGCTCGGTCGACTCGGGCGGTTTCTGCGGCCGCACCACCGGCGGCGAGGAGAACCAGCGCTCCTACTACACGCTGCACTTCAGCGTCACCTTCGACCAGCCGATCACCGGCCAGGGCACCTGGGTCGACGGCACCCTGCGACCCGGCACGAGCAGCGCGACCGGCGGCGAGGGCTACACCGACGCCGCACGCGCCGGCAAGGGCTCCGGCGGCTACGTCGGCTTCGACGCGAGCAAGGGGCCGGTCACCGCGCGGATCGGCATCTCCTACGTCAGCGCCGCCAACGCCCAGCGCAACGCCGACGCCGAGATCCCCGCCGGCCGGTCGTTCGACGGCGTCCGCGCGTCGGCCCGGAAGGCCTGGCAGGACCAGCTGACGAAGATCGAGCTCGGCGGCGGCACGCACGCGCAGCTCACGACGTTCTACACCGCGCTCTACCACGCGCTGCAGCAGCCGAGCCTCGCCAGCGACGTCACGGGGGAGTACCTCGGCAGCGACCGGAAGGTCCACCGGCTCGCGAAGGGCCAGCACGCGCAGTACGGCACGTTCTCCGGCTGGGACGTCTACCGCGGGCAGGTCCAGCTGCTCGCGTTCCTCGACCCGGGCCGGGCGAGCGACTACGCGCAGTCGCTCTACAACTTCGCCGGGCAGAACGGCGGAGAGTGGGACCGGTGGCTGCACAACAACGGTGGCACGCACGTGATGTCCGGCGACCCGTCGGCGCCCGCGCTGGCCGGGATGTACGCCTTCGGCGCCCGCGGCTTCGACGTCCAGGGCGCCTTCGGCTCGCTGGCCCGCGCGGCCACCGTGCCGACCGCGAACGACACCCGCGACGCCGGCTGCCCGATCCAGTGCGTCGGCCAGCGGCCCGGCCTGGCCGACTACCTGAAGCTCCACTACGCGCCGGACGACGCCTGCCACTGCTGGGGCTCGGCCGCCGAGACGCTCGAAGACTCCGTCGCCGACTTCGCGCTGTCGGACTGGGCGTCCCGCATCGGCAGTGACCCGGCCGCGTTCCTCACGCGCTCCGGCTACTGGCGCAACCTGGTCAACCCGCAGGCGAGCCCGGAAGGCCCGTACGTCCAGGCGCGCAAGGCCGACGGCTCGTGGGTGACGCCGTTCCAGCCGTCGACGGACACGGGCTTCGTCGAGGGCAGCAGCGCGCAGTACACGTGGATGGCCTCGCACGACGTCGCCGGCGTGGTCGGCGGCCTGGGCGGCGCGCCCGCGACGGTGAAGCGCCTCGACGGCTTCTTCCACGACGCGGCCGGCAACTGGGCACTGTCGGGCGTCGACGACGTCCGCTACAACCCGGGCAACGAGCCGGACATCAACGCGCCCTGGCTCTACGACTACCTCGGCCGGCCGTGGCAGACGCAGCAGACGGTCCGCCAGATCGTGAACACGGTCTACGGCCCGGGCACCGGCGGCCTGCCGGGCAACGACGACCTCGGCACCATGTCGGCCTGGTACGTCTTCGCCACGCTCGGCATGTTCCCGCAGGTCCCGAGCCGCGCCGACCTCGTGCTCGCGTCGCCGCTGTTCCCGCGCGCGGTCGTCCACCGCGGCAACGGCGCGACGATCACGGTCGAAGCCCCGCGTGCCTCGGCGGACACGTACTACGTCCAGGGCGTGCGCGTGAACGGCTCGCCGTCGTCCAAGCCGTGGGTGGCGGAGTCGTTCGTCGCGAACGGCGGCACGATCACCTACGACCTGTCCACGACGCCGAACCCGACGTGGGGCACGGCGGCCGCGGACGCCCCGCCGCAGGCCGCGCTCCCGGCATTTCACCCGAACGTGGCGGCCCCGGCCGTGACGCCGAAGGCCACGAGGAGCCTCGTCACCCCCGCCGGCTGACCCCGCCCGGCGACCACCCGGTCACGGTCCGGCGCAGTGATCATCACCGCTCGAAGCGGTGGCGCGTCGCACCGCCGGAACCGTCCCGGCGAGGAGCAGAATCGAGCGCGAAGAGCGCGTGCGAGGACTGTCGGTGCCACGGGTTAGGGTGAGGGATCCGGGCGCGCCGGTCCCATTCACCTAGGGGAGGTTTTCGCTGGTGTCGAACGATTCCTTCGTCCACTTGCACGTCCACACCGAGTACTCGATGCTCGACGGTGCGGCGAAGATCGCTCCCCTCTTCGCGGAGGCGGCGCGCCTCGGCATGCCCGCGGTCGGCATGACCGACCACGGCAATATGTACGGCGGCGACGAGTTCTACCAACAGTCCAAGAAGCACGGCATCAAGCCGATCATCGGCATCGAGGCCTACGTCGCGCCGGAGAGCCGTTTCCACAAGAAGCCCGTCTTCTGGGGGCAGCAGAACCAGCGCGGGTCCGACGAGCTGGGCGAGGGCGGCGACGTCTCGGGCGCCGGCGCGTACACCCACATGACGATGCTCGCGCAGAACGCGACCGGCCTGCGGAACCTGTTCAAGCTGTCCTCGCTGGCCAGCATGCAGGGCTACTACCGCAAGCCCCGGATGGACCGCGAGCTGATCTCGGAGAACCACTCGGGGATCATCGCGACCACCGGCTGCCCGTCGGGCGAGGTGCAGACCCGGCTGCGGCTGGGCCAGAAGGAAGCGGCGATCCAGGCCGCGTCCGACTACAAGGACATCTTCGGCGCCGGCAACTTCTTCCTCGAGCTGATGGACCACGGCCTGCCGATCGAGCGGTCGGTCCGCGAGGGCCTGCTCGAGGTCGGCCGGCTGCTCGACCTCAAGCCGATCGCGACGAACGACTCGCACTACGTCACCAAGGACCAGGCCGACACGCACTCGGCGCTGCTGTGCGTCCAGGCCGGCAAGACGCTCAACGACCCGACCCGGTTCAAGTTCGACGGTGACGGCTACTACCTCAAGGCCGCCGCCGAGATGCGCGAGTACTGGGACAAGGAAGTCCCCGGCGCGTCGGACAACACGCTGCTGATCGCCGAGCGCGTCGAGTCCTACGAAGACGTCTACTCGCACAAGGACCGGCTGCCGTTCTTCGAGGTGCCCGAGGGCTACGACCAGGGCGGCTGGCTGCGCGAAGAGGTCGCGAAGGGCCTGGCCTGGCGGTTCCCGGCCGGTCCGCCCGAGGGTTACGACGAGCGGATCGAGAAGGAGCTCGACGTCATCATCGGGAAGGGCTTCCCGGCCTACTTCCTGATCGTCGCCGACCTCATCAGCTACGCCCGCCGCGTCGGCATCCGCGTCGGCCCCGGCCGTGGTTCGGCCGCCGGCTCGCTGGTCGCGTACGTGCTCGGTATCACCAACCTGGACCCGATCCCGCAGAAGCTGCTGTTCGAGCGGTTCCTGAACCCCGAGCGCGTCTCGATGCCCGACATCGACATCGACTTCGACGACCGCCGGCGCGGCGAGATGATCCGGTACGCCACCGACAAGTACGGCGTCGACAAGGTCGCCCAGGTCATCACCTTCGGCACCATCAAGACCAAGGCCGCGATCAAGGACTCGGCGCGGGTCCACTTCGGCCAGCCCGGTTACGCGATCGCGGACAAGATCTCCAAGGCGCTGCCGCCGCCGATCATGGCGAAGGACATCCCGCTCTCGGGCATCGTCGACAACAAGCACGAGCGCTTCGGCGAGGCCGCCGAGGTCCGCGCCCTGGTCGAGACGGACGAAGAGTGCAAGACGATCTTCGACACCGCCCGTGGTCTCGAAGGCCTGATCCGCAACGCGGGCGTGCACGCCTGCGCGGTCATCATGTCGTGCGACCCGCTGACCGACGCGATCCCGCTCTGGCAGCGTGACGACGGCTCGATCATCACCGGCTGGGACTACCCGTCGTGCGAGGCCATCGGCCTGCTGAAGATGGACTTCCTGGGCCTGCGGAACCTGACGGTCATCGGTGACGCGATCGACAACATCAAGACCAACCGCGGGATCGACATCGACCTCGACACCCTGGGCGTCGAGGACAAGGAAACCTACAAGCTGCTCGCCCGCGGCGACACGCTCGGCGTGTTCCAGCTGGACGGCGGGCCCATGCGCGACCTGCTGCGCCGCATGGAGCCCACGGTGTTCGACGACATCGTCGCGGTCGGCGCGCTCTACCGCCCCGGCCCGATGGGCATGAACGCGCACAACGACTACGCCGACCGCAAGAACAACCGGCAGAAGGTCAAGCCGATCCACCCGGAGCTCGACGAGCCGCTGCGGGAGATCCTGGCCGACACCTACGGCCTGATCGTGTACCAAGAGCAGATCATGCACATCGGCCAGAAGGTGGCCGGGTACACGATGGGGCGCGCGGACGTGCTCCGCCGCGCGATGGGCAAGAAGAAGAAGGAAGTCCTCGACCTCGAGTACGACGGCTTCGAGGCCGGCATGAAGGCCAGCCCGCTGCTCGACGGCGGGTTCTCCGCCGAGGCCGTCAAGGCGCTCTGGGACACGATCCTCCCGTTCGCCGGCTACGCGTTCAACAAGAGCCACGCGGCCGCGTACGGCCTGATCTCGTACTGGACCGCCTACCTCAAGGCGAACTTCCGGGCCGAGTACATGGCCGCCCTGCTGACGTCGGTCGGCGACAACAAGGACAAGTCGGCGGTCTACCTGTCCGAGTGCCGCCGCCTCGGCATCAAGGTGCTGCCACCGGACGTCAACGAGTCGGCCCTGCGGTTCGCGGCCGTCGGCGAGGACATCCGCTTCGGCCTCGGCGCGGTCCGCAACGTCGGCGCGAACGTCGTCGAGTCGGTCATCAAGACCCGCGCGGAGAAGGGGAAGTACTCCACCTTCACCGACTTCCTCGACAAGTCCGAGCTCGTGGTCTGCAACAAGCGGGTCATCGAGTCGCTGATCAAGGCGGGCGGGTTCGATTCGCTCGGCCACACGCGGCTGTCGATGATCCAGGTCCACGAAGACGCGGTCGAGGCCGTCGTCCCGCTCAAGCGCCAGGAGGCGATGGGCCAGTTCGACCTGTTCGGCTTCGGCGGGGAAGACGGCGAAGAGGCCGCGCCGTCCTCGTCGCCGCTCGCGCACCTGAAGTTCGGCGAGGAGGAGTACCCGCGCAAGCAGCTGCTCGCCTACGAGCGCGAGATGCTCGGCCTGTACGTCTCGGCCCACCCGCTCGACGGCGCCGAGCGGATCCTGCGCAAGCACGCCCCGAAGCCGATCGCCGGGATCCTGGCCGACCCGCCCCGGGAGGGCGAGCTCGTCATCTCCGGGCTGATCACGTCGCTCGAACGGCGGGTCAACAAGAAGGGCGAGCCCTGGGCGATCTGCACGGTCGAGGACATGGACGCCTCGCTCGAGGTGCTGTTCTTCCCCAAGTCGTACGCCTTGTTCTCCTCCGAGCTGATCGAGGACAACGCGGTGCTGGTGAAGGGCCGGATCAACTGGCGCGAAGACAAGATGTCGATCTTCGGCGGCGGCCTGGCGACGCTGGACCTGTCCGAGGTCGGCACCGGCAACGGTGACGACGAGCCGCCGCTGGTCCTGCTGGCCGCGGCGGAGAAGATCGACCAGTCGGTGGTGAGCGAGCTGCGCTCCACGCTGCTCGCGCACAAGGGCGAGACGATGGTCCACCTCAAGCTGGTCGGGCGGAACCAGACGGTGTTCGCGCTCCACGACTACCCGGTGAAGGTCAGCTCGATGCTGATCGGCGAGCTGAAGGGCATCCGCGGGATCACCGCGTCGACCTGAGCACGGCTTCGAACGGGCCGGATCCGCGCACACCGCGCGCGGATCCGGCCCTTCGTGTTTGCTGAGTGGGTATCCCCGCCCCGTGAGCACCGGTGAGGTCAGCCCCTCGATGGACGACTACGAACCCGACCCGAAGCGCTGGAAGGCGCTGGCCGTCTCGCTGACGGCCGGGTTCATGGGCCTGCTCGACGTCAGCATCGTCAACGTCGCGCTGCCGTCGATCCAGCGTGACCTGGGCGCGAGCGCCGGCGGGATCCGCTGGGTCGTCTCGGGGTACGCGCTGGCGTTCGGCCTGGTCCTGGTCACCGGCGGCCGCCTCGGCGACGCGTTCGGCCGCCGGAAGATGTTCCTTGGCGCGCTCGCGGCGTTCGTCGCCACCAGCGCACTGGCCGGCGCGGCGCCGAACGAGACGACGCTGGTGCTCGCGCGGCTCGCCCAGGGCATGGCGGCGGGCATGCTCACGCCGCAGAACACCGGCCTGATCCAGGACCTCTTCCGCGGGCCCGAGCGCGGCCGCGCGTTCGGCGTGTTCGGCGCCGTCGTCGGCATCTCGACGGCGGTCGGCCCGATCCTCGGTGGCGTGATCCTCGCCGTCTTCGGCGATCCGGACGGCTGGCGCTGGGTGTTCTACGTCAACGTCCCGATCGGCGTCCTCGCGTTCGCCCTGGCCCTGCGGCTGCTGCCCCGCAGCGAGAAGAGCGGGCTCAGGCTGCGGTCGGAGATCGACTTCGTCGGGATCCTGCTGCTCGCCGTCGCGGTCCTCGGCGTGCTGCTCCCGGTGGTGGAGTCCGACGACGGCGGTCCGGCGCGGCTGTGGTGGATGTTCGTCATCGCGCTGGTCTTCGGCGCCGGCTTCGTGCGCTGGGAGCACTCGCTGGTCCGGCGCGGCCGGTCGCCGCTGCTGGACACCCGGCTGTTCACCGGCACCCCGGGGTACGCCAGCGGCGCCGCGGTGGGTGCGCTCTACTTCTGCGGGTTCGCCGGGATCTGGCTGGTCTTCGCGATGTTCTTCCAGCAGGGCCTCGGCTACACACCCCTGCAGTCCGGGCTGTCGGTGACGCCGTTCGCGCTCGGCTCGGCGGTGGCCGCGGCCGTCGCCGGCCGGCTGGTGCCGCGCTTCGGCCGCCGGCTCACCGTCACCGGGCTGGCGCTGGTCGCCCTCGGCCTGCTGATCGTCGCGCTGCTGGCCCAGCTGGTGCCGCCCGCGGCCGCGGGCTGGGCGTTCGCGTTGCCGCTGGTGCTGGCCGGCGTCGGCGGCGGCATGGTGATCTCGCCGAACACGACGTTGACGCTGGAGTGCGTCCCGGTCCGGCTGGCCGGCGTCGCCGGCGGCGCGCTGCAGACCGGGCAGCGGATCGGCACGGCGATCGGCACGGCCGTGCTGGCGTCGGTCTTCGGCGCGGTCGTCGTCGCGGCGGGGGACTACCAGGTGGCGCTCACCGTCGCCCTCTGCTGCGCGGCCGTCCTGACGTGCGGCGCGCTGGGGCTCGCCGTGGCCGAACTGCGGGCGCGGAGACACCGTGCGCAGCTTTCCGGGGACGATCGGGCGGCCGGCGAGGCCGAGACGTCCGCCGCGGACGTCCACCGGGGCTAGGACACTACTTTCCGCAGATTCGCGATGCTCCAAACGAGTGACGAGCACGGAAAGGCACTGGTGCTACGCAGAGCGACCAGGTAGATCTTATGGAGCCTTCACTGCGCGGCTTCGGCTACCGACAGTGGCAATCGATCGGCCACCCGGGGATGGGGTGACCGGTCCGAGCGACCGAAGCGTCCGGAGTTCGAGGGAGTGGACACACTCGGTCACCTTCCGTCCAGTGAGTGTCGGCGTCCGCGGGGGACCGTCCGGCACTCGCGGAAGGGCTGCCCATCGGCCGGCCGCAGCGCGCGTGACGGCGGCGGGCGGGCCCGGGTGAGGGGGAACCGGGCCCGCCCGTCCTTTTCGCCCGTGTCGCGCTTTCCCGCTGCTCGTGATCATGTTGGGATGACCGGATCCGACAGGCACGAGCCCGGGAGGGTCCATGACCGAGCAGCCGCCGCGGCCCGGAAGCCGGATCCGCCTGTGGCACCGGCCGATGCTGGCGCGCGACCGAAGTGAGCGCCACCGCGTCGCGACGCCGCTGGAACTGCTGTTCGACCTGTGTTTCGTGGTCGCCGTCGGCCAGGCGGCCGCGCAGTTGCACCACGCCTTCGCCGAGGGCCACATCGGCCACGGCGTGTTCTCCTTCGCCCTGGTCTTCTTCGCGATCTGGTGGGGCTGGCTGAACTTCAGCTGGTTCGCCTCGGCCTTCGACACCGACGACGTTCCGTACCGCCTGGCGACGCTGGTGCAGATCGCCGGTGGCCTGACCGTCGCGGCCGGGGTGGAGACCGCCTTCGAGGGCGACTTCCGGCTGATGGTCGCCGGCTACGTGCTGATGCGGCTGTCGATGGTGACGCAGTGGCTGCGCGCCGCGCGGTCGGACCCGCCCTGCCGGCCCGCCGCCCTGCGCTACGCCGTCGGGATCACCGCCGTCCAGGTGCTGTGGATCGCCCGGCTGTGGCTGTCGGGGACGCCGGCCGTCGTCGCGTTCTTCGTGCTCGTCGTGCTCGAGCTCGCCGTCCCGCTGTGGGCGGAGCGCCGCTTCAGCACCACGTGGCACCCGCACCACATCGCCGAGCGGTACGGCCTGTTCACGCTGATCGTGCTCGGCGAGGTGATCCTCGGCGCGACCACCGCGATCAAGGAGGGCGCCGCCGAGGCGGAGCACGTCGGCGGGCTCATCTCGCTCGCCGCGGCCGGCCTGGTGCTGGTGTTCGCCATGTGGTGGCTGTACTTCGACCAGCCGGGCCACGCGCGGCTGGTCCGCCGGCCGACCCTGTTCACGACGATGAGCTGGGGCTACGGCCACTACCTGATCTTCGCGTCCGCG